>NZ_JBTNDI010000003.1:0-304134 GCF_054511075.1 Arthrobacter sp. TMS2-4
GACACCGAAGAGCATGTGGCCGGCCGTGAAAGCGATGCTGCATTCTGTTTACGACCAGCCTGATGCGGGGTCCGTGCACGCTCAGTTCGATCGGCTGCTGGACTACGTCGAAGGGAAACTTCCCGATGCTCACGAACACCTCGACGCCGCCCGCGCGGACATCCTTGCCTTCACCGGCTTCCCCGAAGGGCTCTGGCAGCAGGTCTGGTCGAACAACCCCAACGAACGCCTCAACCGCGAGATCCGCCGTCGCACCGACAGTGTCGGGATCTTCCCCAACCGCGACGCAATCATCCGCCTCGTGGGAGCCGTGTTGGCCGAGCAGACCGATGAATGGGCCGAAGGACGCCGCTACCTCGGCCTCGACATTCTCGCCAAGTCCCGCCTCACACTTCTTACCGACACCGGGACGGAGGAGCCCACCGACACCACACTCGAACTCAGCGCCTAACAAAGAAAAGGATCACCGACCGCTACACCACCACCAGGGACTTGACCGCGCGTGCCGCACGACGCGGTGGTCCGAGCGTTCGAGGCCGACGGTGCCGCGGCCACCTGACACACCCCGCGAATAGCACACCGACACCCGTGTGCCGAAATCGGCTTTTACGCATTCCCCACTGAATAGGGAATTCCGAGATTTCTTCCGCCCGCACCCCCTCCCGGGATATAGTCGAAACAATGGGGCTGACTATATTGACTTCGAACGACGTAGGAGAAAATGATGGCCCAGCGGGTACAGGTGCAATTGGTCGACGACCTGAGCGGTGAAGAAGCACAGGAGACTGTCCGATTCGCCCTCGATGGCACCGATTACGAGATCGACCTCACATCACAGAATGCAGAATCCTTGCGTTCTGCTTTGTCGACCTATGTGGACAAGGGTCGTAAGGCGTCCGGCAAGCAACAGTCCGGCAGCCAGAAATCTGCGTCCTCCCGCTCGAAGCGCGAGGACACGCAGCAGATTCGCAGGTGGGCACAGGAGAACGGGTTCAATCCCAGCTCACGCGGGCGGATCACGCAATCGATCATCGACGCCTACAACGAGAGCCGCTGAGGCAATCCCCCACCCCGGGTGATGCCCGAAGGCAGGCCCGGGGTGCGCACGTCGCGGCGAATCGTCATCAGTGTTTGTCCCCGTCCTTCCCGGACCCGGGAAACGCCGCGACTATGGCGACGGCCGCGTCACGGACGACAGGCCTCGGGCCCAGGCTTCCGCATCGGAGGCGTTCTCGAAATAGTGCGTCTCCGACCGCGCGTGTGCCAGGAAAGCGGCAATGACCTGATCCACCGGACCGGTGCCGACAAAGGCGATCCGTGAGGTCAGCGACCCTTCGACAATGACCATCCGGGCGGCCGGCGAGATCCCGCGCAGGCCCTGCAGGTGCACCACCATCGGCAGGACGTAGCCGTCGGACAGGCCACGAATTCCCTCGTAGGCCGCCAGGACGTCGGCGAGGGTCAGGCGCGAGCCCGGCGCCCACCACAGACCGAGCAGCCCGGCGGACCTTTCGACGCAGTGTTTGCCGGCGCAGTGCCGACGCGCGCGAGGTGCATGGCCGGGTCCGGGACACAGCCGCGACGGCGCGGGGTTCCCGAGGTCGATCTGACGCAACGGTGCCTCCAGGGTGTGATATCCGCTCCCCAGCGACCGCACGATCCAACTCTGGCACAGGGCTACGATCGGTCCTTTCGTCTGCGGAAAAAAGGGGTAGCCGGCCCTGTACAAAACGAGTGGCCGATGGCATGGTCCCAAGTGACACGCATCACACGCGCGGTCGTTCCGGCCGCTCTCATGCACCGGGGGAAGCCATGCCAGCACCAGGAACGACACTTCTCGCCATCGGCACGAAAAAAGGCCTGTGGCTCGCGTCGAGCACCGATCGGCAGCAGTGGACACTGTCCGGACCGATGTTCCTGATGGAGGAGATCCCGAGCGTCGCGATCGACACCCGCGAGGGCCGTACCCGCCTCTTCGCCGGCCGGATGTCGTGGCATTTCGGCCCCTGCATCGCCCATTCCGACGATCTCGGGGAGACCTGGGCGGAACCCGTCGAGGGCGGCATCCGGTTCGGGGAGGATGACGGCACCGCCCTCGAGCGGGTCTGGCAGATCCAGCCGGACGCGGAGACCCGTCCCGGTGTGGTGTGGGCCGGCTGTCAGCCGATCTCGGTCTGGAAATCCACCGACCACGGGGAGACGTTCACTCTCAATCGCGGCCTGTGGGACCACCCTCATCGCAGCGACTGGGGTGCCGGCTTCGGCGGCGCGGCAGCCCACACCGTCCTGCCGAGCCCCGCCGACGGTACGCTCCACGTCGCGATGAGCACGGGTGGCGTCTACCGGTCCGACGACGGCGGGGCGTCCTGGGAACCCCGCAACAAGGGCATCAGTGCGTACTTCCTGCCGGATCCCGACCCGGAGTTCGGCCAATGCGTGCACAAGGTGGCGCGCGACGCCGTCGACCCCGACCGCCTGTTCGCCCAGAACCACCACGGCGTCTATACGAGCACCGACCGCGGCGACTCCTGGCAGTCCATCGCGGAGGGACTGCCGGCCGACTTCGGCTTCGTCATGCTCACGCACCCGCACCGCAGCGGCACGGCGTGGGTCATCCCCCTCAAGGCCGACGGAGAGCGCATCCCGCCCGACGGGCGACTGCAAGTGCATCGGACGGACGACGGCGGGACCACCTGGGAGGCCGGCGGCGCCGGACTACCGGAAGCGGAGTACAACGCGGTGCTGCGCGATGCCGCCTGCGTGGACACCGCGGAGGTGGCCGGTGTCTACTTCGGGACGCGCGGAGGATCCGTCTACGCGAGCGCGGACGAGGGGCGCACCTTCCAGGAAGTGGCGAGCCACCTGCCCGACGTGCTCTCCGTGCGCGCCGCCGTCCTGCCCGGCTGACCGTCGTGGTTCCCATTCCCGCGACGCCCCCCATGCCGTCGGTCATCGTCCTCGTTCCCACGCTCCTGCGCCAGTACGTGGACGGGCGCAGCACGGTCAGCCTGAGCGTGACCGAAGGAGGCGACGTGGCATCGCTGCTCGACCGGTTGGGCGAGGGTCGCCCCCTGCTCGACCAGCGGATCCGCGAGGAGACCGGCGCGCTGAGGCGATATGTGAACATCTACGTCGACGGCGAGGACGTGCGCCGGATGAACGGCCTCGCCACGGCGGTTCCGGCCGGCGCGACCGTCATGATCATGCAGTCCGTGGCCGGAGGCTAGCGGTTCCGGCCGGCCTCGCAGCGCCACGCCCGGCATGCACGCGCGTCAGGGCTCGGAGCGGAAACCCGTCAGCTTGTGGGAGCCGTCGCAGTAGGGCTTGAGCACCGACGCACCGCACCGGCAGAGGGCTACGGTGCGCCGGGTGCGGGGCAGTTCCGCCCCGTCCGCGCCGAGGAGCGTGAAGTCACCGCGGACGAGCAGCGGTCCGTTGGGGCACGCGACGACGGATACGGGCGCTGCGGATCCGGAGTTCAGCGGGGGGTCGGCGCGTGCGTCGTCGGCGGCCCGGTCCGCATCCATCAGGCCATCACCTGCGCGGCCCGCAGTGAGGATCGTTCCGACTCCCACGCGTCCATGATGTGCACCGCCATGAGGGTGTCGATCGCCAGACCGGCGGCAGCACCGAACAGGACGTCCTCGAGCAGGCGCGGGTCCGACTCCACCAGGCCGCCGGCCATGTCCCGTCCGGCGATCTGCTCGTGGACGGCGTCGGCCTCGACGTGCTCGTCGAAGTACTCCGTGACGTCGGGGCCGTACCCGTGACGTGTGAAGCCGCGGGAGTACAGGCGGTTGGGCTGGGAGGAGGTCATCTCGTAGGCGGCGAGGTGCCCGACGATCGCGCCCCGCAGCCGCCGGTGGAGGCCGAAGAGTGACATCAGGTTGTTGACGGCCAGCGTGATGGCCGGCACGGCGTCGAGGTAGCCCCCGTAGGTGTCGTCCAGGCCGACTCCGCGCATGGTCCGGGCGAAGAGCGCGGAGTGCATGCGCGCCAGCAACCCGTTACCGTATTCGTCGGCCTGAATCTCCACCAGTGCTGCCTTCGAGCGGCCGGACAGGCGAGGGATCGCGAACGTGTGCGGATCTGCTTCCCTCAGCTGACTGATCGACTTGTGCACGAGGAACTCCCGCAACTGGTCCTGCGTGGCCGACTTGGCCGCGAAGCGGGACATGCTGGGCCCGCCGGCCTCCCCGGTCAGCCGGAACAACTCCGCGCAGACCGCTTCGCTCGTGGGCTCGGGAAGGACTCCGACGACGGTCTCGTCGCGGACCCTCCGCTCGAAGGCAGTTTCGAGGCGGTGTCGGACCCGCAGGAGGCCCGGATCCCATTCCCAGTCGTCGCCCGCCCCGTCGATCCCGCTGTAGTGCAGTTCGTACAGGCAGAAGAGGGAGAGCTGCAGGTCGTCGTCCTGCAGGATGTCCGGCGTTCGGGAGATCACCTCCGCGGCGAGGGCGTCGAGCCGGGAGAGGGCATCCTGCCCGGATTGCACAGTGCCTGCGATCACGGACAGGACGAGGGCGCTGAGTTCTCCGCGCGGGGAGGGCTGCTGCATCAAGGGCCTCTTCTGTAGGCGGACCCGCCACGGTGGGCTGGAACGGGTAATACTCAGCATACTTCGCGTCCGCGGTGGTGCACGGTGGCGGCCCCTGCCGACACACGACGACGCCGACCCGGCCGGCGCCCGGGGGCCACCCGCCGATCCGACGTCGTCGTTTCCTGTCTTCAGAGCACTATGCCCTTCCGGGCGGAAGAACGCGCTCAGACGCGCTTCGTGCCCGCCCGGGTGTCGCGGCTGAGGATCAGTGCGAGCGCGATCATGCCGATCGCGAGCACGAAGTGCAGCCAGTTGTCGGCGCTGTTGACCGGGACGAAGTTCGCTGCCGACTGCTGGTCGATGATCAGCCCGTAGATCCACAGGATCGCGTAGACCACGCCGCCGCCCAGCAGGTAGGTGCGGGCGCCCGAGACGGTCTTCGCCATCGCGAGGCCGGCGATCCCGAAGAGCAGGTGGACGATGTTGTGGAGGATCGACACCTGGAAGATGCCGAGCAGCAGGGCCTCCGACTGGTGTCCGGCGAACTGCATCGTGTCGTAGCGAGTGGTAACCCCAGGGATGAACCCCAGGATGCCGACCAGCAGGAAGACGACGCCCACCGCCTGGGCGGCGCGCTGCAGCGTGGTACGACCGTGGTCGACCGTACGGTTGTTCGTGTTCGTCATGGGAATACCCTCTCTTTCGGTAGGCCGCGAACGCCTATTCGCGGTTCAGCTTGTCCTGCACGGTGCCCGCCATCTTCTCGACGGAGTTCGGGATCTCGGTGGTTCCGTAGAACCGCGCGTCGGGGTGGGTGGCCGGCGGCATGGGAGCTCTCGTGGTGGGGCCGTCGTGGTAGGTGAACTGGCCCTTTCCGTCCGGCGTGGGACCGGAGGCCCAACTGCCCGTCGATGCCGCCTCGCCGTCGGAGAAATTGAGGTACTGGTACGCGACGCTCCGCTCCTCCTTCTTGAGGGGGAAGTTGCTCGGTACGGGGAGCTCCTCCATCTTCGACTCCTGCAGTTCCCTGGCGGCAGCCAGCCACTGGTTCTGGTGCATGGTGTCGCGGGCGAGGAGGAAGGAGAGCATGTCGCGGATCCCGTGGTCATCGGTCATGTGGTACAGACGCGCCACCTGGAGCCGGCCCTGCATCTCGGCGTTCGCGTTGGCCGTGAAGTCCGCGAGGAGATTGCCGCTGGCCGTGACATAGCTGCCCTGCCAGGGGTTGCCCATGCTGTCCACCGGCCGCGCCCCGGCGCCGGCGACGATGGCGTGCTGCATGTCCGTGCCACCGAGGACGGCGGCGACGGCCGGGTCGGACTGCACGGCGTCCTCGGTGATCCCGAGCGGCGCCTTCTCGAGGAGCTGGGCGATCATTGTCGCGAGCATCTCGACGTGGCCGAACTCCTCGGCGCCGATTCCGAAGAGCAGGTCCCGGTACTTGCCGGGGATGTGCGCGTTCCAGGCCTGGAAGCTGTACTGCAGGGCCACGGTGATCTCGCCGTACTGACCCCCGAGGACCTCCTGGAGCTTGCGGGCATAGACGGCGTCGGGCTTGTCGGGCGTCGCTTTGTACTGGAGCTCTTGCTTGTGGAAGAACACTGGGCTTTCCTCTCCGCGTGGAACCCTCCGGGTGGATCCGCTCCTTCTGGAAGCGGCCGCTGGAGGTCCTCTCGTGTCGACGCTAGCGGCGCGCCTGCTCGTTCCGTAAGATGCTAAGTCTACTTGTGTTTCTCGTGAGTTTCTGTAGAAAGAGCTTGCGGGATTGATGCTAAGCATGCTTAGCTTCAGGGAGAAGTCCAGCACGAACTGCCGGACTGTCGCATCGAGAACACGATGGAGCATCCGCTTTAACGGCAATATCAACGTTAGGAACAACCATGACTACGCAGAATTGGCCGCAGGATCCCCTGGTTCCCTCCACGACGGGTCCCGAGTCGTCCACCGCGGACCTCGGCACCCACGAGCTCGGCACCTCGGAGTTCTCCGGCGGCACCGACTCCAGCGACTCCAAGAAGTCAGCAGCGAAGGACCAGGCCAAGAAGGTCGGGCAGGACGGCAAGGACGCGGCGAAAAACGTCGCCGGTACCGCCGCCTCCGACGCCAAGGATGTCGCCGGCACCGCCGCTTCCGAGGCGAAGAGCGTCGCAGCCGAGGCCGGCTCGCAGGCGAAGAACCTTCTGGGCACCGTGACGTCCGAGGTCAAGAGCCAGGCCGGGAGCCAGCAGCAGAAGATCACCGAGGGAATTCGCGGCGTCTCGGACGAACTGCGATCCATGGCCGACAAGTCGGACAACAAGTTCGTTTCGGGCATCGTCGAGCAGGCATCGCAGCGCACGGGTTCGGCAGCAAGCTGGCTCGAGAACCGCGACGCCTCCGACATCCTCGAGGACGTCAAGGCATTTGCCCGCCGCAAGCCGGGGACCTTCCTCGCCATCGCGGCAGGCACCGGCCTCGTCGCCGGTCGCCTGACCCGCGGAGCCAAGGGCAACAACAGTTCGGCCGACACTTCCGGCCGCGGTCAGGACCTTCCCTCCGGCAGGACCTCGACGGGCACGTACACGCAGGTCGGCTCGGATGCCTACAGCGGCACCCCCGCCTCGACGGGCTTCGGGGAGACGACCGGTGGACAGCACGTCGCCGGATCCAACCCGGCCTTCGTCGACCCGACGGATGACTACCCGACCATCCCACCGGGAACTCCTCCCGTGGGCACCCTTCCGAAAGACGGGGGCCTGCGCTGATGAGTGAGGCATACACCGGTGGCGCCCACCAGGCCGCCGCACCCCTTCCGACGGAGGCAGAGCAGCGCTCCGCGAACTCGTCGGTCGGAGAACTCCTCGGGGAGGTGACGAAGGACCTCTCCAAGCTGATGCGTCAGGAAGTGGCCCTGGCCAAGGCCGAGGCCACCGAGTCGGCAAAGAACGCCGGCAAGGGCGCGGGTATGTTCGCCGGCGCAGCCGTCGGCGGCCACTTCGTCCTCCTGTTCCTCTCGATCGCCCTCATGTGGGGTCTCGGAGCGCTCATGCCTCTCGGCTGGGCCGCCGTGATCGTCGCTGTTCTCTGGGGCATCATCGCCGCAGTGCTGGCAGCAATGGGCAAGAAGGAAATGAAGCAGGTCAAGGGTCTCCCCCAGACAGCGGAGACCGTCAAAGAAATTCCGCCGACACTGAAACCAGGTGAGCACACACGATGAGCCAGACGCCAGATGAAATCCGCGCAGATATCGAACGCACCCGCCAGGAACTGGGAACCGACGTCGACGCCATCGCCGACAAGGTCAACCCGGCGAACATTGCGCAGCGCCAGACCGACAAGGTCAAGCACAGCTTCAGCAACGTGAAGGAGACCGTCATGGGCAAGGCCGAAGACGTCAAGGATTCCGTGCTCGGAAAGGCCGAGGATGTGACCGATTCGGTGAAGGAGAAGGCCGGTCACGCCAAGGACAAGACCGGCAGCGGCTTCGACAGCGGACTCGGCAGTGCACACTCAGCCGCTGGATCCGCTCGTGACAAGCTGCAGCATGCGGGCCAGACCGTCCAGGGGGCACCCAGCCAGATCTCGAACAAGGCCGCGGGGAATCCGCTTGCCGCCGGTCTGATCGCCTTCGGCGTGGGTCTCCTCGCGGGATCGCTGATCCCCGCCACCCAGAAGGAGCAGCAGGCCGCCGCTCAGCTCAAGGAGCAGGTTGCACCCCTGAAGGAAAAGGTCACCGAGGCCGCCAAGCAGGTAGCCGAGGAAGTCCGCGAGCCTGCTCAGGAAGCCGTGCAGTCCCTGAAGGAATCGGCAGCCGATTCCGTGCAGACCGTCAAGGCTGAGGGCCAGGACGCCGTCAAGGATGTCAAGGGCGAGGGCCAGAAGGCCGCCGGTGATGTCAAGAACAGTGCCCAGGGCGCCAAGCAGAACGTTCAGCAGCGCTAATCGTATCGGGTGCAGCTGACGGTGGCCATCGGATCTCCTATCCGGTGGCCACCGCCGTCGTTCCACCCTGCACCAGGCGGTGGCCGACCTCCACTCGGACCTGCAGCATCAGGCGAACAGCGCCTCGGCCTCCACCCGGCCGAGGACGGGCTGCCGATACCCCACGGAGATGATCTCCAGCATGGCGTCGGCGTACTCCTCGTTGGTGCTGCCGATCGCGGCGCGAGCGTACGTCACGTGGAAGTCGTGGGCAAAGGCGTCGGCTCCTGTCTGCGCAATGCAACTGTGCGTCGACACCCCTGCGAGGACGAGCCGGTCCACGCCTTCGTCGTGGAGGCGAGCGGCAAGATCGGTGCCGAAGAAGGCACTGTCGCGCGTCTTCGTCACGACGTCCAGTTCCCCTGCGTGGAGGCCCGCGACGAACTCCGCCTGATGGCTGCCCCGGAAGATGAAGCCCTGGCCGTCCTCGAGCATGGACCGGGTCCAGGTGGATCCGTCCCGCAGGTGCTCGGTACGGATCAGGAACACGGGAGCGTGGCTGCTCCCTGCGGCATCGATCAGTCCGTTGCAGGCACCTACGAGACGCTCCTGCTGCCCTGCGAGGGCCTTGTCCTCGAAGAAGGCGTTCTGCATGTCGATGATCAGCAGCGCGACCCTGCCCCCGTCACCGGTGGCACCGGCATCCACCTCAGATCGCAGCATCCGACTCCCCGACCGCGTCCGCGGTCAGGTCTATGAAGGTTCGTCCCTCATGGCGGTCCAGGCCGTGCCCCAGGGACGGGTCGAGACTGATCAGCGAGGCCTCCTGGACCTCGACGGGCGGGGGCGGCAATTCCACGCCGCCAAGGACATCGGGTCCCGCAGCGGGAGCTTCAGCGAGTCGTCGCACCTCGACTTCGGTGAGGTTGGCCGCCAGTCCTATCTCACCGTGCGTGAGGCCCGTGGCAAGTGCCTCACGGATCGCCTCGCCGCAGGCGATCACCAATCGGTCGCGCTCGAACTCGGCGTTCTCGAGGTCCGCGGCAGCGATCATGACCTCATGGATGTATGGGGGACGCGGTGCTGGCATGAGTACCCTTTCACGGGGTCTCGTCGAATCGGCCGGCCGCAGGGCGATGGGTGCTCAGGATCTCGCTGTGCCATCCAGGGCTCGGGAGTGCCCGACCGGCGCCCGAAGCTGACGACTGCAGCGGATTCTTCGCATCGCCCGCGCGCGGGTCGAGTCGAGAAGTGTTAGGCCGGTGGCTGGACCCTCGTCCATCATACGGAAGCCGCCGCCGCCGTGGAAGCTGCCACCCGCCGCGGCCATCCGGGAGAACAGCGCCCTGTACCGGCGGATTCGACGGGAACGCTAAGCCTGCTTCCCATTTGGTACTAAGTATGCTTACTCTAGAGGCCGGTGGTCTCGGAGGCTCTTGCCTCCGGTGGAACCTCCCGGTGGAACGCACAGCCGAGAAATCCATACCCTCACAGTGAGATTACTCAGAAGGAGAAGGAAATGATTACTCAGGAAAACATCGACACCATGCTCGGCAACGGCGGCAACGTGCTCGGTTCGGATGGCGAGAAGATCGGCTCGATCGGCCAGGTCTACCTCGACGACCAGACCGGCGAGCCCAGCTGGGTCACGGCGAAGACGGGCCTGTTCGGCACCTCCGAGTCCTTCATCCCGCTCCAGGGCGCAGACGTCGAGGGACATGACGTCCGGGTTCCCTACAGCAAGCACCAGGTGAAGGATGCCCCGCGCATCGAGTCCGACGGCAATCTCAGCCCGGAGGAAGAGGACCGCCTCTACCGCCACTACGAGATCGGCGGCGGCACCAGCGACTACACCGACACGACCCGCACCACGACGGGCACTGCAGGCACCAACGACCGTGACGTCGACCTCGACACCACCGGTCGCCACACAGGCGTCGATGACACCGACCGCGGAACCGTGGGCCACGACACCTCCGGCCCCACCACGGACGATGCGATGACGCGCTCCGAGGAGCAGCTGCGCGTCGGGACCGAGCGTCGTGAGGCCGGCCGTGCCCGCATGCGCAAGTACGTCGTCACCGAGAACGTGACGAAGACTGTCCCCGTCAGCCACGAGGAAGTCCGCGTGGAGCGCGAGCCCATCACGGAAGCCAACCGCGGCGACGCACTCAGCGGCCCGGCCATCAGCGAGGAAGAGCACGAAGTGACTCTCCACGCCGAGCGCCCGGTCGTCGACAAGGAAGCGGTTCCCGTCGAGCGCGTGCGCCTCGACAAGGAGACCGTCACCAGCAACGAGACCGTCAGCGAAGAGGTCCGCAAGGAGCGGATCGAAGTCGACGGCGAAGAAGGCACCCGCCGGGGCAACAACCTCTAGCATGTGCTGAGCCAGGAGGGCCCGGGGCATCGCCCCGGGTCCTCCTGCCGTTCGGCCCACCGCGTCGGACCGTCCGGAGATGAACGGACGAAACTTGCCCGGTGTGCAGCAATTATAATAAGCCTGCTGTCTATTTCGGGTATTGTTATCTACAGTAAGTAGCAGGAACGGGCGGATTCGCCGCTGACGAGCGAGGGAAGGACACCCAATCGTGCCGGAATTGAACGACTGGTCGACCAGTCGGCTGTTGACGACAGCAGCCCGCATCGTCGAGCACTCCTGGAACGAGAAGCTTCTGGGAATCGGCATCACCCACGCCGGACTCACCACGCTGGGAGTCCTGGAGCGGGAAGGCACCCTCACCGGTGTGCGGCTCGCCCAGCTTGTCCACGTCCAGGCGCAGACCGTGGGGCGGACGCTCGACCGTCTTGAGAAGCGCGGCCTCGTCACCCGGCTGCGCAACTCGGCAGACCGTCGCAGTCAGCGCATCACGATCACGTCGGCCGGATTGAAGGCGCTGGAGCGGGCGAAGAACATCGAGAACGAATTGATGGCCGAGGACGGCCTCGCGTCCGAGGACCTGCGTAATCGCCTGAAGACAGTCATCACCGAGCTCGGTCCCAAGAAGGACTAATAGCCTCCACCGTCCGCGGCCATGTTGTTGAAGCGCGAATAGTGGCCCTGGAATCCGACGACGAGAGTCTTGGTAGGACCGTTACGGTGTTTGGCGACGATGACGTCAGCCTCACCCGCCCGCGCCGACTCCTTGTCGTAGACGTCGTCCCGATGCAGCAGAATGACCATATCGGCGTCCTGCTCGATCGATCCGGACTCACGCAGATCCGAGACCTGCGGGCGTTTGTCGGTCCGTTGCTCCGATCCGCGGTTGAGCTGCGACAGGGCGACCACGGGTACGTTGAGTTCCTTCGCCAGCAACTTCAGGGCTCGTGAGAACTCCGAGACCTCCTGCTGACGTGATTCCACCCGCTTGCCGGAGGACATGAGCTGCAGGTAATCCAGCACCACGAGCTTGAGGTCGTGTCGCTGCTTGAGCCGCCTGCACTTGGCCCGGATCTCCATCAGTGACATGTTCGGGCTGTCGTCGATGAACAGCGGGGCATCATTCATGCGCCCCATCGTCGTCGCGATCTTTCCCCACTGCTCGTCCTTGATCGTGCCCTTGCGGAGGTCCTGCAGCCCGATGGTGGCCTCGGCGGAGAGGAGGCGCATCGCGATCTCGTTGCGGCCCATCTCCAGGGAGAAGAAGACCGTGGTCATGTTGTGCTTGATCGCCGCCGAACGGGCCCAGTCCAGGGCGAACGTCGACTTGCCCATGGCGGGCCGGGCCGCGACGACGATCATCTGGCCGCCGTGGAGGCCCTGCGTGAGTTCGTCCAGTTCGTAGAAACCGGTGGGCACGCCCGTCATGCCCTCGCCCTTGTGCCCGGCGGACTCGATCTCGTCGACCGTACCCTCGATGATGTCCTTGAGCGCCACGTAGTCTTCCGCGGTGCGGCGTTCCGCGACCGCGTACACCTCGGCCTGCGCGGCATTCACGAGGTCGTCCACCTCGCCGTCGTTGGAGTACCCGAGCTGCACGATCCTGGTGCCGGCGTCGACCAGTCGGCGCAGGACCGCACGTTCCCGGACGATCTCGGCATAGAACCCGGCGTTGGCGGCGGTCGGCACGGACTGGATCAGCGTGTGGAGGTAGGCCGGGCCGCCGATACGGGAGATCTCGCCGCGCTTGGTGAGCTCGTCGGAGACCGTGACGGCGTCGGCGGGCTCGCCTCGCCCGTAGAGGTCGATGATCGCCTCGTAAATGCTCTCGTGGGCGGGCCGGTAGAAGTCCAGACCGCGGAGGACCTCGACACAGTCCGCGATCGCATCCTTGGACAGCATCATGCCGCCGAGCACGGACTGCTCCGCCACGAGGTCCTGGGGCGGGGTACGCGAGAATTCGGGGCTCCGGGTGTCCGATGATGAGTCTGCATGTGCCAGGGACACTGAAGGGCCTTTCTCCTACTGTCGAAGCGGTTGCGCCGGGGCGTCGACCGGACACCCGGGGCGGGGTCCGACAGGAACAGGCCTATCACCCGACACCCTCACTTTCGGGAATCTGTCGCAACGCTAGCCCCCTCCCGGGACGCCGCAAAGCGCTGCATCAACAGGGGCTGTGGGTAAGTGTGAATAAGCTGTGGATTGCACGGCGTGTCTTGTGCACAGGATGGGGACAACCCTGTGGACAAGAAAATAGTTCACGAGAGAAAGCGCCTCTGACCTGCGGAAACGTTATCCCCGGCCTGTGGACCGACATTACTTGTGAGACCTCGGTCATCCACAGGACCGCTGTTGACAAGTCCGCCCCGGACGCTGCGGAACCCGGGGTAGGTCCGTATATGCCGGTGCTGCCACCCTTGCCGAGTGCGGGATCCGCGCCGATCCGCGCCGGACGACGGCATATACCGTGCGGTGCACTTCGGGGGTGTCCCAGATCGACCTAACGGAGTCGCCGGCAGGCATGGATCGGGAGTCCCATGGAAGACATACCGAGGAGTGGATGGCCGGATCAGGCGCCTTAAACGGCAAGGAGCCCCCGCTGTGACGCGGAGGCTCCTAGAGGGATCCGGTGGTGCTGGTGCTACCCAGCGCTACCTAGCGCTACCTAGCCTGCCCCGAACTCGCTTCGCTCGTCCGGGGACCCCTGGCTACCTAGCTGGCGACGACGTCCAGGTCGATCACTGCAGCGACGTCCTCGTGCAGACGGACGTTGGCCTGGTACGAGCCGACCGACTTGATGTGGGCCGGGAGTTCGACCTTGCGCTTGTCGATCGTGCCGAGGCCTGCGGCCTCGACGGCCTTCGCGACGTCGTCGGCCTTGACCGTACCGAACAGGCGGCCGGAGCCGCCCGCCTTGACGGTCAGGGTGACGGGCTTCGCCGACAGTGCGGCGGCCTGGCGCTGGGCGTCCTCGAGCGATGCGTGCTCGCGGGCGGAACGGGCGGCCTTGATCGACTCGACCTGCTTCTCGCCGCCCTTGCTCCACATCAGGGCGAAACCGCGGGGCAGAAGGTAGTTACGTGCGTAACCGTTCTTCACCTCGACGACGTCGCCTGCGGCACCGAGGCCGGTGACTTCCTGGGTCAGAATGAGCTTCGACATAGTGTGTCCCTTTCCTAGCCGCGGCCGGCGCCGGAGTACGGCAGGAGGGCGACTTCGCGGGCGTTCTTGATGGCCTGAGCGATCTTGCGCTGCTCCTGGACGGTCACACCGGTGACGCGACGGGCACGGATCTTTCCGCGATCGGAAATGAACTTACGCAGCAGGGCTACGTCCTTGTAGTCGATGACGGTGACGTCAGCGGCCTTCAGGGGGTTGGACTTTGGTTTGGGCTTACGGAGTTCAGCCTTAGCCATCGTGGTGCTCCTTTGTATCGTGGAGCCCGCAGAACGATTCTGCGGGATGGGACGTGCCAGTCGCCTGTCGGCGACTGCGGCAGGAGTTCCGGGAACGGAATCGCTGCCTGGAGGGTGCTAGAAGGGAGGCTCGGAGTCGGGGCCGTTGCCCCAACCCTGCGAGTTTCCACCCGCGGGCGCTCCCGAAGGGGCACCCCAGGGATCATCGGCGGGCTGCTGGGCCTGCTGGCCCCCACCCCAGCCGGAGCCGGAGTTCGAACCGCCGGAGTTGCCCCCGGAGTTTCCACCGAAGCCGCCACCGGAGTTGCCCCCGAAGCCGCCGCTGTTCCCGCCGCCGGAGCGCTGGGTACGGGTGACCTTCGCGGATGCATAGCGCAGGGATGGACCGATCTCGTCCACCTCCAGCTCCATGACGGTGCGCTTCTCGCCCTCTTTGGTGTCGTACGAACGTGACTTGAGTCGGCCCTGGGCAACCACGCGGGTCCCCTTGGTCAGGGTCTCGGCAACGTTCTCCGCAGCCTCACGCCACACCGATGCCCGGAGGAACAGCGTTTCGCCGTCCTTCCAGTCGTTGGTCTGCCGGTCGAACGTGCGAGGAGTGGACGCGATGGTGAAGTTGGCAACCGCCGATCCCGACGGTGTGAACCGCAGCTCGGGGTCGTTCGTGAGGTTGCCGACCACCGTGATGACTGTTTCGCCTGCCATGGTGCCTCCTTGAGTTCCTTCCCGCCGGAGCGGGGTGGATGGATGACGGATCTACCGAGATTACTCGGCCGAAACCTTCTGCTCCTCGGGGCGGATGATCTTGGTGCGCATGATCGTCTCGTTGAGGCTCAGCTGGCGGTCGAGCTCGGAAGCCACAGCCGGGGTCGCGGTGAAGTTGACGACGGCGTAGATGCCCTCGGTCTTCTTCTGGATCTCGTAGGCAAGGCGCCGGCGTCCCCAGATATCCACCTTGTCCACGGTGCCGCCGCCGTTGCGGACGACATTCAGGAACTTCTCGAGTGTTGGGTCGATGGAGCGTTCCTCGACGTCGGGGTCGATGATTACCATCAATTCATATGCACGCATGTGTGAACCCACCTCCTCTGGGCTGAGCGGTCGCGGTCTTTCCGCAACAGGAGGTTCTTTTGCGTTGGTCCGGCCGCCGTCCCCGGTACTGACCGGTGACTGGCTCTGGCACAGACGTCCCAATCCTACCGGACGGACCGGCCGGGACGAACTCGTGGGGAAGTCCCCTACTGCCCGCCCCGGAAGAACGCGGCAGCGGCCTGCGCGAGGAACCCGGGATCGTCGACACCGCAGAGTTCACGCGCCGAGTGCATGGACAGCAGTGGTACGCCGACGTCGACCGTCCGGATCCCGAGCCGGGTGGCGGTGAGCGGCCCGATCGTGGAGCCGCACGGCATCACGTTGTTGGACACGAACTCCTGGTACGGCACGCCCGCCGCCCGGCAGAGCGCCGCCCAATAGGCGGCGCCGGGGGCATCCGTGGTGTACCGCTGGTTGGCGTTGATCTTCAGCAGCGGACCACCGTTGAGGATCGGCTGATTCGCGGGGTCGTGCCGCTCAGCGTAGTTGGGATGGACGGCGTGACCGGCGTCGGCGGAGACGCAGAACGACACCGCGAGGGCCCGCAACCGCTCCTCGGTCCCCGCGCCGAGTCCCAGCGAGATCCGCAGCAGCATGTCCTCGAGGAAGGGGCCACTCGCCCCGGACCGCGAGCCACTGCCCACCTCCTCGTGATCGAACGCCGCGAGGACCGCGATCGGCCCGTGCGCGGGCCCTTCGGACGACGCCCCGATGATCGCCGCGAGCCCTGCATGCACGGAGGAGAGGTTGTCGAGCCGCCCGGCCGCGAAGAACTCGCCCTGCGCGCCGAAGACCCGGGGGTCCTGCGTATCGGCGACGACGACGTCGAACCCGCCGATCCGGTGCGGGTCGACGCCCGCACCTGCCGCGAGGAGTCCGAGGAGATCGGCACCCGCCGGCTCGCCGAGGCCCCAGACCGGGTTCATGTGGCGCTGCTTGTCGAGGGCCAGCCCGTCGTTGACGGAGCGGTCGAGGTGGATCGCGAGCTGGGGGAAGCGCAGGATCGGCCCGGTGGACACGAGGTGCTCGGTGCCGTCGTGCAGAGTGAGCCGGCCGGCGAGCGCGAGCTCGCGGTCCAGCCAGGAGTTCAGGAGGGGCCCGCCGTACACTTCGACGCCGGCCTGGAGCCAGCCGTGCTTCCCGGTGGTGGGTCGTGGCTTGAGCTTGAAGGTGGGCGAATCGGTGTGGGCGCCGAGGATGTGGAATCCGGTCGTCGGCCCCGCCTCCGACGGCACGGTCCAGGCGATCAGGGCGCCGTCGCGGAGAACGAAGAAACTGCCCGGGCCACCCTCCCACGCGTCCTGTTCCGCCAACCGGCGGAAGCCCGCGGCCGAGAGCCGCCGGCCGGCCTCCGCCACGGCGTGGAAGCTCGACGGCGACGCCGAGACATAGGCTCCGAGGTCCTGGATGTGCGCGGGTGCTGGGCTCATCCCCCGATTCAACCAGATGCCGCACGCACCGCTGCGTTCCCTGCCCGAGTGCAGCGGGACCGGAGGGTGTCCGGCGTCAGTTCGGGGGCCCGGGCACCACGATCGCGTTCTCGTAGGCGTACACCACGGCCTGCACCCTGTCCCTGAGCTCCAGCTTCGTCAGGATCCTCCGCACATGCGTCTTGATGGTCGCTTCCGACAGGAAGAACCGGGTTGCGAGTTCGGCGTTGGACAGCCCCTCGGCGATCGCCTCGAGCACCTCCCGTTCGCGCGGCGTCAACTCGGACAGGCGGCGGTCCGGTACCGTCGTCGTTCGCTGCGCCGGCGGGAGGGACCGCACGTAGGTCTCCAGGAGCCGCTGCGTGACGCGCGGGGCGACGACGGCGTCCCCACTCGCGACGACGCGCACCGCCTGCACCAGGCCCTCGGGCGCCACGTCCTTGAGCAGGAACGCCGAGGCGCCCGCCTGCAGGCCGGCGAAGGCGTACTCGTCCAGGTCGAAGGTCGTCAGGATGATGACGCGCGCCGGCGACCCCGAAGACGTGATCTGCCGCGTCGCCTCGATGCCGTCCCCCTGCGGCATCCGGACGTCCATCAGCACGACATCGGGCGCCAGGTCGGCGGTGAGCCGGACGGCCTCGGCCCCGGTGGACGCCTCACCAGCGATCTCCAAGTCCGGCTCGCCCTCGAGGATGAGCCGGAAGCCCATCCGCAGGAGCGGCTGGTCGTCAGCGAGCAGAACCCTGATGGGACTGTCCGGCATGCTGTGCTGCGTGGTCATCGTCCTCTTTCCCCCGTTGGTTGCCCGATCCGCCGGCGGCGTCCGGAACTGTCAGCGCGACCTCGACGAGCCAGCCACCCGAGGGGCGGGCACCGCACTCGACGGTGCCCGAGTAGATGGCGGCACGCTCCCGCATGCCGGCGATACCCTGGCCGGAGCCGAGGGAGGTCATGGGCTCCATGGCACCGCGCCCGTCGTCCGCCACGCGGAGCTCCACCTCGTCCCCGGTCCGGGCGATCACGACGTCGACCAGCGTAACGCCCTTGCCGTAGCGCAGGACGTTCGTCAGGGACTCCTGCAGGATCCGGTACACGGTGAGCTGGAACGCGGGATCGCCCGGCAGCATCGGCCCCGTCGTCGTCACCCTGAGCGGCAGGCCCGCCGCGCGGAAACCGTCGAGCAGTTGCGCCAGCGAACTCGACGCCGGCAGCGGCCCGAGCGATCCGCTCACGGCCTCCGTCCGCAGGACGCCGAGGACGCGGCGCATGTCGGCGATGGCCGTGCGGCCCGTCGCCGACAGTTCGCCGAGTACCGCCGTCGCGCGCTCCGGGTCGCGTTTCAGGACGACTGCGGCGCCGTCGGACAGCGCCACCATGACGGTCAGGGAATGCGCGACGACGTCGTGCATCTCCCGCGCGATCCGGTTGCGCTCGCCGGCGGACGCCAGGTCGGCATTCCGCGTGGCCCATTCACGCAGGACGCTCTCGTGGTCGCGATCGCGACGCACGGTGAGGCCCGCGCCGACGGCGATGGCCAGGAACATCACGATGAAACCGCTGAGGAGCCAGATCACGCCCGGTGCGTCGCCGAAGGTGCTGACCGGGATGAGGAACAGGGCACTCACCGACAGGACGGTCGCCACCGCGGCGGCGACCAGTGCCTGGCGCAGCGGATAGGCCACGGCCACGGCGTAGAGGGCGAACATCGTCGCCACCCCGCTGCTGCCGGCGCCCTCGGTCAGGATGCTGATCGGGATGTCGAGGACGGCCACGAACGCGAGGACGGTCAGCGGACGGTCACGGCGGAACGCCAACGCAGCGGCGGCAAGAACCACCCCGGCCACGCCGAGCCAGTTCTCGTCGTCGAGGACGACGAACAGTGCGTTGGGGAAGGCGAACAGGAGGAACACCACGATGACGACGGCGTCCATGGCACGCGGGTGGCTGCGGAAGAACCGCCGGAGGGGTCCGAGCCGGCGGGCATTGAGCTCGGTGAAGGAGACCGCGCCCGTTCGCTCCGCGGTCTCCCCCACCAAGGGTCTGTCAGTCATGGCTGCGCGTCACCGCAGCGCTCGGGCGTGCTAGACATCCCGCTTCTTGGTGACGAGCAGGGAGATGACGAGGAGCACGAGCGCCCAGGCCCCCATGACGAGGCCACCCTGCAACTGGGTCAGCGCATCACCCTCCGTGGAGATGGCGATCAGCTGGTTCCCCGCGTTCGTGGGGAGGAAGCGGGCGGCGTCGGGAATCCAGTCGGCCAGCCCGGCCAGCAGGTTCACGATGATCACGGGAACCACGAAGAACAGTGCGACCGCCGTGACGACACCGCCCGCCGTATTGCGCAGGAGGGTCCCGATGCCCATCGAGATGATCGCGATGAACGCCAGGTAGCTGCCGGCGTTCACGATGCTGGGCAGGACGCCGTCGGTCGTGAGGGCGAAATCCAGGTCCTCTCCGGCGAGGATCGGCTGGGCCACCAGGTAGGAGAGGAAGGCGGACACGACGCCGACGACGAAGGCGACGAGCGCGATGATCACGTTCTTCGCGAGGAGGGCGGGGGTGCGCTTGGGGACCGCGACCATGGTGGACCGGATCATGCCGGTGGCCCACTCGGAGGCGATGAGTACCACGGCGAGGGATGCGATCAGCAGTTGCCCGAAGATCAGCCCGGATGCCGGTATCTCCCACGCCTCGCGTGCGGGGTCGAATCCGTCGGGGGGCCCTCCCGGCCCGCCCTGTGGTTGGGGCGCGCCGGAGGAGTCGAAGTTCTGCTGGGTGACGACGATGGCCCAGGCGGCGAGGGCGGCCAGCCCCACCATGACGATGACCGTCGAGACGATCAGGATGACGGTCGAGGGGACGGTGGTCACCTTGATCCACTCGGATTTCAGGGCGCGGCCGAAGTTCACGCCGGAAGAGGCCGCGTCCTGCCGGTGTGCCCGCTGTCCGGAGGGTGCAGGAGGGGTCGAGGTTGTCATGATCAGCGTCCTTCCACGAGTGCGGGGTTATCGCCGACGGCGGGCAGGGCATGCGAGTGGTACTCGACCTCGGTCTGCGTGAGCTCCATGTAGGCGTCCTCGAGGGAGACCTGCAGGGGCGTGAGTTCGTACACGAGGACGCGCTCCCGCAGGGCGACCTCCGCGATGCGGCGAGGCTCGACACCGGTGATCTCGACGAGCTCGGGCTCGAGCACCTGGGAGCTGACTCCCTCGCCGGCGAGGCCGGCGAGGAGGTCCTGCGGGCGGTCCGCCCGCACCCTGACCCGGGCCTTGCCCTGCCCGTCGATGATCGACTGGATGGGGGCGTCGGCGATGATGCGGCCGCGGCCGATCACGATCAGGTGGTCCGCGGTCAGTGCCATCTCGGACATGAGGTGCGAGGACAGGAAGACCGTGCGCCCCTCGGACGCAAGCCCCTTCGCCAGGTGGCGCACCCACTGCACGCCCTCGGGGTCGAGCCCGTTGACGGGCTCGTCGAGGATGACGGTGTGGGGATCGCCGAGGAGGGCGGCGGCGATCCCGAGTCGCTGGCCCATGCCGAGGGAGAACCCGCCGACCCGCTTCTTCGCCACCGGTCCAAGCCCGGTGAGCTCGATGACGTCCCTGACCCGGCTGTTCGGGATGCCGTGCGTGGCGGCCATGGCCCGGAGGTGGTTGTAGGCGGAGCGCTTGGTGTGGACGGCTTTCGCGTCGAGGAGCGCACCCACCTCCCGGAGCGGCGCCCTGTGGTCGGCGTAGTGCCGCCCGTTGACGGTGACCCGGCCACCGCTGGGATTGTCCAGGCCGACGATCATGCGCATCGTGGTGGACTTCCCGGCGCCGTTCGGGCCGAGGAAGCCGGTCACCTTGCCGGGCTGGACGGTGAACGAGACGGCATCGACCGCCGTCTTCGCGCCGTACCGCTTCGAGAGGGCCTGTGCCTCGATCATGGCTGCGTCCTTTGCAGAATTCCGCGTCCGGGATGCCGCGGGTGCGGCTCCCTGTCAACAGTAGGCCTGGGGCCGGTGCGGGTCACCGGCCCCAGGGATGATCGCGGGGGAAGGGGCAGTACCTCTTTCGGACGACCCGGTGCCGCCTCGCCCGTCAGCGGCTGCTGATCGATGCGAACTTCCGCACGCAGAGCGGGACGAAGACGACGAGCATGAGCACCGCCCCGATCAGCACGGTCAGCACGGCATTCTGCATCGGCCAGACATCGGGCGTCGGGACGGTCCCGGTGTTGCCGAACAGTTCACGGACCGCCTGGACGAGGGCCGAGACCGGGTTCCAGTTCGCGAAGGTCTCGAGTGGCCCCGGGAGGTTCTGGGACTGCACGAACGCGATCGAGATGAACGTGAGCGGGAACAGGATCATGAAGGAGGCGTTGTTGATGACCTCCGGGCTCTTCACCGACATGCCGAGCAACGCCATGACCCAGCTGAAGGCGTACGAGAAGAGCAGGAGCAGGCCGACGCCGGCGAGCACGCTGGTCAGCGGGGTGTTGACCCGCCAGCCGACCAGGAAACCCGTGCCCATCATGATCATCACGGAAAGCGTGTTGAGCACGAGGTCGCTGTTGGTCCGTCCGACGAGGACGGCCGACGAGCTCATGGGCAGGGTCCTGAAGCGGTCGATGATGCCGTCCTTGAGGTCCTGGGCCATTGCCGAGCCGGAGAACGTCGATCCGAAGATCACCGTCTGGGCGAAGATGCCGGCCATCAGGTACTGCGTGTAGTCGCTGCCTTCCACCTGGATGGAGCCGCCGTAGATCTGGCTGAAGAGCAGCACGAACATGATGGGTTGCAGGACGGCGAAGACCAGCATGTCGGGTGAGCGCTTCAGTTTGATGAGGTTCCGCTTGGTGACGGTCCACCCGTCGGACAACCACATCGCGAGGTCGGACGGTTGGTCCGCGGCGGTGCGCCGTTCCTCGGGTGCGAGGACGCTCATGCTGCTGCCTCCTTCTGGGATGCCTGCTGGGCGCCGTCCTCTGCGCGGTGTCCCGTCAGCTGCAGGAACACGTCGTCGAGGCTCGGGCGCCGCATGCCGGCGTCGTGCAGATCGATGCCCGCCTCCCCGAGGGCGGAGAGGATGTACTGGAGAGCCCGGGGGCCCTCGGTGACGGCCACCTCGATGCTCCGTCCGTCAGCGGCGACCACAGCCGTCCCTTCTCCGTGGCGCCCGAGGATCTCGGCGGCAGCGCCGGCGTCGGCGGCCTCCACGAGCGACACCACCACGCGGTGTCCGCCGATCTGCGCCTTCAGTTGGTCCGAGGTGCCCTCGGCGATGGTCCGGCCACCGTCGATCACGGCGATGTCGTCCGACAGCTGGTCCGCCTCCTCGAGATACTGGGTGGTCAGCAGCAGGGTGGTGCCGTCCTTGACGAGGTCCTGAATGATGCCCCACAGCGAGATCCGGCTCCGGGGATCGAGCCCCGTGGTCGGTTCGTCGAGGAAGAGGATCTTCGGGTTGATGACCAGGGCTCCGGCGAGGTCGATCCGGCGTCGCATACCGCCGGAGAACCCCTTGACGGGACGGTTGCCGGCCTCCGTCAGCTCGAACTGGTCGATCAGCTCCTGCGCCCGGCGTCGCGCCTCCCGGCTGCCGAGGTGGTACAGCCGACCGACCATCTCGAGGTTCTCGAGTCCGGTGAGGTTCTCGTCCACGGCCGCATACTGGCCGGAGACCCCGATGATGCGGCGTGCTGCCTTGGGGTTGCGTCGGACATCGATGCCGTCGATGTGTGCCGTGCCCTCCGTCGGTTGGATGAGGGTGGTCAGGATCTTGACCACGGTGGTCTTTCCTGCGCCATTCGGGCCCAGGAGGGCCTTGACTGTTCCCTGGGGAACGGAGAGATTCATGCCGTCGAGCGCATGCACTGGCCCGCTCTTCGACGAGTAGATCTTCTTAAGGCCTTCTGCCTCGATGATTGCCATGGGGAAAAGGGTAGAACCCGGTCCGCGGCGTGTTCTAGGGGATTCGGTCAGGACTTGTCCGCAATGTTTCGGTGACCGCTGTCCTCTCGCGGGCGACGGGCGCGACCAGGAAGGAGGCCAGCACGGCGACCCCCACGGCGAGCAACGCCGTCCGGATCCCGACGGCGTCGCCGAGGAAACCGAGGAGCGGCGGACCGGCGAGGAACGCCGTGTATCCGATGGTGGACACCACCGAGACGCGTGCCGCGGCGTGCTCGGGCTCGTCCGCCGCGGCGGACATGCCCATCGGGAAGCCGAGGGCCGCCCCCGCGCCCCACAGGACCGCGCCGACGGCGGCCAGCGGCACGGACGGAGCGACGACGAACAGCACGAGCCCCGCGAAGGAGGAGCCCAGGCCTGCCTGGAGCACGCGTACCCGGCCGAACCGGTCGATCAGGGGGCCGCCGACGAAGCGCAGCGCGGTCATCGCGGCCACGAAGACGGCGAACATGACGGCCCCGGTGCTCTCCGTGGTCCCCAGGCCGTCCACCGTGGCCTTCGCCACCCAGTCGTTCGCGGCGCCCTCGGTCAGCGCGGCGCCCAGTACCACGAGACCGATCAGGAGCGTCCGGGGCTCACCCCACGCACCCAGGCCCCTGCTGCGGGACCGTGCCTGCTCCGTACCGGAGGCGGACTCGCTGCCCACGGCCTCCGGCAGGAAGTACCGCGGCGTCCACAGCGACACGGCGAGGCTGAGGACGGCGACGGCGACGAGATGCGTGGAGAGCGGGATGTCGAGCGCCGACAGTCCCGCGCCGATCAGGGCACCGACGAAGGCGCCGCCGCTGAAGGCCGCGTGGAAGCGCGGCATGATGGTCCGCCCGACCCGGCGTTCGACGTCGGCCCCCTCGATGTTCTGTCCCACGTCCCAGAGTGCGATGCCGCTCCCGAAGAGGAACAGCCCGGCGGCGACGACGGGCACCGAGACGGTCACGAGGCCGAGCGCGACGGCGATGGCGGCCACGCCCGCCGCGGTTCCCCCGAGACGGACCGTGTTCCCGGTGCCGAAGCGGGCGGCTGCGAGTCCCGCCAGTGGCAGGGCGAGCACCGAGCCGATGGCCCCGATGAGCAGGAGGGTCCCCGTCTGGCCGGAACCGAGGCCGAGGGTGCTCGACGCGGCCGGGATCCGGGCCGCCCAACTCGCGAACACGAGGCCGTTGAGTCCGAAGATCGCATATGTGGCGAACATGGCTGCTCGGACGGAGGGCTTCATCCTGCAACCGTAGGGTGCACCGCCGCGCATGCCAAACAGGCGCCGTCCGCCGACATCCCCGGGCTGCCGCTAGTTATCCACCGGTTGGGGATAACCCTGTGGACAGCGTGTGGAGGACGTGTGGACGAGGCGTCCTACCGGGAGCGGACGACCCTGCTCTCGTCCCATACGGGCTCCTTCGTCTCGTACACCTTCCCGTCGGAGCCGAACACCAGGAAGCGGTCGAAGCTCCGGGCGAACCAGCGGTCGTGGGTGACGGCGATGACCGTCCCCTCGAAGGCGTCGATGGCGTGCTCGAGGGCCTCCGCCGAATGGAGGTCCAGGTTGTCCGTCGGTTCGTCGAGCAGCAGGAGGGTGGCGCCGGAGAGTTCCAGCAGCAGGATCTGCAGCCGGGCCTGCTGGCCCCCGGACAGGGAGTCGTACGGCTGCTCGGCCTGCGGCGCGAGCCCGTAGCGGTCGAGCACGGCGGACGCGGCCTCCCGTCCGAGGCCGGACCGGTGCTCGTCGCCGCGGTGCAGGATGTCCACGAGGGTCCGGCCGAGGAGGTCGGGGCGGGAGTGCGTCTGCGCGAAGAACCCGGGGCGGATGCGCGCCCCGAGCTTCACGGAGCCCTCGTGCGGCACGGCGGCGATGTCGACGTCGGACACCGGCTGGTGCTCCTTGTCCGGGTCGGACCCGCCGGCCGCCAGCAGCCGCAGGAAGTGGGACTTGCCCGAGCCGTTCGAGCCCAGCACGCCGACCCGGTCCCCGAACCAGATCTCGCTGCTGAAGGGCTTCATGAGGCCTGTGAGTTCGAGCTTCTGGGCGACGACGGCACGCTTGGCGGTCCGGCCGCCGGCCAGCCGCATCGACACGTTCTGCTCGAGGGGGATCGCCTCCGGCGGACCTGCCTCCAGGAACTTCGCCAGCCGCGTCTGCGCCGCGTGGTACCGGTTCGCCATGTCGGAGCGGAACGCCGCCTTGTTCTTGTACATGTTGACGAGTTCCTTGAGCTTGAGGTGCTCCTCGTCCCAGCGCTTGCGGAGTTCCTCGAACCGCGCGTTGCGGTCCTCCCGCGCTTTCAGGTACGTCCCGAACCCGCCGCCGTGGGTCCACGACGACGCCCCGAGGACCCCGGGCTCCAGCGTCACGATGCGGGTGGCCGCGTTGGCGAGCAGCTCGCGGTCGTGGCTGACGAACAGCACGGACTTCTTCGATTCCCGCAGCTTCGCCTCGAGCCATCGCTTGCCGGGCACGTCGAGGTAGTTGTCGGGCTCGTCCAGGAGCAGGAGCTCGTCGGGACCGGAGAACAGGGCCTCCAGCACGAGCCGCTTCTGCTCCCCACCCGAGAGCGACGACGCCGCGCGGTACTGCGCGCGGTCGAACGGGACACCGAGGGCAGCCATCGTGACCTCGTCCCACGTGGTCTCCAGCTCGTAGCCGCCCGCGTCGCCCCAGTCTGCGATCGCCTGCGCGTACGTCATCTGCGTGGGTTCGTCGTCGGCCTCCATCATGGCGAGTTCGGCGTCGTCGATCCGCTTCGCGGCGGCAGCGAGCATGGGCGGGGCGGCGGAGACGAGGAGGTCGCGGACCGTCGAGTCGTCGCGTACCTGGCCGACGAACTGCCGCATGATGCCCATCGCCCCCGATCGGCTGACCGTCCCCTCGTCGGGTGACAGGTCCCCGGAGACGATGCGCAGGAGGGTCGTCTTGCCCGTGCCGTTCGGGCCGATCAGCGCGGTCTTGTGTCCGTCGCCGACCTTGAAGGCGACCCCGTTGAGCAGTTGCCTGCCGTCGGAGAGGAAATAGTCGATACCGGATACGTCGAGATGAGCCACGGTCCAAGTGTTTCATCCGGCGACAAGCCGGCGACGCCGCCGGGGGCCGGGCTCGGGGTGCGGGTGTCGGCGAGGCTCAGCGCCGCGCGTCGCCGGGCATCATCCGGTAGCCGACGCCGCGGACCGTGCGGATGAAGCGCGGGTTGCTCATGTCCTCGCCCAGTTTCTTGCGCAGGTTGCGGATGTGCACCTCGACGAGGTGGTGGTCCTGGCTCCAGCCGTCCCCCCACACGCGGTCGAGGAGAGCCTCCCGCGTCCAGACGCGCTGCGCGCCGGTGAGGAGTGTCTCGAGCAGGTCGAACTCGATGCGGGTCAGCGCCAGCTCCTGGCCGGCCAGGGTCACCATGCGCCCCTCAACGTCCATGGTGAGCCCGTCGTGCCGCAGCAGGCCGTCGCCCGGCGCCGCCTCGGGTTGCTGCGCCGGGTCGGTGCGGGGTCGGCGGAACATCGCGGAGACACGCGCCGATAATTCCCTCGGACTGAAGGGTTTCCCGATGAAGTCGTCCGCCCCGATCTCCAACCCGATCAGCCGGTCGATCTCGTCCTGGCGGGCGGTCACCATCACGATGTACGCGTCGCTGACGGCACGGCACTGGCGGCAGACCTCGACGCCGTCGAGGTCCGGCAGGTTCAGGTCGAGGGTGACGAGGTCGGGGCGGTGCTCCTTCACGGCGGCCAGGCCCTCGAGCCCCGTGGCAGCTTCGAGGACCCTGAATCCGTTCATGCGGAGGGTCGTCGCCAGCAGTTCGCGAATATCCGGATCATCCTCGACGATGAGCGCGGAGCGCTGCGAGGTGGGAACGGACATGGGTCAAGACTTCCATAGAATGCCGTGCCTCGGGGCAGGGGATCGAGCGGCCCGTGAACGGGACGTGGTGGCGAGGAGTGGCCGTAAACTGCCGGGATGCAGTCGACCACGCTCCGGACCGTCCAGGTGGGACGCTTCACCCTCCGCATCCGCACCACCCCCGGGCCCGTGTCCCCCGCTTCCCCGCGCAACCCCTATGTTCTCGTGCACGGGCTCGGCATGACCCACCACTACCTCGACCGCCTGCGGGCCGAACTGGCGGAGGACGCCGCCGTACATGCGGTGGATCTCCCCGGGTACGGCCCGGACCCGCGGCCCCGGACACCGCTCGGTGTCGAGGACCATGCTGCGCTGATCGTCGAGGCGCTCGGTCTGCTCGGGATCCGCTCCTGCACGCTGATCGGGCACTCGATGGGTGTGCAGTTCGCCACGGAGGCCGCCCTGCAGTCGCCGGCCCTGGTGGAGCGCGTCGTCCTGATCGGGCCGGTGGTGGACCGGCTCCGCCGCACCGTCCTGCAGCAGGCCGTCTCCCTCGCCCATGACACGCTGCGCGAGAGCCCGTCCGCCAACCTGATCGTGGGTCGCGACTATCTGCAGACCGGAACACGCTGGTACCTCCGCCAGGTGCGTCCCATGATGGCCTACCCGTTGGAACACGCCGTCGAGCGTCTCCAGTGCCCGGTGCTGGTGATGAGGGGCAGCCGGGACGTGGTGGCACGACGGCGGTGGTGCGAGGAGTTGGCGACGCGCGCCCGCGACGGCGAGCTCGTGGAGATCCCCGGCCAGCCGCACGTGGTGCAGCACTCCGCGGCGCGCCGGGTCGCATCCGCGATCGTCGCCTTCAGCAGGCGTGGAGACATGGTCTCCTCCGCTTTCTTGCCCGAAGCTTCGGACGATGCGACGGGAAAACTTGAAGATCGCAGCGCATAGTGGGTCTAAGCCAGTCGATCCCGTCCCAGAACAACCGGTCGGCTGCAACGACACCACGCCTCGCCGGCGCTGCCCAGCACCAGCGGGTGTCCCCACATCTTCGGGAGGAAGATCGCATGTCTGAATTGGAAGAGTGGTCGACGAGTCGCCTCCTCACCACCGCCGCCCGCCTCGTGGACCACGCATGGAACGAGAGGCTGCTGGACATCGGGATCACCCACGCGGGATACACCACCCTCGGCGTCCTGTCCCGTCAGGGCACCATGACGGGCGCCAAGCTCGCGCTCGCCGTGCACGTACAGGCGCAGACGATCGGCAAGACCATCGAGAAGCTCGAACGCCAGGGCTTCATCTCCCGCATCCGCGACAGCGTCGATCGCCGCAGCCAGCGCATCACGATCACCCAGGCCGGCATCGAGGCGCTCGCGAAGGCCGAGGACATCGAGCGTTCCCTGATGATCGGTGAGGGGCTCGAATCCCTCGAGCTCCGCAGGCTCCTGCGGGGCATCATCGGGGAACTCGCCCCGCAGCGGCAGAAGCCCGCCGCCGCGGCCGTCTGACGCCGTCCCCCGCCGGGAAGCACGCTGAGCGACCGCCCGTCCGGGTGGTCGCTCCTTGCGTCCTGCCCCGCGGGACCCGGTTGGAGAAATCCGTGGACACTGCGACCAGGTCGGCTTCCTGCCCTGGCCATCACGCCCGGGGCGGCCCCATGCCTGACCGTTCGAGCCCTTCGAGGTCGTTGAAGCTGTACAGGTGGATTCCCTCGTAGCCCGCACCGTCGAGCGCCGCCACCAGGGGCGCCGGGTCGTACGACGCCGAGGACAGCAACTGCCTGACCACGGACCCGGCGTCGGCCCCACCGGCCGAGCGCCTGAGGAAGCCGACGGACTGACCCACCCCGATCGTGCCGGCCAGGCGCAGCAGGCGGCTGATCCGGACCGGTCCGGGAACACCCGCCCAGATCGGCAGCGTCACCCCGTCCTGCCGCAGCCGCGGCACGAAGGCGCGCAGGGTGTCAGGGGAGAAACAGAGCTGCGTGACGCCCCAGGATGCGAGGACCTGCTTGGACAGCAGCGTCCCCAGGAGTTCCTGGTCCGTGCTGGCCGGATGCCCCTCGGGGTAGACCGCGACGCCCTGCCCCAAGGTCCCCCCGGAGAGCTCCGCGAGATCCTCCATGAGCGGACCGCTCCAGGCGTAGGGTCCCGCAGCCTCGGTCCGGTCCCCCCCGATCACGAAGACGTCCCTGATCCCGGCGTCCATGCATTGTGAGGCATACTCTGCGAGTTCGGACCGCCCGGGCACGGAGCGCGCGGCCAGATGGGGGATGGCGGTGTACCCCGCCCCCGCGAGCCGCACCGCGGTCGCGATAGTCTCATCGGGGCCGTGGTGCGGCAGGCACGTCACGGTGACGACGGCGGGCGCGGGCAGGTGAGCCCGCAGCCGGTCCTCGAGACCAGCACCGGGGATGACCTCGATACGGACCGGGATGTCAGGCACTCTGGTTCAGCACTCCACGACGTTCAGGGCCAGCCCGCCGCGCGCGGTCTCCTTGTACTTGTCCATCATGTCGGCGCCGGTATCGCGCATGGTCTTGATGGCGACGTCGAGGGAGACGTGGTGCTGCCCGTCCCCGCGCACGGCCATTCGGGCGGCAGTGATGGCCTTCATCGCCCCGACCGCGTTCCGCTCGATGCACGGAATCTGGACGAGCCCACCCACGGGGTCGCAGGTCAGCCCGAGATTGTGTTCGATCCCGATCTCGGCGGCGTTCTCGACCTGTTCCGGCGTGCCGCCGAGCACCTCCGCCAGCGCCCCGGCGGCCATCGCGCACGCCGAGCCGACCTCACCCTGGCAGCCCACTTCCGCGCCGGAGATGGACGCGTTCTTCTTGAACAAGGAACCGATCGCGGTTGCCGCGAGCAGGAACCGGACGACGCCGTCGTCGTCGGCTCCCGGGACGAAGTCCACGTAGTACTTCAGGACCGCCGGGATGATGCCCGCGGCACCGTTGGTGGGTGCCGTGACCACCCGCCCGCCGGCGGCGTTCTCCTCGTTGACGGCCAGCGCGAAGAGCGTCACCCATTCCATCGTGCCGAGGCGGTCACTCGGATCGTCCGCCTTCTCCAGCAACTGACGCTGCCGCTCCGCCCTGCGCCGCACGCTCAGGCCGCCGGGCAGGATGCCGCCCGTCGTCGTGCCGCGCCGGATGGTGTCCTGCATGACCGCCCAGATCTCCAGCAGCCCCTCCCTGACCTCGGCCTCCGGTCGCCACGCCAGTTCGTTGGCGAGGACGACGTCCGAGAAGGACCGGCCGGTCCGCCGGCAGAGGTCCACCAGTTGGTCGGCCGTGTCGAACGGGTGGGACACCGGGACGGGTTCCACGGCCGCTGCTTCCGAACCGATCTCGTCCTCGTCCAGGACGAACCCGCCTCCCACGGAGAAGTATTCTCTGGAGAGGATCAGTTCGGCATCGTCGGAATATGCCGAGAAGCGCATGCCGTTGGTGTGGTAGTCGAGGCGCTGGCCGCGGTGCAGCAGCACGTCCGTCTCCGGGTCGAAGGCGATCCGGCGCTGCGCCGCGAGGTTCAGCGTCTTGCACTCCCCGATGTAGGCCACGCGGGCGTCCGCCGACGTGGGGTCCACAAGGTGCGGCTGATCCCCCTCCAGGCCGAGCAGGACGGCCTTCACCGTCCCGTGGCCGTGTCCCGTCACGCCGAGGGAGCCGAACAGGTCCACCTGCACGCGCTGCACGCGGTCGAGCAGTCCCTCGGAGCGGAGCCGGGTGGTGAAGAGGTAGGAAGCGGTCATCGGTCCGCCGGTGTGCGAGCTGGAGGGACCGATCCCGATCTTGAAGAGGTCGAAGGCGCTGATCGTCACTGCGGTGCACCCGCGGGCTTCTCGCGCCGGTAGAACGGCGTCGGGATCACGGAGAACAGTTCCGGGCGGCCGCGGAGGTCGACCTGCACCTCCGCGCCGACGGCGGCGAAGGCAGCGTCCACATAGGCAAGCGCAATCGGGTAGCCGAGGGTGGGGCTGGGCAGCCCGGAGGTGACGGTCCCGACGACGGCACCGTCGACGACGACGTCGTACCCGGCGCGGGCGGAGCGGCGCCCGAGGGCGCGCAGGCCCACGAGGCGGCGCGCGGGCTCGGCGGCCTTGAGGGGTTCGAGTACGGCGCGGCCCACGAAGTCGTCCGCCTTCTTGGTGCTGACCACGGGGCCGAGGCCGGCCTCGAAGGGGTTGGTGTCGAGGCCGAGTTCGTGCCCGTACAGCGGCATGCCGGCCTCCAGGCGGAGCGAGTCCCGGGCCGCCAGGCCGCACGGCAGCAGGCCGTGGGCCTCGCCGGCCTGCAGCGCGGCGTCCCACAGGCGCACCGCGAAGCTGGTGCCGATGAAGATCTCGAAGCCGTCCTCCCCCGTGTACCCCGTGCGGGCCAGCAGGACCGGGAGTCCCGCGAGTTCCACTTCCACGGCCGCGTAGTACTTCAGCGCGCGGATGGTTCCCGCGTCCTCGGGGCGTGCCAGCTCGAGCAGGACCGCTTCGGCGGTGGGGCCCTGCACGGCGATGAGCGCCATGGTGTCGGACTGGTCCTCGACGGCGACGTCGAAGCCGGCGGCGCGCTGCCGCAGTTCCTCGGCGACCACGTCCGCGTTGGAGGCGTTCGGCACCACGAGGAAGGAGTCCTCGGCGAGCCGGTAGGTGATGAGGTCGTCGATCACCCCGCCCTCGGCGGTGCAGATCAGCGAGTACTTGGCCTTGCCGACGGCAATCACCGCGAGGTTGCCGACGAGGGCGTAGTTCAGGAACGCCGCGGACCCGGGACCGCTGACGAGGATCTCGCCCATGTGGGAGAGGTCGAAGAGGCCGGCGGCCCGCCGCACCGTGTGGTGCTCCTCGAGTTCGCTCCGGTACTTCAGGGGCATCTGCCACCCGCCGAAGTCCGTGAAGGACGCCCCGTGCGCCTCGTGCCGGGTGTACAGGGCCGTGTGCTTGCTCTGCTCACTCATGGGGTTCCTAGTCTTCGAAAGCTTCGATGGGCGGGCAGGAGCAGATCAGATTTCGGTCGCCGTGGGCGCCGTCGATCCTGCGCACCGGCGGGAAGTACTTGTCGTGGTGCAGCGAGCGCAGCGGGTACGCGGCGAGTTCGCGCGGGTAGGCCTGCGTCCACTGGTCACCGACCAGGACGCGGGCGGTGTGGGGCGCCTGCCGGAGCGGGCTCTCCTCGATGCTGAAATCGCCGGCCGCCACCCGGTCGATCTCACCCCTGATCGCGATCATGGCGTCGACGAAGCGGTCCAGTTCGGCGAGGTCCTCGGACTCCGTCGGTTCGACCATCAGGGTCCCGGCCACGGGGAACGACAGCGTGGGTGCGTGGAACCCGTAGTCGATGAGGCGCTTGGCGACGTCCTCGGCGGTGACGCCGGTGGCGGCCGTCAGGGGCCGGAGGTCGAGGATGCACTCGTGGGCCACGAGGCCCTGCACCCCGGTGTAGAGCACGGGGAAGTGCTCGGTGAGGCGGGCCGCGACGTAGTTCGCGGCGAGCAGGGCGTGGGCGGTGGCGCTGGTGAGTCCCTCGGAACCCATGAGCGCGATGTACGCCCAGGAGATGGGCAGGACGCCGGCGGAGCCGTACATGGACCCGGAGACCGGCGCGCCGCCCTCGGTGCCCGGTGCGCCGTCGGTGGCGATGTCGCGGTTCGCGTCGCCGGGCAAAAACGGCGCGAGGTGCGCGGCGACGGCCACGGGGCCGACGCCGGGCCCGCCGCCGCCGTGGGGGATGCAGAAGGTCTTGTGCAGGTTCAGGTGGGACACGTCGCCGCCGAATTCCCCCGGCTGCGCGAGCCCCACGAGCGCGTTGAGGTTGGCGCCGTCGATGTAGACCTGGCCGCCGGCCTCGTGGACCTTCTCGCACACCCAGCGCACGTCCTCCTCGAACACCCCGTGGGTGGAGGGATAGGTGATCATGATCGCGGAGAGGTCCGCGGCGTGCTGCTCGATCTTCGCGAGGAGGTCGTCGTGGTCGATGTTGCCGTTCGCGGCCGTGCCCACCACCACCACCTTCATGCCCGCCAGCACGGCGGAGGCCGCATTGGTGCCGTGGGCCGAGGACGGGATGAGGCAGATGGTCCGGTTCTCGTCGCCGCGCGAGCGGTGGTAGCCGCGGATGGCGAGGAGACCCGCGAGTTCGCCCTGCGAGCCCGCGTTGGGCTGGAGGGACACGCGCGCGTACCCGGTGATCTCGGCGAGTCGCTCCTCGAGGTCCGTGATCAGCTCACGCCACCCCTCGGTCTGGCTCTCCGGCGCGAACGGGTGGATGGACGCGAACTCGGGCCAGGAGATCGACTCCATCTCGACGGTCGCATTGAGCTTCATGGTGCAGGAGCCCAACGGGATCATGGTGCGGTCCAGGGCGAGGTCCCGGTCCGAGAGCCGGCGGAGGTAGCGCAGCATCGCGGTCTCCGAGCGGTGCAGCGAGAACACCGGGTGCGTCATGAAGTCCGACGTGCGGCGCAGGTCCGCGGGGATGCGGTCCCCCGTGGTCTCCGCCGCAGCACCTCCGAAGACGGCGGCGACGGCGGCGACGTGCTCCGGCGTGGTCGTCTCGTCGCAGGAGATGCCGAGGTGGTCGGCGTCGATGCGGCGGAGGTTGTACCCGGCGGCCTCGGCCATGTCGGCGAACTCGGCGGCCCTGCCGGGAACCCGGATCAGGAGGGTGTCGAAGAAGGCATCGTGCACCACGGTCGCCTCGGAGTGCTCGAGGGAGGCGGCGAGGGAGGCGGCGCGGGCGTGGGCGGTGCGCGCGATGGCCTTGAGCCCCTCGGGGCCGTGGTAGACGGCGTACATCGAGGCGACGATCGCCAGCAGCGCCTGCGCGGTGCAGATGTTGCTCGTGGCCTTCTCGCGGCGGATGTGCTGCTCCCGGGTCTGCAGCGCCAGGCGGTACGCGGGGGCGCCGTCGGCGTCCTTCGAGACGCCCACGAGGCGTCCCGGCAGCATTCGTTCGAGTCCCTTGCGGACTGCCATGTAGGCGGCGTGCGGACCGCCGAAGAAGAGGGGCACCCCGAAGCGCTGTGCGGACCCGACGGCGATGTCCGCGCCCTGCTCGCCCGGTGCGGTGATGAGCGTCAGCGCCAGCAGGTCGGCGGCGACAGTGACGAGGGCTCCGCGCTCCTTCGCCGCGCCGATGACGGCCGCGTGGTCACGCAGGGCACCGGAGGCGCCAGGCTGCTGGAGGACCACGCCGTTGATGTCGCCGTCGGGCAGGCCCGCCGAGAGGTCCGCCACCTCGACGTCGAACCCGAGGGCCTCGGCGCGGCCGCGGACCACGGCGACGGTCTGCGGGAGGGCGTCGGCATCGATCACCGTGCGGCCCTTGCTCTTGCCGGAGCGGCGCATGAGGAGGACCGCCTCGGCGACGGCGGACGCCTCGTCGAGCAGGGAGGCGTTGGCGATGTCGAGGCCCGTGAGGTCCTGGACCATGGTCTGGAAATTGAGGAGGGCCTCGAGGCGGCCCTGGGAGATCTCGGGCTGGTAGGGCGTGTACGCCGTGTACCAGGCGGGCGACTCGAGGACGTTCCGGCGGATGACCGGCGGCGTCACGGTGTCGAAGTAGCCCTGTCCGATCATCTGCACGGCGGTCCGGTTCCGGCCGGCCATCCGGCGGAGCTGCGCAAGGACCTCGGTCTCGCTCAGGGCCGACGGGAGGTCCAGGGCCCGGTTCAGGCGGATACTGGCGGGGACAGCCAGGTCCACGAGCTTGTCGAGACTCGGGTAGCCGAGGATCTCGAGCATGTGCCCGGCGTCCGAGGTGCGGGGGCCGATGTGGCGGTCGGCGAAGGTCGACGCGATGTCGGGGGTGGCAGTCATGGGAACTCCGTACGTCGGATGAGGTGCGCGGGCGTGCGCGGGCCTGGTCGGGTTCCTCCCCGCTCTGTAGGGGACCTGAGAGTTTCCGCAGGGCTCCGTGCCTGCTTGCACCGTCGGTGAGCGCCGGACGCCGTCCGGGGCTGCTTTCCAGAGTTGCCTAGCCGCAGCGGTACTTTCGCCTGAGAGATTCCCGGGGAGGAATTGCTCCTACGGCGCCTGCCGGTGTGTGGGTCACCAGCAGAACTCTCCCGCTGCAGATCGATGGCGTATTCAGTTGGGTCGTGCGGTATGTGAGCCGTCCCACAGCGTACCGCGCGCGCCGGATCGGAGGCAAAGGGCGCCGTAGGCGGGACGGTACCCTACCCGTCGTCCCGCTTCCGCGGAAGAGTCGTGCGGACCGCACCGCCGGGGAACGACCGCACGGGACACCACCGGGCTAGCGTGGCGACCACAGTCTCATCCGCATCAGGAGCATCAATGACGATCCCCCGCCTCCGTTCCGCCCTCGCCTCCCTGGCCCTGCTCGCCGCCGTCGTGGTGCCTGCGTCCCCGGCCGCCGCAGCGCCCGCTTCGTACGTCGCCCTGGGCGATTCGTACTCGTCGGGCACCGGGACGCGCGCCTACCTGGTGGACGGGACGACGTGCCAGCGTTCCGTCCACGCGTTCCCCGCCCTCATCGCGAGCGCCCGGGGCTACGCCCTAGACTTCCGCGCCTGCTCCGGCGCCACCATCAGCGACGTCGCGGCCGCTCAACTGGGTGCGCTGACACCGACGACGTCGTACGTGTCCGTGAGCGTCGGCGGTAACGACGCAGCGTTCGCCGCCGTCCTGACCGAGTGCGCCAAGCCGGCGTGGATGAGCAACTGCACAGCGGCGATCGACCGCGCCCAGGCCGTCATCACCGGGCAGCTCCCCGGGCGCCTCGGCTCGCTGTACGGCCAGATCCGCGCCCGGGCGCCCCAGGCTTCCATCACCGTGGCGGGTTACCCGCGCATCTTCAACGGCGAGGACTGCAACGCGGCCACCTGGTTCTCACCCACCGAGGAGGCACGCCTCAACGCCACGGCGGACCTCCTCAACCGGACGACGGCGACGGCGGCCGCCGCCGCGGGATTCACCTTCCGGGACCCGTCCGCGGTGTTCGGCGGGCACGCGGTGTGCGACGACGTCGAGTGGCTGAACGGCCTGTCCAGCCCCGTCTCCGATTCGTACCACCCCAACCGCTCCGGTCACGCCGTCGGCTACGCGCCGCTGATCGGCCCGGCGCTGACGGGTGCCCCGGTGACCGTCACCGCGTCCACGGTGCGCGCCGCGGAACGATCCGGCCCCGCCCTGGCGCGCGACCAGCGCGCGTATGCCGCGCAGGATGCCCGGATCACCCCGGAACGCTTCGTCCTGCCCGACCTGAAGTCGCCCGCTGCACGGGCGGCCGCGGCACGGGCCGGTGTCGACCTCGCGGATCCGGCGAGCATCGCCCGGGCGGACCGCGCCGCCGAAGTCCGGCAGACCGCCGGGCGGTAGTCCGGGACCATCACAACTAGATACATATGCATGGAATAACCACCGGGTGGAGCCCGTTCCACCAGCAGGCCCAGGGCGGGCCCGGACGTCGATCACGGGAGCATCACCATGGCACGCGAACTGGAACTCGGCCTCGACACCTTCGGGGACGTCACACGCGGTGAGGACGGCAACCCCGTCCCCTACCCGCAGGTCATCCGCAACGTGATCGCCGAGGCGGTCCTCGCCGACCAGGTGGGCGTGGACTTCATCGGTCTCGGCGAGCACCACCGCGACGACTTCGCCATCTCCGCACCGGAGACCGTCCTCGCGGCGATCGCGGGGCAGACGACGCGCATCCGCCTCGGGTCGGCCGTCACCGTGCTCAGCTCCGACGACCCCGTGCGGGTCTACCAGCGTTTCGCCACGCTCGACGCCGCCTCGAACGGCCGCGCCGAGGTCATTCTCGGGCGGGGCTCCTTCACCGAGTCCTTCCCGCTGTTCGGCTACGAACTCTCCGACTACGAGCGGTTGTTCGAGGAGAAGCTGGACCTGTTCTCGGAGCTCATCACGGAGCAGCCCGTCACCTGGTCCGGCAGCACCCGCTCCGGCCTGAAGAACCACGACGTCTACCCGAAAACCGAGGGCGGCCGCCTGAAGACATGGATCGGCGTCGGCGGCAGCCCCGAATCCGTGGTGCGCGCAGCCCGGTACGGCATGCCGCTGATGCTCGCGATCATCGGTGGTGACCCTGCACGGTTCGCCCCCTACGTGGACCTGTACCACCGGGCCCTCACCCAGTTCGGCCGGCCCACGCTGCCCATCGGCGTCCACTCGCCCGGCTACATCGCCGATTCCGACGAGCAGGCGCGGGAGGAACTGTGGCCGGACAACCGGATCATGCGCGACCGCATCGGCCGGGAGCGCGGCTGGGGTCCGACGACGCGCGAGGAATTCGAGCACGAAGCCGACTTCGGTTCCCTCTACGTGGGGTCGCCCGAGACCGTCGCGCGGAAGATCGCCGCGACGGCGCAGACCCTCGGGATCGACCGCTTCGACCTCAAGTACAGCGCGGGTCCGCTGCCCCACGAGAAGCTCATGCACAGCATCGAGCTCTACGGCTCGAAGGTGATCCCGCTGGTCCGGGAACTGCTCGCGTAGGCCCGGGACGGGACGATCCGGCCTTCGCCTTTTCTTCGGTCTTCCTTCGCACTTCGGCCACGGCCTGGTTGAACGGTGGCGGTCAGAGTGGGACGCAGGAGCACTCCTCCGCGGTCTTCCCGCCGGTTCCGGTCCGTCCACCGGAGCCGGTGGGCAGCGTCGACCGGCAGCCGCTCCCGCCCAGCGACCGACAGGACCGACGTGTCACAGCTTCCCGCCCTCGACCGGCGGACACTCGCGAACCTCGGAGAGGAACTCTCCGACCCGAAGGGCGCCCTGGAGTTCCTGCAGACGTTCGTGCGCATGCTCCCCCGCCGGATCGACGCCGTCGAGGCGGCTTTCTCCGCACGGGCCGAGGAAGACGCCGTCGTCGCCCTGCTCAGCCTCAGGGCGAGTGCATCGATGGTCGGCGCGTGCCGGCTCGCGGAGGAATCCGCCACGGCCCTTGAGCTGGTCGGAGAACCGGCGGTGCACGGACCGGAGATCGCGCGGCTGCGAAGTCTCGCGACCGACTTTCAATCGGCGTCGGGCGGCATCATCCTGTAGCCGACACCGCGCACCGTCCGGATGAACCGCGGCGCCTTCGTGTCCTCGCCCAGCTTCTTCCGCAGGTTGCGGATGTGCACCTCGACGAGGTGCTGGTCGTTGACCCACCCGTCACCCCAGATGCGTGACAGCAGGGTTTCGCGCTGCCAGACCCTGCGGGGCCCCGAGACGAGCGTGGCCAGCAGGTCGAACTCGATCCGCGTCAGCGGGACCTCGACGCCGTCGAGCAGGGCGATCCGGCCCTCGGTGTCGATGCTGAGCGCTCCGTGGACCAGCATCCCCGCCACCGGCTCCGGCGTGACCGATGTCGGCGCCGGCTCCGCCGGGTCCACGCCGAGGAGCGGCTGGGAGATGTTCCGGACGGTGCTGCGCGGGCGGCGGAACATCGCATTCACACGCGCCCCGACCTCGCGGGGACTGAACGGTTTCACCACGAAGTCGTCGGCACCGATCTCGAGGCCGATGAGGCGGTCGATCTCGTCCTGCCGCGCCGTGATCATGATGACGTAGGCATCCGTCAGCGGACGGATCTGACGGCACACCTCCACGCCGTCGATGTCGGGGAGGTTCAGATCGAGCGTCACGAGGTCGGGCCTGCGCTCCCGCACGAGGGCGACACCCTGGCGCCCGTTCTCCGCCTCGATCGTGGTGAATCCGTTCATGCGGAGCGTCATGACCAGCAACTGGCGCACATCGGCGTCATCCTCGATGATGAGCGCGACACGCGCGTCGGGGTCAGAAGTCATGGCTAACACACTGCCAGATGTCGGTGCAGGGACCGAGTGCATCGGAAGCGTGCTGCGGACTTTCTGGTCGACGCCTCCTCCGGTGCGGCATGACAGCTCCCATCAACGGCTCCCGGCCACCAGGCGGGCCGCCAGCCATGGCCCGACGTCGGATCCCTTCAGCGGCATGGCCAGGTGGAATCCCTGCCCGAAATCGCATCCCCGGTCGAGCAGTTCCTCCCGGGTCTGCTCGCCGTTGACGCCCTCGGCGACCACCCGCAGGTCCAGGCTGTGTGCCAGGTCGATGATCGAACCGACGAGCGCGCCCGCCCGCGCGTCGCCTCCCATGGCCGTGATGAAGGAGCGGTCGAGCTTCAGTTCGTCGACGGGAAGGTCCCGGAGGTACGCCAGGGAGCTGTACCCGGTGCCGAAGTCGTCGATCGCGATCTGCACGCCCGCCGCCCGGAGCTGCGCGAGGATCCCGGCGGTCCCGGTCGGCGTGGACATCAGGACGTCCTCGGTGATCTCGAGCATGAGGCAGGACGCCGGCACGTCGTGCTGCTCGAGCAGGCCCTTGATCTCGTGCGGGAGACACGGCAGGATGCAGGAGCCCGACATGTTCACGGCCACGACGACGTCCAGTCCCTCCGCGCGCCAGCGGGAGACGCGCCGGACGGCCCGGCGGAGGACGAGCGAGGACAGCTGCGGCATCAGGCCCGCCTCCTCCGCGAGCGGCAGGAACGCGCTCGGAGGCAGCTGCCCGCGGGTGGGGTGGTTCCAGCGCACGAGGGCCTCGACACCGGTCATCTCGTGGTCGACCAGGCGGAGCTTCGGCTGGTAGTGGAGCTCGAACTGGTCCTCCGCGAGCGCTGTACGGATCTCCTGGACGGTCCTCAGCCGCAGTTCGCCGTCGTCATCGTCCGTGGTGTCGTACACGTGGAAACCGGTGCGCTGTGCCTTCGCCCGGAACATGGCGATGTCGGCCTTGCGCATGAGCAGGCTGATATCGGTACCGTGCCGGGGTGTCAGGGCGATACCGATGCTCGCGCTCACCTGCAGGACGGCGGTGTCGACCTCCACGGGGACGGAGAGTTCCGTTCCCAGCCGTTGCGCAGCGGTCACGGCCTCGTCCTCCGTCACGTCGGCGAGGAAGACGGCGAACTCGTCGCCACCGAGGCGCGCCAGCAGGTCGCCCGGGCGCACCTGCCGTCGGAAGCGACGGCCGACCTGCACGAGCAGCGCGTCTCCGACGTCGTGTCCGAGGGCGTCGTTGACGTGCTTGAAGCGGTCGAGGTCGATGATGAAGAGCGCACCGGTACTCCCACCGGCCAGCCGGTCGGGAACATCGGTCAGGAGCGCGCGGCGGTTCGGCAGTGCCGTGAGCTCATCGGTCCGTGCCAGGGCCACGAGCATCCGGTTCCGGAAGGCGAGAGGCACGGACGCCAGCCCCAGCGAGGCGGCCGCGAAGACGACGGCGAGCAGCGGGATGTCGAGCTGGGAGCCGATCACGAGCACGGCGAGTGCGGATGCCGTGGACACCAGGGGCGCCGCGAGCTCGGGGACGCCGCGGCTCCGGCGTCCCTGTCCGGATCCCGCCGCACCGTCGACCCAGGCTGCCACGGCGACCACTCCGGCCACCCAGCCGGCGTCGATGATCGATCCGGCGCTGTAGTCCTCGACGCCGAGCGCATAGGCGACATCGGCGGCGGAGAAGAGGATCATTCCGGCGATCAGGACCGGCCAGCGCGGCCCGATGTCGAGGCCCTTCGACGCCAGGACCCCGCCGACGGCCGTGACCACCAGCAGGTCCAGGAGCGGGTACGCGACCGTGATGGCCACCTCGAGGACCGTGCCCCCGGTGGTGCCGGTCCGCAGGACCGGTGCCAGCAGGAGAGCCATGAGCGAGGCGGCCGCGAGCGCTCCGACGAGGCTGTCCAGGAGGACCGGCCACATCAGGCCGCGCAGTTTCCGCACGAGCACCACCGCGAGGGCTCCGAGCATCAACGGATAGAACGCGAGGTACGGGATGTCCGCGAGGGAGGTGTACCCGAGCGAGTCGGCCCCCTCGAGGGAGATGAGGTAGTAGGCGTCGCCGGCGGTGTAGGCGATGACGGCCCCGGTACCGAGCAGGACCTGCGGTTCGGAGCAGCGGGTCCGCACGACGGCACTGAGACACAGGGCGACGGCGGCGAGTTCGGTCAGGATGCACAGCCACCCGTCGGAGAACGGGTCGAACGTCTCCGGGTCCTCCACCAGGAGGCCTCCCGTATAGACGGTGAGCAGGACCACCATCACGGCGGTCAGGACCCGGGTGGTGCCCCACAGCTCGGCCCGGCCCGCGTCCGCGTCGAGGGGCGTGTTCCGCCGCATCGAGTCCTCGTCCTTCCTCCTGGCCATGGCGTTCATGGCAAGGGCCAGCATAGGCAGGCGGCCGCGACGGGTCGGACGATTGGGCGTGCCTTCGCCCCATCCTGTGGAAATCCTTGGTTGGCCCTGGTGTGGACGGACGATCTGTACCCTCGACGTATGCTGCGAATCATCCGTCAACTCCTGATGGTGCCCGAGGTCGCGTTCCTGGCGCGGAACACTCCCCGGGACCCGACGAGGGCGTGGGAAGGGTACTGGAGCGGGGTCCGGGCGACCGGCACGCAGGGCGAGGTGCTCTGGGACACGGACATCGGCCCGGAAGCGGAGCAGTACGTGCACGCCATGGAGGCGTCCATGGACTTCACCCTCCCCGTCCTCGACGTCGGATGCGGGAACGGTCGGTGGACGCGCTGGCTCGCGTCCCGGTTCCCTGCCGCCGTCGGCGTGGATGTCGCCGAGAGCGCCGTGCAGCGGGCCCGACAGGAGACCGGCGATGAGCCTGCGGTCTCCTTCCGGACGCTCGATCTGACCGACCCCGACACCGGGCACCTCCTGCACGAGGAATACGGGGACATGAACGTGTTCGTCCGTGGCGTGTTCCACGTCCTGCGGGACCGGCAGCGTGAACAACTGGGGCGGACCCTGCACTCCGTGGTCGGTCGGCGCGGGCGCCTCCTGCTGACGGAGACGAACTATCGCGGGAACCCGCTCTCCTACATGCAGAGCCTGGGCGCCGCCCCGGGCAGGATCCCGCCTCCCCTGCGCAAGGCCATCGGCGGCATCCCGGTACCCGGCCGGTTCGGCGCGGACGAGCGACGCGCGGCGTTCCCCGAAGCGGCCTGGCAGGTGGTGGCCGACGGACCGGTGACCATCGAGACCGTACCGATGGGCGGCGACGGGACCACCGGCATCCCCGGATACTTCGCTACGATGGGGGCTCGCTGATCCTCGGTCTCACGGGGGAACCCAGGGCCGACCGGCCCGGAAGGCATCAGCGGTCTGCCCAGGAGGTCTCCGTGCCCGTACGACGTATCGACGGCGGCAAAGCCGGCCTCGAACTCCTGCCGAACGGCATCCTCCACCTGGAGTGGGATCAGGACTCCACCATCACCGCCGCCGACGCCGAGTCCGCCATGCGGGCGGTCGACTCCCTGTCCGAGGCGGCGGGCCACCCCATGCTGGTGGACATGGAGACCACGCGAACGGTGACGCGCGAGGCGCGGGCGATCTTCGCCATCCCCTGCGCGGCGTCGCGGATCGCCCTCCTGGGCTCCTCTCCCGTCGACAGGATGCTCGCCAATTTCTTCCTCGGCGTGAACTCCCCGCCCTGTCCCACGCGGTTCTTCACCTCGCGCCATCTGGCGGTCGCCTGGTTGCAGACCGGGGAGGGCGAGCTCGAGCGCCCGGAGAGCGCCTGAGCGTCACAGCCCGAGAGCCGGCACGCCCAATCCGAACTCACGCCGCAGCGCCAGCTTCGCCGCGTTGAGTCCGGCCATCCCGTGCACGCCGGGCCCGGGCGGCGTGGACTGCGAGCAGAGGTAGACCCCCTTGATCGGGGTCGCCCACGGCTGGAGGGACGGCACGGGCCGCGCGACGATCTGGCGGAGGTTCACCGCACCGCTGCTGAAGTCGCCGCCCACATAGTTGGCGTTGTAGATCTCGAGCTCGCTCGCCGTCGTCGTGTGGCTCTGCACGACGACGTCGCGGAAGCCGGGAGCGAACCGCTCGATCTGCGCGGTCACCGCCTCCGCCATGTCCCGCGTGGAACCCCGCGGCACGTGGCAGTAGGTCCAGAGCGTGTGCCGACCCGCGGGGGCGCGGGTCGGATCGAACGACGACGGCTGGGACAGCAGCACGTACGGGCTGTCGGGGTGGACGCCGCGGTTGACCTGCTTCTCCCCGGCGGCGATCTCCTCCCTCGTCCCGCCCAGATGGGCGGTTCCGGCGCGGTGGAGCTCCGGATGGGTCCAGGGAACCGGTCCCGACAGGATGAAATCCACCTTGCAGGCGGCATTGCCGTAGGTGAAGGCCTTCAGGGCCGTTTCGTAGCCGGCCGGGAGGCGCCCCCGGGACATGGCCTGGAAGGCCCTGGGGGCGACGTCGAGCAGCACCACCCGCGCGTCCGACACCTCCGCGAGGGTCCTGACCCTGCTGTCCGTGACGATCTCTCCGCCGTGCTGCCGCACGTCGAGCGCCAGGGCGTCCGCGATGGACTGCGATCCGCCGACCGGGATGGGCCACCCCACGGTGTGCGCCAGGAGGTTCAGCACCAGTCCTGCCCCGGCCCCGGTCAGCGAGGGCAAGGTGCCCACCGGGTGCGCCATGACGCCCGTGACGAGGGCCTTCGCCTCGTCGGTGCTGAAGCGCCGGTTCCACCACGGCAGGCCCTGCCCGAGGACTGCGAGGCCGAACCGTGCGGCCGCCTCCGGCTTCTTCGGGACGCGGACCACGTGGTTGAGGGTGAACGCGAGGATGTCCTGCTCGCGCTCGCTGAGCGGCCGCAGGAGGCGCCGGTATGCCTCCCCGTCCACACCGAGTCCCTCGACGGTCCTCGAGAGACTGCGGTGGGCGACGCCGGCCCGCCCGTCGTCGAGCGGGTGGGCGAAGGAGACCTCGGGGACCGCGAACCCGATGCGGCGGCTCAGTTCGAAGGCCCGGAAGAACGGCGATGCGAGGGCCATCGGGTGGACGGCCGAGCAGAAGTCGTGGAGGTGGTCCTGCTGGATGAGCTCCAGCGACCGGGACCCGCCACCGATGGTCGGCGCGGCCTCGTGGATCCGGACCGACAGGCCCGCGCGCGCCATGACCACGGCGGCCGCGAGTCCGTTGGGACCGGCGCCGACCACCTCGACATCAACCATGGCTTCCTTTCTCCGGGCGGGGTCGGTCCCCGCCCGTCAGGCTTCCGTACTCGTCCTGCCGGGCCGCCCGAGCGGGCCCGCCACGCGCCGGAGGCGCCCGGCGGCCCGCCGCGCGGCCCCCGGTCCCTTCCGCCGGGCAGCCAGCAGCGAGGCCACCACGGCATAGCGCCGAGCATCGAGCGGAACGTCGTAGGTGGTCGGCACCACCACCACGTTCTTCGAGAAGTTCCGCTTGAACGTCGTGACGTTCGCCAGCGAGGGGTAGTTCTCGCTCTCGATGCCCGTCAGGCCGCACGCGGTGTTCCCTGCAGCCTTGAGTGTCGTGAACGCCTCCCACAGGAGCAGGTAGGGGGCGAAGGTCCTGCGTGCCGCCTCCGTGCTGCCGGCGAAGTAGTACACGGCGTAGCCGCGGTACTCGGTGGTGATCAGCCAGCTCAGGGCCTGCCCGTCGGAGTAGGCGACGAGGAGGCGGAGGCGGTCGCCGAGGATGGTCAGCAGGGTCTCGTAGTAGGACGAGTCGAAGGACTGGAAGCCGTCGCGTTCCGCGGTCTCCCGCATGATCGGGTACAGCTCCTGCGCGAAGACCCGCTTCCATTCCTCCCGACGAATATGGCGGACCTCGATACCGTTGCGCCGGGCCCGGCGGATGCTGTTGCGGGCGTTCGGCCGGAAGGTCTTCAGGAGGTCCGTCTCGGACGGCGTGAGGTCGACGACGATCTCACGCTCGTACCAGCCGTGCTCGATGGGACCGGTAGCGGGCGCCTGCAGGGTGGCGACCTGCAGGCGGACGTAGAGCGGGTCGACCGCCGGGTGGTCGCGGAACTGCCGGCGCACCGTCTCCATCAGCAGGCGTTCCGCTGCGGGTGTGCGCTCCGTGAACCAGACCGGTCCGTTGACCACGACGACGGATTCCCGGAAGCGGCGCACCACGTGCACGTAACTGGCGGTCGCGACGAGCGTCCCCGTCGCGTCCCGGTAGGCCCAGATGCCCAGCGGAGTGCGCCCGAGGGCCCGCTCGAAGTCAATCCAGTCGGGGGTCTGCTCGAGTGGTATCGGCACCGCGGGATGCGCGTCGGCGAGGGCGTCGAAAGCCTGCCGGTCGAGCGGGGTGTGGGTCAGGAGTGCTGCGGTCACTGGGGGTCTCTCACTGGGGGTCCTGCACTGGTCGATGATCGGGCGCGCTGCGGGTCCGGAGGCCCGCCGGTCCAGGCCCTCCACCACCGGCCGACGGGCGACGGGGCGCGTCCGCGCGGTCCTGCAAGCCTAGCGGAGCGGCGCCCGGCGGGCCTCCGCCGCCCGGGGTGCCCCCTGACGCCCGGCGCAGGGGCCCGAGCCCACGGGCGCCCAGCACGAATCGGTCCTGCGTCCGGTCGAACGGCCCGCCCTGCGGGTCGTCCATGCCGCCACGCCGCACCACGTCGTCGCGCGGTGCGAGGATCTCGACGACGACCACGCCCAAGACGTATGCAGTTGCAAGCATATGAGCGAGGACCGCCCAGGAGTAGGTGCCGAGTCCCAGGTTGTTCGCGGCAGCACCCCCGCTCGTCGTGCCCCCAAGGTACAGCCAGACCGCAGCCCAGTGGAGGACCTCCGCGAGCTGCCAGACGAACACCACGCGCCACTGCGGGACGGCGAGCGCCACGAGCGGCACGAGCCAGAGGGCGTATTGCGGTGAGTACACCTTGTTGCAGAGGACGAATGCGCCCACGATGAGCAGGGCCAGTTGCGCCAGCCGCGGCCGGCGTTGCGCCCGCAGGGCGAGGAGCGCGATGCCCGCGCAGGCGAGCACGAACAGGACGGCGGCGCCCGCGTTGATGGCGCCCGGCGTGAGGGGGGCAGCGCCTGCCTGGCGCGCGATCGCGTTGTAGACGTACCACCCGGAGGAGAATCCGGCGTCGCGGGTCTCCGAGAAGGTGAGGAAGTAGGCCCAGCCCTGCGGATCGCGCAGGAGGAAGGGCAGGTTCACGGCGAGCCAGGCCGCGAGCGTTCCGGCCAGGGCACCGAGGAAGGGCCGGTACCGTCCCGTCCGGATCGCCAGGACCAGTACCGCCCCGAGCAGCAGGACCGGGTAGAGCTTCACCGCGGTGCCGAGCCCCCAGAGGATCCCGGCCAGGACCGGGCGGTCGCGGGCGAAGGCCAGCATCCCCGAGGTCGCGAGCAGCACGGCCCAGAGATCCCAGTTGATGGTGCCGGCCAGCACGATGACGGGCGCCGTGGCCACGATGGCCGCGTCCCAGGGGCGCCGGCCGGCGAGGTGGAGGGTCGCCAGCACGGTCAGGATCCACACCCCGGCGAGGAGCACCGCGTTGACGTCGAAATAGAGGAGGGAAGCCGCCGCGGCGTCCGCTCCGCCCGCCATCACGTCCACGAGCACCGCGGTCCCGGAGGCGAGCAGTCCGAGCAGCACCGGGTATTCGAAGAGCGCACCGGGGGTGATGAACGGCAGGACGCCGTCGCCGAAACCCCGGCTCTGGTAGAGCTCGGCCCAGTCGGAGTAGCAGGCGCGGTAGAAGTGGTCCGGTGAGGTCCATCCCTGGATCCGGCACGGGTTCTTGGCCACGACGCCCAGGACGGCCGAGCAGACCGTCATCAGGATGAGCACCCGCTGCACCGTGAACCAGCCGGGCGGGATCCGCCCGGGATCGGCGCGCCTCCCGAGCGGGCCCCCGACGCCCTCGACCAGGGGCCGCAGTGCCGGGTCGGACCGGCTCGGGACGCTGATGCGCTGGGGGCCGCGCCGGCCCGTGCCCGAGGTCATCCCCCGAGCCTAACCGCCGCCGGCCCGCGGACGGGCGGTGTTCAGGGCGCGCGACCGGGGCTGCCGGCCCGATCGAGGAATGGGGCGGCATCCGTCCGCGTTGGAAACTGAACGTACACTGGCATTCCATGCCAACCGCGTCCGGGGCGATGACGGCCGGGGCATATTCATCAGGCTTTCGAGGAGAACCGTGGGACAGAACCCCATTCGCGTGGCAATTATTGGAGTCGGCAACTGTGCCGCGTCGCTGGTCCAGGGCGTGCACTACTACCGCGACGCGGATGCGGCGGGGGCCATTCCCGGCCTGATGCACGTCGAGTTCGGCAAGTACCACGTGGGCGACGTGCAGTTCGTGGCGGCGTTCGACGTCGACGGCAAGAAGGTGGGCCACGACCTCGCGGAAGCGATCGGCGCCAGTGAGAACAACACGATCAAGATCGCCGACGTGCCGCCGACCGGCGTCATCGTCCAGCGCGGGCACACCCTGGACGGCCTCGGCAAGTACTACCGCGAGACCATCGTCGAGTCGGACGAGGAGCCGGTCGACATCGTCGCCCAGCTCAAGGCCGCCAAGGCGGACGTCCTGGTCTGCTACCTGCCCGTCGGCTCTGAGCACGCCGCGAAGTACTACGCACAGTGCGCCATCGATGCCGGCGTCGCGTTCGTCAACGCCCTCCCCGTGTTCATCGCCGGCACCAAGGAATGGGCGGACAAGTTCACCGAGGCCGGCGTCCCGATCATCGGCGACGACATCAAGAGCCAGATCGGCGCCACGATCACCCACCGCGTCATGGCGAAACTGTTCGAGGACCGCGGCGTCACGCTGGACCGCACCTACCAGCTGAACGTCGGCGGCAACATGGACTTCAAGAACATGCTCGAGCGCGACCGCCTCGAGTCGAAGAAGATCTCCAAGACGCAGGCCGTGACCTCCAACGTCAAGGCCGAACTGCGGGCCAATGACGTCCACATCGGTCCGTCGGACTACGTCGCCTGGCTCGACGACCGCAAGTGGGCCTTCGTGCGCCTCGAGGGCCGCAACTTCGGCGACGCCCCCGTGTCGCTCGAGTACAAGCTGGAGGTCTGGGACTCGCCGAACTCGGCGGGTGTCATCATCGACGCCATCCGCGCGGCGAAGATCGCCCTGGACCGCGGGATCGGCGGACCGATCCTCTCTGCGTCGAGCTACTTCATGAAGTCACCGCCGGAGCAGTACGCCGACGACATCGCCCACGAGAAGGTGGAGGCCTTCATCCGCGGCGACATCGAGCGCTAGCCGGCAGCACGCCTGCACGGGAGGCCGGGACGGATCGCCGTCCCGGCCTCCCGTGCATCCAGGCCCCGTGGGGCCGGTGTGTCAGAACAGCCCGACGGCGTTGCCCTCGGCGTCCACGTCCATGCGGAGCGCTGCGGGCTCCTTCGGCAGTCCGGGCATCGTCATCACGGATCCCGTGAGCGCCACGATGAAGCCGGCGCCGGTCTTCGGGATGAGGTCCCGCACGTGGACGGTGAACCCCTTGGGTGCGCCGAGCACGCCGGCGTCGTCCGAGAACGAGTACTGGGTCTTCGCCATGCACACGGGCAGCCCCGACCACCCGTTCGCCTCGATCTCCTTCAGCCTGCGCAGGGCCGGGACCGAGAAGTCGACGCCGTCGGCACCATAGATCTCCTGCACGATGGTGCGGATTTTCTCCTCGACGGGGAGGTCGAGCGGGTAGAGGTGGGAGAAGGTGACGGGCCGTTCCAGGGCCGCGAGGACCTCGGCCGCGAGCCCGTCACCGCCGGGCCCTCCTCCGCCCTGGCCCCACACATCGGCGACGGCGGCGGCGATCCCCTCGCCGGCGCACCAGGAGAGCAGCCAGTCGAGCTCCTCCACCGAGTCCGTGCCGAATTTGTTGATGGCGACGACGGGCCGGATCCCGAACTTCTCGATGTTCCGCACGTGCCGTAGCAGGTTCGGCGTCCCGTCCCGGAGCGCATCGACGTCGGGCTGCGCGAGATCGGCCTTGGCGACCCCGCCATGCATCTTCAGGGCTCGGACGGTCGCGACGATCACGACGGCGTCGGGGGCGAGGTCCGCGCCCCGCGCCTTGATGTCCATGAACTTCTCGGCCCCGAGGTCCGCGCCGAAACCGGCCTCCGTCACGACGATGTCCGCGAGGCGGCGGGCCGTCCGCGTGGCGATGACGGAGTTGCAGCCGTGCGCGATGTTCGCGAAGGGACCACCATGGACGAGGGCCGGCGTGCCGGCGATGGTCTGCACGAGGTTCGGCTTGAGGGCGTCCTTGAGCAGCAGCGCCAGCGCCCCCTCCACCCGCAGGTCCCGGACCGTCAGCGGCCGGCGGTCGTGGGTGTAGCCGAACGTGATGTCCCCGAGGCGTTCCTTCAGGTCCTCGGGGTCGGCGGCCAGACAGAAGACGGCCATGATCTCGGAGGCCACGGTGATGTCGAAGCCGTCCTGTCGGGGTGTTCCCTGGGTGGGCCCCCCGAGCCCGATGACCACCTCGCGCAGGGCGCGGTCGTTGACGTCCAGGACCCGCTTGAACGTGATGCGCCGCGGATCGATGCCGAGCTCGTTGCCCTGGTGGATGTGGTTGTCGATCAGTGCGGCCAGCGCGTTGTTCGCCGAAGTGATCGCGTGGAAGTCGCCCGTGAAGTGCAGGTTGATCTCGTCCATGGGCAGCACCTGCGAGTAGCCCCCGCCGGTGGCGCCGCCCTTCATCCCCAGCACGGGGCCGAGGGACGGCTCGCGCAGGGCGATCATCACGCGCTGCCCCGCCTTCGCGAGCGAATCGGCGAGCCCGACCGTGCAGGTGGACTTCCCCTCGCCGGCGGGGGTGGGACTCATGGCGCTGACCAGGACCACCTTGCCGGGAGCGCGGCCGTCCTCGGGCAGCAGCCGCGGGTCGATCTTCGCCTTGTACCGGCCGTGGAACTCGAGGGCCTCCCGGGGGATTCCGGCCGCATCGGAGATGTCCTCGATGGGCCTGACCGCGGCGGCGCGGGCAATCTCAAGATCGCTCATGCAGCCAACCTATCAGCGCCGGATCAGGCCCGCGGGAGGCCTGCCCGCCCGAGGACGTAGTCGATGAGGGGTTCGTACAGTCCCGGGGTCACGTTGTCGTCGAGCGGGACGGCGACGTCGATCTGACCCTGCGCCTCCGAGACGAACAACCCGGGGTCATTGCAGTCGGCGAACCCGACGGTCGGTAGCCCGGCACTCGCCGCGTGGCCCGCCCACCCATGATCGGCGACGACGAGATCCGGCAGGTCGTGTCCGGCACCCGTGAGCGTGTCGAGGCTCAGGCGCATGGGCTCGGGGAAGTGCGTGTGCATGAGCCCGCCGTGCTGGTGCCACACGAGCACCCCGAACACCTGGCGGATGTCCCCGGCACCGAACGGCCGCCCCTCCGGGACCTGCACCACCGTGGCGCCAGCGGCGGCCACCGCCCGGGCGAAGGCAGCATGGACGGGGAGCAGGCCCGCAGGGTGGCCCGTGGCGAAGAGGATCCGCTCCCTCCGGCGGGCGGATGCCCCCAGCCGGTCGGCGAACCGGTCCAGGGCGGCGACGCACTTCCCGGCGTCGATGGTGTCCTGCCCCTCGGTGTGGTTCCGGTCGGGGCTCGTCCCCACGCGTTCGTGCATGAGGTCGAAGACGTCGTCGTAGGTCCAGTCCCGGGTGTGTTCCACCCCGAACTCGAGGTGCTCGTTGCGCTCGAGGAAGAGCCGCATGTGCTTCAGGTTGTCCTGCCGCGGCGTGGCCACCAACCCGGTGATGCGAACGGAGTCGAGGTATGCGGCGAGCTCAACGGGATTCACGCTTCCATCCTAGGGTGCGCGGGCGGGGCGTCAGCGGGCGGCCGCCGTCAGCGCTCGACGGCGGAGCGGTAGCTCTGGGCCGTCAGCAGGGCCGTGCGTTGCCAGCCGAACGCCAGCGCGTGGGTGGCGGCCCCACGCCCCAGCGCCTCCGCCAGGCGCGTGTCGTCATGCAGGCGCTCCAGGACGTCCGCCCAACCCGCCGCGGAGTGGCCGTCCACGAGAAGGCCGCTGCGTCCGTCGCTCACGGCCTGCGGCAGCCCGCCGACGTTGGCGGCGATCACCGGGGTGCCACAGGCCTGCGCCTCGAGCGCCACGAGACCGAAGGATTCACTGAAGGAGGGCATGACCACCACGTCCGCGGCACGGAACCACTGGGCGAGGTGGGAGGCCGTGACGGGCGGGTACAGGCGCACGTCCCGGGTGAGGCCGGCGTCGTCGATGAGGGGCTGGAGGGCGAGCGCCTCGGAGCCGCTCCCCGCGCCGAGGATGCTGACGGCGAGCGCGATGTCCGGCCTCCGGCGCCGGAGTTCCGCGGCCGCGGCCACGAGGACCTGTGGACCCTTCAGCTTCTGAATCCTTCCCGCGAACACCACATGGAACTGCTCCGGCGGGAAGGCCAACGCGGCGCGCGCGGCGGTCCTGTCGCCCGGGTGGAAGGTGGACAGATCGACGCCCGGAGCCACCACGTCCACCCGGTCCGGGTCGGCTCCGTAGAGCGAGACGAGTTCGGACGCCTCGGTGCTCGTGTTCGCGATCAGGCGGGCCGCCCCTGCCACGATCTCCTCCTCACCGGCGATCCGCTCGGCCGGTTCCGCAGCGCTGAGCGCCTTCATGCGCAGGTTCTTGACCTTCGCCATGGTGTGCATGGAGTGGACCAGGGGCAGATTCATCTCCCGGCTGAGCGCGAGGCCCACCGTGCCTGAGACCCAGTAGTGGGAGTGCAGGACGTCGAAGTGCCCGTCCGCGAGGAGGTCGGCCACCTCGGTGATCGCGTCGGTGAGGGTGTCCGTCAGTCCTGGAAGGGCTTCCTTGGGAATACGGCGGCGGGGTCCCGCATCGAGGTGGTGGACCACGACGCCGTCGGCGACCACCTCGCGCCGCGGGCGTCCTGCACCGGCTTCCCGGGTGAAGATCTCGACGTCGATCCCGACGCCCGCGAGTTCGAGGGCCGTGCTCCTGACGTAGACGTTCATGCCACCTGCGTCCCCCGTGCCGGGTTGCTCGAGCGGCGAGGTGTGCAGGGACAGCATGGCCACGCGTCTGACGCCGGACACACCTTCTCCCTTCCGACCGGCGGGAGAAGGCCGGTCGCGTAACCTCACGACCCTATAACGCCGCGTTCGCGCCCCCGCATTCCGTGAACCAAACAGGACGCCCGACGGGCGCCTCACCGCCGCCGACCGCACCCGGGATCGCTGATCTGACCGCCGGATGCAGTCGGCGCGGCCCCGCCGGTCACTTGATGTACGTGGTGTGCTGAGGCAGCGTGAACCGCTGTGTCGCCTCCCACGGGTCACGGGCTCTGCCGACCCAGATCTGTCCCCACAGGGACAGCCCGTTCCTCCATCTCCTCAGCATGCGTCGCACCTCCTTCCTGCGGTGGAAGCCGGGCATGGGCTGGGGCGGGGCACCCCGGAGGTCCTGTCCCGGAGGAACGCGCGGAACAGGAGTCAGCGATCCGCTCATGATGAATTCGCCGAAGACGGGCGGTATTCCGGGAGGGTCGTCGGTGAATTGGACAGGAATGGGCTGGGAATTGGGCATGACGGACTTTCGGCAGGGCGGAATTCGGCAGGACGAGCCACGAATGGCATTACCGGGAAATAGATGGAGGGAAGCCGCGCACGGGCACGGAGGTGATGCTGGGTCGGCCGGCTACCGCCGGTGCGCCGGCTTCCTAATGAAGACGGATGACGAAGGCGGGATCGGTGAGGCGGGCAAAGGCTCCGCCGAGCATGGTATTCACGATCTCCACCTCCGTTCTATCGAGTGACCTGGGTCCTGCGGCCACGGGTCACTCGCGGTTCGCGCTGTGAACAGCTCGAGTTGGGAAGGCCCAATGGCACGTGAACAAAGCTACCGTATGGAATATGCACCGGCATAGCCCTTCGGGTTGATTTGTTCGGATATTCTCGGAAAGGGGACATCGGGTGTCGGGATCGACCGCCACGAGTTCCCGCATCGCGCAGATCGACGCCCTGCGGGGATTCGCGCTCTTCGGGATCCTCATGGTCAATGTGTGGTTCTTCGCCGATTCCTCCCACCTGACGGGAGGAGAAGACCAGTCCACTGCATCGGGGGCGGACCTCGGCATCCGGTTCGCCGTGATGACGTTCTTCGAGGGGAAGTTCTACCTGCTGTTCTCGCTGCTGTTCGGCTACGGGTCCGTCGTCCTCGCGGAGACAGCCGGCGCGGACCTAGAACGGCGTCGAACGCGGCGCCTCGTCTTCCTCGGGGTCCTCGGCATCGTCCATGGGCTGACCTTGTTCTACGGCGACATCCTCCTGACCTACGCGGTGGCAGGGACGGTCCTGGCCGCCGCCGGGTCCATCGCGCCGCGTGCGCGCCTCGGTCTCGCGGCCGGGATCACGCTGGGGATGGCCCTGCTCCTCGTCGCCGTGGCGGTGCTCCTGCTCGTCGGCGGTCCCGCAGGCCCCGATGGCCCGACCGCACAGATCAGGCCGACGGCGTCCCCCGCCGACGCTCTGGCAGTCAACGCGGCGACGTACGGCGTCGTCCTTCCGTCCGTCCTGTTCTTCCAGGGGCCGCTGGCCCTCGCGGCCTTCTTCGCGGGATCCGCCCTGGCGATGCTGGGCGTGCTCCGCCCCGAGGTGCCTCCACGCACGGTCCTGTGGCGCGTCGTCGTGCTGGCCCTTCCGCTCGGCCTTGCCGGCGCGGCGTACGCGGCGTACCTCGACGTCGGGGGTGGCGGCGGTGCGGCGCCGGTCCTCGCCACCGGGATCTCGGTGCTGGCGTCACCGCTCGTGACCGCGGGCTACGCCGCGTCCCTCCTGCTGGTGCTGGGATCACGCGCAGGACGCGCCGTCACGGCGGTGCTCGCTCCCACCGGGCGCCTGTCCCTGAGCAACTATCTCGCCCAGTCCGCCGTGCTGTGCCTCGTCTTCACGGGGTACGGCCTGGGCCTGATGGACCGGCTCCCGCCCGCCCTGGTGGTCGTGGTCGTCGTCGTGCTCTTCGCCGCCCAGGCTGCCTGCAGCACCCTCATCCTCTCGAGGTACCGGACCGGGCCGCTCGAGTGGGCCCTCCGGCGCTTCGTCCGCGGACCGCGGCCGAGGTCAGGGCCCGACAGCGCCTAGAGGTTCCAGTGCACGATGGCGGGCGTGTGCTTGTCCCAGCCGAGCGCGCACACCGCGGCCGTGCCGAGGACGAACCGGCGGCCCTCGATGCCGCCGAACTGCAGCCACCGGGCCGCGACGATCCGCAGGAAGTGACCGTGCGCCACGAGCAGCGCATGCTCCACGGGCGTCGCCCCCGGGTCCCGGTCGGCGGGGGTGCCGCACCCGGCCTGGACGCGGGCGATGACGCGGTCCGCCCGCTCCGCCACCTGATCCAGCGTCTCGCCGTCCGGCGCGCCGTCGTTCCAGATCAGGTAGCCGGGGTTCTCCTCCCGGACCGTCGCGCTGACCAGGCCCTCGTTGGCGCCGTAGTCCCACTCGTGGGCGTAGGGCAGCACCTCGGCGTCGGGGAATCCTGCGAGTTCGGCCGTGCGGACCGCACGCTGCAGCGGTGAGGTCATCACGAGGTCGAAGTCGATGCCCTGGAGGTGCTCGCGGGCGGCGAGTGCCTGCTCCTCTCCGTGCGCGGTCAAGGGCAGGTCGGTCAGGCCTGTGTAGCGCCCGTCCCTGGACCACTCCGTCTCGCCGTGCCGGAGCAGCCACAAGCGGGGCAAGGGGGTCCCGGAGGGTGTGAGGTCCGGGACTGCGGCTCCTGACAACGGCTTCATGGGGTGCTCTCCTGGGATTCGGGTTGTTCGCTCCACCAGTGGCGGAGCTTGGTCTGTGCGTCGGCGGGGTCCTGCGGTCCGTGTTCCATCCGCTCCTCGAGGAGGAACCGGTAGGCGCGACCCACCACCGGGCCGGGGCGGATGCCGAGCAGCGCCATGATCTGCTCGCCGTCGAGGTCGGGGCGGATCGAGGCCAGTTCCTCCTGGTCGGCGAGCGCAGCGATCCTCGCCTCCAGGTCGTCGTAGGCGAACGCCAGCCGTTCGGCCTTGCGCCGGTTCCGGGTGGTGACGTCCGAGCGCGTGAGGCGGTGCAGTCGCTCGAGGAGGGGTCCGGCGTCGCTCACGTAGCGGCGCACGGCCGAATCGCTCCAGCCCGCCTCGCCGTAGCCGTAGAACCGCATGTGCAGTTCCACCAGGCGCGCGACGGCCTTGATGGTGTCGTTGTCGAACCTCAGCGCCCGGAGCCTCTTCGCCGCGAGCTTCGCGCCGACGGCGTCGTGGTGCCGGAAGCTGACGGCACCCCCGGGCTCGAACCTGCGGGTCGCGGGCTTGCCGATGTCGTGCAGGAGGGCGGCCAGGCGCAGGACAACGTCAGGTCCTGGGACGGGTCCGTCCTCGCCGGACTCCAGGGAGCACGCCTGGCGCAGGACGGTGAGCGAATGCTGGTAGACGTCCTTGTGGCGGTGGTGCTCGTCCGTCTCCAGCCGCAGGGCGGAGACCTCCGGCATCACGTACTCCGCGAGTCCCGTCTCCACCATCAGATCGATCCCGGCGTCGGGCGCCTTGCCCTGGATGAGCTTGACCAGTTCGTCCCGCACGCGCTCCGCGGAGATGATAGAGATCCGCTCGGCCATGTGTGTCATCGCCTCCGTCACCTCGGGGGCGAGGCCGACGCCGAGCTGTGCGACGAAACGGGCGGCGCGCATCATGCGCAGCGGGTCGTCGGAGAACGACGACGCCGGTGTGCCGGGGGTACGCAGGACGCCCGCGTGCAGATCCCGGACACCGCCGAACGGGTCGACGAGTTCGAGGGACGGCAACCGGAGGGCCATCGCGTTGATCGTGAAGTCGCGGCGCTCGAGGTCGTCGTGGAGGTTCGTGCCGAAGGCGACCGTGGGGTTCCGCGAGGACGGATCGTAGGCCTCCGCGCGGTACGTGGTGATCTCGATCTGGTAGCCGTCCTTGCGGAGGCCGATCGTGCCGAACGCCCGTCCGATCTCCCAGTACGCGTCCGCCCACCGCCTGACGACCGCGAGCGTCGAGTCCGGATCGGCGTCCGTGGTGAAGTCGAGGTCGGGAGACACCCTGCCGAGGAAGAGGTCCCGTACCGGCCCTCCGACGAGCGAGAGCTCATGGCCCGCGGCGTCGAAGAGTTCGCCGATCTCGAGGACAACGGGAGGGAGGGGTGCGGTGAGGGTCGAGGTGTCCAGCAGGTGCGCCATAGTCCCTCAAGGGTGCCAGATCGGCACCCGTTTCCCACACCGCGGACCGGGCCGCACGATGCCGTGACACCGCAGTGGGAACGGGCAGGTGATGGGTCGGCCCGTCATCGCTCCGGGCCAAAGATCGTTACAGTGGTCTGCATGGACCGACCCGTTCCAAGTGCTCCGAAACGCACCCCGTTGACAGTGTCAATGGGAACCACGGGTATGCCTGCCGTGCAGCACCAGCTGCCCACGGTGGAGGAGGTGTCTGCGGGTGGCATCGTGGTCGACGCGTCGAAGGAGACCCTCGACGTCGCCATCATCGCCCGCCTCAACCGCGGCGGACGCCTCGAATGGTGCCTGCCCAAGGGCCACCCCGAGGGGTCGGAGGGCAACGAGGAAGCGGCCGTGCGGGAGATCGCCGAGGAGACCGGCATCGAAGGCAGGATCGTCGCCACGCTCGGCAGCATCGACTACTGGTTCACGGTCAGTGGCCACCGCGTCCACAAGACCGTCCACCACTACCTCCTGATCAGCACGGGCGGTCACCTCACCATCGAGAACGATCCGGACCACGAGGCGGTGGATGTCGCCTGGGTGCCCCTGCAGGACCTCGGCCGCCGCCTCTCCTTCCCCAACGAACGGCGGATCGCCGACCTCGCCCGCGAGGTCCTGCCCGAACACCTCTGAGCCCGCTGCGCGACCCGCGCACCCGGGCGGCGGCGCGCCCTCGTCGCCCCATCGGTGAGACGATGGGAAGCGATGTCTGACACGAACACAGCCTCGGTACCCCTGCAGGACCCCGGTCACCCGGTCCGCCCCGACCCCTCGGCGCCGCGCGGCGGCTCCACCGTCCGCGCGAGTGCGATCATGGCCGCCGGTACCCTCGTGTCGCGAATCCTCGGCCTGGTCCGCGTCGCCCTGCTGGCGACGGCGATCGGCGCCACCGGCCAGGTCTCGGACCTGTTCACCTCGGCCAACAACCTCCCGAACTTCCTCTACCTGATGCTGGCCGGGGGCGTGTTCAACGCCGTCCTGGTGCCACAGATCATCCGCGCCAGCAGGCAACCGGACCGGGGGGCGGACTTCGTCAGCCGGCTCCTCACCCTCGCCGCCGCGGTCCTCCTCGTGCTGACCGTGCTCGTCACCCTCGCCGCGCCGGTCATCGTCGGTGTCATCACGAATTTCACGGGCGCGAACCTCGCCCTCACCACGGCCTTCGCCTTCTGGTGCCTGCCGCAGATCTTCTTCTACGGGATCTACGCGGTAACCGGTCAGATCCTCAACGCCAACGGGTCGTTCGGCCCGTACATGTGGGCGCCCGTCGTCAACAATCTGGTGTCCATCGCCTTCCTGGTGGTCTTCATCGTGCTCATGGGCGGCGAGCAGGCGGAACAGCACCGGCCCGAGACGTGGACGGTGGAGCAGACGGTCCTGCTGGCCGGCGGCACCACGCTCGGCATCGTGATCCAGGCGCTCGTGCTGTTCGTCCCGCTCAAGCGCCTGAACCTCGGACTGCGGCCGAAGTTCGGGATCCGCGGCACGGGCCTCGGGCGGACGGGCAAGCTCGCCTCGATCACGATCGTGACGATGCTCATCGGCAACGGTCTCTACCTCGTGAACCTGAACGTCGCCACCATCGCCTCCGATGCCCGCCAGAGGTTCCTCGACCAGGATCCTCCCGTGCAGATCGCGGGCTTCACGAACCTCGAATTCGGCGCCATGGTGTACCAGCTGCCGCACTCGGTCATTGCACTGTCGCTGGCCACGGTCATGTTCAACCAGCTCTCGTCCGCGCACGCCGACGGCGACCTGCGGACGGTGCGGGCCACCCTGTCCCAGGGCCTGCGCGTGATCGGCGTGGCCACGGTCTTCGGCGCCGCGGCCCTCCTGGCGTTCGCCGGACCGCTCGGCGTCCTGTTCAGCGAATCCCCCGAGAGCGCCGCGATCAACGGTGTGATCATCGCGATCCTCGCGGTCGGCGCCCCGTTCCTCAGCGCCAACTTCTTCCTCAACCGCGTCTTCTACGCCAGCGAGGACGTCAGGACCCCGCTCAAGATCCAGGTGATCCTGTCCGCCGTCGGGGTCGGCTTCGCCCTCATCGCGAGTACGTTCGACCCCCAGCTGATCGTGCCGGTCCTCGCTGTCGCCTACTCGCTCGGCAACGTGATCGCCGTCGTCGTCAGTCATCTGTTCCTCACCCGGAAGATCGGCTCCTACGGCGCCGGACATGTCTTCGACGTCCACGTGCGCCTCACCCTCGCCGGAATCACGGCTGCCGTCGTCGGCACCGTGCTGTGCTGGGCCTTCGGCGGGTACAGCGCGGACGGTTTCCTCTGGCAGTCGAAGCTGAACGCCCTCGTGGTACTCGCGATCGGCGGAGTCCTCATGTTCGCGGTGTACCTCGTCATGCTGAAGCTGCTGCGCGTCACGGAACTCACCGAGCTCGCGGGGCCACTCCTTGCTCGATTCCGCCGGAGCGGCGCCTGACGTACCAACCCGGAAACGGACCGACCGACCGGTAGCATGGGTAGAAATCAGCCAGCGTTTCCGGGGAGGAACACGTGCCAGAAGCAGTAGACGTCGGTTCAGTACTGGGCGGCCGGTACAAGGTGACCGCTTACGTCCTGGCATCTGCTGAGAAGGATCTCGTGCTCGACGGCGTCGACCAGGTCCTCAACCGGCCCGTCAGTATTCTCGTCGCCTCGGCCGACAACGCCGACCAGGTGGCCTCGAGCGCGCGCGACCTGGCCACGGGCGACCGGGACAGCAACATCCAGGTCCTCGACCTCGGCATCACCGACTCCGGCACCTACCTCGTGACGAACCGCGCCCCTGCCGCCGACATGCTCGACCTGATCGTGCAGCAGGATGCGCCGTCCCCCGAGGCGTCGTACATCGAACCGTTCTTCACCGACACGCTCGGTTCCGAGATCTTCGGCCGTCCGCGGTCCACGGAACCCGAGACCTACGAGGACGAGGACGACGACCACTACGAGGACTACGACGACCGGTCCTGGCGTCCCTCGCTCCTGTCCGGTCTTGCGCAGCGCTTCGGTCGGCGGGGATCCAGGAACGCACAGGAGGACGACACGTCGGATCTCGCGCCCGTGCCGGCGGAGCCGGTCGCCGCGCAGCCGGTGCACGACCATCGGCCGTCCTCGCATCGCGTGCCGCCGATGCCGAGCCGGCGGCCCGCCGGCGCCTCGGCAGCAGGCTCACGGGAGGAGCCCCGCGAGGGGAACCACGACGGAGACGGCCCGGGGCGACTGAGCCCCGCAGCGGTGGTCGCCGGCGCCGCAGCAGGAGCGGCGGTTGGCACCACGTCCGCGGCCGGGCCTGTCTCCGCCCCGGTACCGCAGAAGACCGGCCGGGCGGCGTCGATATTCCCGCTCTCCGCCGCCGGCGACACCGATGACCCCCACACCTCGGGGGACGTCGATCAGGACGACTACGACACGGAACATGCGGACAGGGACCACTACGACGACAACGACGGCGGTGGCCGCAAGTTCACCCGGATCCTCGTCGGGTTGGTGCTCGCCGTGGTTCTGGTGGTCGCCGTCGTCCTGGCGACCACCCACCTCGGATCGGTCTTCAGCGGAAGCAGTCCCGTCGCCGAGGACGATCCCGTCCAGTCCACCAGCGCACCCGCCGAGGACCCTACGACGCCGCCGGCCGCCGCGCCCTCGGCGGAACCGACACCGACTGCGGCGGCAAGCCCCGTGATCGCAGGCATCACCCGGCTCGTACCCGACAACCCCGGGCTCGACGCGGGCAACGACGGCACCCTGCCGTTGATCATCGATGGCAACCCGGCGACGTTCTGGGGTAACCAGGTGTACGCGAGCGACACCTTCGGAGGGCTCGCCACGAGCCTGGCACTCGTCGTCGAGTTGGAGGAGGAATCCGCCATCACGCAGGTCACCATCGACCAGTTGAACGCGGCCGGCGGCACGTTCTCCGTCCTGGTGAACGACCAACCCACGCTCGACGGCGCCGAGCAGATCGCGCAGGGCGGTTTCACGGCACCGACGGCGAGCCTGCCCATCCCTTCGGGCGCGAACGGTCCCGTCACGGGACAGTACGTGATCATCAATTTCACCCAGCTGCCCCGGCTCTCCAACATCCAGGCCCAATTCCCGTTCGGGCTCAGGATCGCCGAGATCGAGGTCAGCTGACCCGTCCATGCAGATCGTGCGGCTTAACAGACCGTGCGACGGGCGCGCCCGGACGCCCGGCGGCGGCGGAATAAGCGCACCTGTGCCCCCGTTGTGGGAGGTGTCCGCGAAAAGCGTTCGGCACGGCAGTACCGATGCAGGAAAAGACAGGAAGGTCATCCGGAAACGTGACAACTCACACCGACGTCCAGCTGGAAGCACCCACGGCAGATGCCGCCGGTGGTGAGCACAAGGTCCACGACGTCATCATCGTCGGCTCCGGGCCCTCCGGGTACACCGCAGCGGTCTACACGGCTCGCGCCAACCTCAAGCCGCTCATGATCGCCAGCTCGGTGAAGGCCGGCGGGGAACTCATGAACACCACCGATGTCGAGAACTTCCCCGGCTTCCCGGACGGCGTCATGGGCCCTGAGCTCATGGAACAGTTCGAGCAGCAGGCCCGCAGGTTCGGCACCGAGATCCTCTATGAGGACGTTGTCTCCGCGGACCTCTCCGGCGACATCAAGAAACTCACCATCGCCACGGGCGAGGAGTTCCTCGCACGTGCGGTCATCATCTCCACCGGGTCGGAGTACCGCGAGATCGGCCTCGACGACGAGAAGCGCCTGTCCGGGCACGGCGTGAGCTGGTGCGCGACCTGCGACGGATTCTTCTTCCGGGATCAGGACATCGCCGTGGTCGGCGGTGGCGACTCCGCCATGGAGGAAGCCCTGTTCCTGACGAAGTTCGCGCGCTCCGTGACGGTCATCCACCGGCGAGACAGTCTTCGTGCGTCCAAGATCATGCAGGACCGGGCCTTCGGCCACGAGAAAATCCGCTTCCTGTGGAACTCCGAGGTCGTCGGAATTCACGGCACCGAGAAGGTCACGGGAGTTCGGGTGGCGAGCACTGTGGACGGAACGACGAAGGACGTCGATGTCACCGGCATCTTCGTTGCTATCGGCAACGATCCGCGTGTCGACCTCGTCAAGGATCAGCTCCACCTGACGGAGGAGGGCACCATCGCCGTACAGGGACGGACGTCCAAGACATCCTTGTCAGGTGTGTTCGCCGCCGGTGACGTCATCGATCCGACCTACCGCCAGGCGATCACGGCAGCCGGCAGCGGCTGCGTTGCGGCCCTGGACGTGGAGCACTACCTGGCTGACACGGTCAGCACAAGCCTCACAGCGGCGACGGTGCCTACCCCGCCGGCCGAAGCCGTTTCCGAATCAGCCACCCTCTGATCGACCACCCCACCCAAGGAGAAACTCAATGAGCAACGCAAAAGATGTGACGGACGCGTCGTTCGACGCTGACGTCCTGCAGGCCAGCAAGCCCGTCATCGTGGACTTCTGGGCCGAATGGTGCGGTCCCTGCCGCATGCTGTCGCCCATCCTCGACGACATCGCTGCCGAGCACAGCGAGAAGGTCGACGTCGTGAAGGTGAACGTCGACGACAATCCGGCCATCGCCGCGAAGTACGGCATCACGTCGATCCCGGCCGTGTACGTCTTCAAGGGTGGAGAGGTCGCGGCCACCTCCATCGGCGCGAAGCCGAAGCAGGTCCTCGAGCAGGAGTTCGCCGCGTTCATCAACTGATGACGTAAGCTCGACGAGGGGCCCGACGGAATCATTCCGACGGGCCCCTTTGTCGTATTCGCTGACGACCGACGCGGTAGGAGGGGGCCTCGAACTGCTGGTACATCCTTCCTCCTCTCGCAGTCCCTGGGTGTCGCGCTCCTCAGGGGAGCCGTCGCTCCCGAGAAACTCGCCACCCGCCGATCGCTTCACGGATAGCGGCCACAGAACAGCTCATGAGTAGTGGTCACAGACCAACGCGTGGCCCGGTTCAGCCGCCGACGTGCTGGGCTCTGAACAGAATTGGGCCGAACGGACTCAGTGCGACAGCACCGACCGGGCCCACTCAGCGGGTTTCACGTGAAACGATGCCTCGCAGATCCGGTGGACGTAGGCAAAGCAGCGGCAACTCCGGCCTTGGGAATGTCATAAGCGCACCTTGCCCACAGCAAGCGCCGCCGTCGTCGCCTGCCCACCGGAACCGTGAAAGCAACCCCACATGCCCTCCTGATAGGGGGATGTCCGCTGAGATCTCCGCCGGTCCAGGTTTCGACCCGAGTCACGGTCTCGTCGGTGCCATCAGTCCGCCGCAGACGAGGCGTCGGGTTTCACGTGGAACAACACCCGAGCGCCGACAGGACCGGTGCCTCTCTCGATCAGTGCGGTCTTTATGCGGTACGCCCCCGTCCTCGGGCCGAGAGCCCCTTGATCGTCCCCGCACTGAAGGTCGGTGGAGCGACTGGTCGATTGCGATCTCCTAGGCTGAACGGCAGCATCCGCGGGTCACGAACCCACGCCGGCCGCATACGGACCTGAACGCACTGCGTTCCGTGAACCAGGACCGCGGAGCGGCGTTCCGCCGAGGCATCCAGGCAGCAGCGTCCCGCGAGGCACCAGACGAGCGGCCGTCGGAGACCGCCACTGCAGGCGAGCGAGGTCCGCAGGTCCATCCGACCTGAGGCACAGCAGTTCCTTGAGCCTCAGCCGGGGATCCGATGCCCTCCAAAGGGATCTCCCACCATGGCATCCGGCAGACCCGGGCACGCACACTGCGTGCAGCTCACCGCCCGCTGCGTTTCACGTGAAACTTCCGCACAGGCGTCAGGGCCTTGGCCGTTCGTGCTTCCTCAGCCCGGGCCGGATCACCTGAGCCGAGTACCTTGCCAATATTCGCAGTCTTCCGGTCAGCCAGTCGAGGCGGGACGACTAACCCCGCATACCGCGGATACAACCACGAGGCCCGTTCACGCAACCAGAGATGCCACTCCTCGAGATCACGGGCTGAGGCGAAAGACCCTAGTCTCACTTCCTCGCACAGTCCTGCTGGATCTTTTCAGCGGTAGTCCTCTCCTTCGCCATCGACCTGGCGCGGCGTCGCGCCGGCCTTGCGAACGCGGGCGCGGGTGCGGGTGCAAGGAGAGGCTTTGTTCCACGTGGAACGTTGCTGTCGCGGGGCCAGCAAGCAGCGCTCACACGAGGGATCCACCAGGCAGCGGAGCGAGGCAAGCGGGTCCCTTTCGGGTGGAACCATAGTCGAGAATGTCACAACCTCACGTACGCCGGTAAAGATTGCAGCCGGGCGGCGTTAGCGAACCGAGCAGAATGAACGGGAAGCGCGGGTCACAGCTCACGACCGCGGTTTGTGCATCGAGCACACTGAGTGTCGCCTACTGTCCGCGGCCGAAGGTCGGATTCGCACCAGCGGCGCAGCATAGCCAGTTATGAGGAGCGCTCATCGTGTTTCACGTGGAACATGACCGAGGATCGCGACCAAAGTCTCGACGGGTCCCGCGAGGATCGGTTGAAGCTGACCGCGAGAGGCAAGGGGATTCACCGAAGGCGGCTGCACCTTCATCAGCGCGAGAGAATGCCCACGGAACGAAATCACCATGTAGCTATAGGACACCCAACGCTAAGGAAACCGTTTCACGTGAAACAGTCCCCTTACCCGTCCCTCTGTATGGAGCGGTTCGAAGAGCCAGATCTCCGATACCGGCCGGGCCGGCTAGTCCTTGCCGGGAGACAGGACGCCGATGATCCGGTTGAGATCGTCCACACTAGCGAACTCGATGCTCACGCGACCTTTCTTCGCACCGAGGGTGATCTTCACGCTGGTGTCCAGACGATCGGACAGCGACGTCGCGAGGTAATCCAGGCGCTCATGCCGTGCGCCGTCCTTCGGAGTGGACGACTTGTTGATGCGTCGTAGTCCTCCACTCAATGCCACGATCTCTTCCGTGGACCTCACCGATAACCCTTCGGCGACGATTCTCTGAGCGAGCTTCTCCATCTCGGCGGCGTCTGCGAGCCCGAGCAGAGCCCGTGCATGCCCGGCGGAGAGAACACCCGCGGCGACCCGACGTTGCACGAGCGGGGGGAGCTTCATCAACCGGAGCGTGTTGGAGATTTGCGGACGGGAGCGGCCGAGTCGGCCGGCCAATTCGTCGTGGGAGCACCCGAAGTCGTCCAGCAGCTGCTGGTAAGCGGCCGCCTCCTCCAGAGGGTTCAGGGCGCTCCGATGGAGATTCTCCAGCAAGGCGTCACGGAGGAGGTCGTCGTCCAGCGTCGAGCGGATGATCGCGGGAATGGTCTCCATCCCTGCCTCGCGAGAAGCCCGCAATCGCCGTTCGCCCATGACCAGCTCGTAAGGGGCATCGCCGGCCTCCTTCGACGGGCGAACGACCACTGGCTGCAGCACGCCGATCTCCCGGATGGAGTGCACCAATTCCGCTAGTTCGTCTTCGTTGAACTCGATGCGCGGTTGCTTGCGATTCGGATGAATACTGTCGAGCGCAAGATCGGCAAAGGTCGCTCCTGGTACAGCAACGAGACCGTCCTCGGCTGCTGCACTCGCGGCAGGCTCCGACACCGGCGATCGAGGTGTTTCACGTGAAACGCCGATGGAGAGCGCGGCCTCCACCACGGCCGGGTCTATTGCAGCGCCGTCCGCGGAACCTGCCGGACGCGGGCCCTTCGCGCCAGATCCTTCTGCAGACCCGGGTCGATCGTCAGCCTGCTCCCCGGTCCGGACTGAGGACGACGTACCCGCTTCATCCCTGTCGGTGTGACGGGCACCGCCCCCGACCGCGCGGCCTGTCGTCGCGGGCGGAAGGACCCCAGCCGGATCGGGTGAGGCTGCCGGCACCGGGTCGGCGGACGTCGTCGAGGTTCGGCCGGGCGCAGCCCCCGCGGCCCCCTTCGGCCTCGCACCGCCCGCAGACTTACTAGTCGATGCTTTCGCAACCCTCTTCGTTTGAGCGTCGAGGACGTTCTTGTTGATCCCGCTGCGCAGTGCTGACGAATAGGACCGCGGCTGCTCAGCTACATCATCCTCCGTGACCCGCTCGAAGAAGAGGTCCACCGGCCGTCCGCCCTGCTTGCGGGGCGCCGGCGCGCTGTCGGACTTTCCCTCCGTCGAGCGTGCCCGTGTGGGTTCGGGCTCGCTCTGCTCGGGGATCTCCTCAGCAGGGGCACTCGGGATCAAAGCACCCAGTCCCCGGCCCAGGCCACGCCGCTTCTCCACCATGTTCTTCCTTCCACGATTCGGAGCGAGGCTCCGGCTCTACGTCTTGCTGGCCCGAAGGACCGCTGATCGGTCGCTCTCAGGACCGCGATGCGATTTCGGCCGCAGCTTCCTGGTAGGAGAGGGCTCCACTGGATGAGGGGTCATAGGTCATGACGGTCTGCTGATAGCTCGGCGCTTCCGAGATCCTGACAGAGCGCGGAACCACCGCCTTCAGCACCTGCTCGGGAAAATGCTCCCGCACTTCGGCCGCCACCTGGGCGGCGAGGTTCGTACGTCCGTCGTACATCGTCAGGAGTATCGTCGAAACCGAGAGATCGGCGTTGAGGTGCTTCTGGATCATCTCGATGTTCTTCAGGAGCTGGCTCAGGCCTTCGAGCGCGTAGTACTCGCACTGGATCGGGATGAGTACTTCCTTCGCGGCGACGAACGCATTGACTGTCAAGAGACCAAGGCTGGGCGGGCAGTCGATGAAGACGAAGTCCAGACGCGGCTCGCCGTTCTGCTCGCGCTGCCTGGCGTACACATCGATCGCCCGGCGGAGGCGCTGTTCGCGGGCAACGAGCGAGACCAGTTCGATCTCGGCACCGGCAAGATGAATCGTCGCCGGCGCGACGATGAGGTTCGGCACATCCGGGCACACGGCAACGACATCGCCCAGCGGGACGTCGTCGATGAGGACGTCGTAGATGGAGTCCACGTCGGCGTGGTGGTCGATGTTCAGTGCGGTCGAGGCGTTGCCCTGGGGATCGATGTCGATCACCAGCACCTGCAGTCCCGCAGTGGCGAGGGCCGCGGCTATATTGACCGTCGTCGTCGTCTTGCCGACCCCGCCCTTCTGATTGCTGATGGTCATGATGCGGGTGCTGGTCGGCCGAGGCAGTTCTTTGCCCAGAAGCTTCTCGCGACGCCTGGTCTCACTCGCGAGCTCGCGACCGAGGGGGGAGGATTCGTCCATCGCCTCCATCACGCTTTTGCCTTTGGCGGGCTTCTTCGTAGCGGGAGACTCGACCGACCCTACTGGGCCCGCAGGAGTTTCACGTGAAACGACACCGATATTGGCCGGGTCGGCAAACGCACCCGTTTGAATTTCGCGCACACCGACGGCAAGAGCGCGTCCGCCCGCCAATTGTGGTTCGGACTTCTTCGCGGGGGCGTCCTTGATGGTCACTCAGTAGCTCACTCTCACATACCAGACGTCGTTATCTACAAGGGTAACGGGATACCCGTGCGCTACGGGACGGCGACGCCGCAGTTGCCGGGCGAACCTCAGACGGAACGAACAGGTATACGGACGACGGTCGTGGGTTCCTCGAGGACCTCGGCACCGACCACGACGATCTCCGCCGTTCCACCGCCGAGCTTCCGGATCACCTTGCGGGCCTTGTCGATCTCCTCGCCGGCGCTGCGTCCCTTGATAGCGAGAACCTGCCCGCCGGCCCTGGCGAGGGGAATGGTCCAGCCGGCCAGCGTCGAGAGGGCGGACACAGCGCGCGCGGTCACGTAGTCGCCGTGAAGGATGCCCACCATCTCCTCCGCACGCGTCCGGTGTACGGTGACATTGCCCAGCCCGAGATCGTCGACGACCTCCTTCAGCCAGATGACGCGTCGCTCGAGCGGCTCGACCAGTTCGAGGCGGAGATCAGGTCGCGCGATCGCGATCGCCAGACCGGGCAGCCCCGCACCGCTCCCGACATCCACGACAGACGCGTCTGCGTCCATCAACTCGGCCACGACGGCACAGTTCAGCACATGACGTCCCCACAGCCGGGGCACCTCCCTCGGTCCCAGTAACCCACGCTCGATCCCGGATGAGGCGAGGTGTGCCACGAAGCTGCGGGCCAGGGGGAGCCTGTCTCCGAAGACGACGGTAGCCGCCGTCAGTTCGTCGGCCGTCGGGTCAGGGCTTCCTGCGTCGAAGCGGTCAGCATCAGTCATCGCTGGGAGAGATCACGATGTGCCGCGCCTGGCCCTCGCCTTCGGACTCGCTCACGAATCCGAGATCGGCGACGACGTCGTGCACGATCTTCCGCTCGTACGCAGACATCGGTGCCAGCACCAGGTCCTCACCGGTCTCCTTGACCTTCTCGACCGCGTCCCGGGCGATCGTCGTCAGCTCGCGTCCGCGCCGATCGCGATACCCGTCCACATCCAGGATCAACCGCGACCGTGCATCAGTGGCTGTCAGGACGCTGAGGCGTGTCAGCTCCTGCAGGGCCTCCAGTACCTCGCCGTCGCGTCCGACGAGCAGGCCGAGTCCCGTGTCGGAGCCTTCCTCGGACACGATCGAGATGTACGTGCGGCCGCTGCGGACCTCGATGTCGATATCTCCGTCGATATCCGCGATGTCGAGCAGTTCCTCGAGGTAGTCAGCGGCGACGTCACCCTCCTCGTCGAGCCGGGATGCTTTGCTGGCCGAAGGAGTCCCGGCGTCGTCGTCGGACTCCGGTTCGCTGTCGGCGATCTGTTCCTCGTTGTCTACCGTCATCGCCTCTTCCTCTTCTTACGCTGGGGCTGAACACGCTGGCCCCTGGGTTCCGGTACCGTCTCGATCGCCGGTTCCGTCTTCCGCTCCCCGAGGAGCGGCACCATGGGCAAACCCTTCTTGGCTCGCCGGTCCGCGAGGGCCTTGGCGGCGGGAGACCCCGGCGTGGGCATCCTACGGATGACGTAGAACTGCTGGGCCATCGTCCACACGTTGGTGGTCGTCCAGTAGACCAGGACACCGATGGGGAAGTTGATCCCACCGATGCCGAACACCAGCGGCAGGATGTAGAGCATGATCTTCTGCTGACGCATGAAGGGGCTCTGCATGGCCTCTTCGGACATGTTCTTCGCCATGATCTGCTTCTGCGTGATGAACTGAGATGCCGTCATGGCGATGATCATGATCACGGACAGGATGATGACGCTGATGTTGCCGTCGGCGCCGAAGCTGCCGAGGAACGTCGAGGACAGCGGCGCACCGAAGATCGTCGCATCGTCGAACTGTCGCACCGATTCCGGGGACAGTGCACCGATCCCCTCGTTCTCGTCACTGGCCCGTGAGATCCCGTTGAGAACGGTGAAGAGGGCGAAGAAGAACGGCATCTGGATCAGGATCGGCAGGCACGCGGCAAACGGGTTCGTCCCGTGCTTCTTGTACAGGGCCATCTGTTCCTGCGTCATCGCCTGACGCGAGAGCTGGTCCGTCTTCCCCTTGTACTTCTGCTGCAGCTTGCGCAGGTCCGGCTGGAGCGCCTGCATGCCGCGCTGCGCCTTGATTTGCTTGACGAAGACGGGGATGAGCGCAGCACGGATGATGACGACGAGGCCGACGATCGACAGCACCCAGGTCCACCCGGATGCGGGATCCATTCCGAGGAACGTGAAGCCCTCGTGGAACATGAACATGATCCACGACACGAGCCACCTGAACGGCGCCAGGATCGTCTCAAAAAAACCCATAATCAGTCTGCTCCTCGGGCCGCGGGGCGGCTTTCGTCATCGGCCGGAATCACCGGGTGGTTCAACACAACTATCGCTGGCACGTTCCCCTCGCGGAAATGCCTGCCACCCGGCGGGACGTGATCCACACCGCCGGCGTTCCATGGATGGCACCGCGCCAGCCGCCGCGAGGCGAGCCACGTCCCTCGCAGGAAGCCGTGGACGGTCACGGCTTCGAGGGCATACGCCGAACAGCTGGGGTAGAACCGGCACACCGGGCCGTACAACGGAGAAACGACCTTCCGGTACGCGATCAGGAGTCCGATCACCGTCAGGCGCGGTATCCCGACGACGAGGGCCAGCGCTCGGGGAGCGACGTCACTCACGATACTCCGCCCTGCCTTCCCGGTGGTTCCGAGTCCTTCAGCTTCCGGGCGACCGCGGACACGCAGTTCCCGAAGTCCCTGGTCAGGGTCGGCCAGTCGCTTGCGGCAGACGCTGGGAGGGCCCGGACGACGACGTCGTATCCGCGGGGATGCGCACCGACCCACTCCGCCGCCATCTGGCGCAGCCTCCGTTTAACGAGGTTGCGCGTGACCGCGTTCCCGACGTTTTTCCCGACGATGAATCCGACCCTCGAGGGGGCCGATTCGGTCCTGACTCCATATAGCACAACGTTCCGGCGCCCTGACCGGGCACCGGAACGTACGGTACGTGCAAAATCCGCTGCCGTTCTCACCCGGTTGATCATCGGCAGCATGGGAAGTTCCTGTTCCTCATCGAGGGAGGGAACCCCGTGCCGACGCGATCACCCGGAGGATGCATGGCGAGGGAGGGACCGCTTATGCCGAGAGTTCGGTACGGCCCTTGCCGCGGCGTGCCGACAGGATGGCACGACCAGCGCGGGTCCGCATGCGAAGGCGGAAACCGTGCTTCTTGGCACGACGGCGGTTATTCGGCTGAAAAGTCCGCTTGCTCACTGTAGTTACTCCAGAACGATCTGAGATGCGTCCGGCCCATTGCAACAAGGGGGAAGAACAGACTGACGCGATGAAGGTGTACATCCGACACTCGCGTGGAGAGCTGTCACATCCCGAGGCCTCTTAGTACCCGGGAACACCTGTGATGGCATGCGAAATGCAGACATGTTGGACTACATAACGGTAGGGGACAGCGCCGATGGCCGTCAAACTCACCGCGGGCGGCCTGTGGACGGGTTATGCACTGCCCTGTGGACAACCGGTGCTCGACTCACCCTACACGCACCCTCGCCGGCCATGGCCGCCACCCGTTGCAGGGGCCCTGCGGCCGCGCCAGTCCGCTATCTTCTGTACTTTCCATCCTCTAGTCTTGGCTCTGCTCCGTTTATCCACGCCATGTGCACAACTCTGTGGAGAACGGACATTTTTGACGGGAAGCACAGCCAAGAGGGGTGTTCGTGGGTACAGATGAGGTAAACGACGTCGGGAGCTCCTGGCGTAAAGTCATCCGGACCCTCGAACAGGACGACCGCGTCACTCCCCGCCAGCGTGGCTTCATGGTTCTTGCACAGGCCCAGGGACTCATCGGGACGACGATGCTCATCGCCGTGCCGAACGAATTGACCCGCGAGGTGTTGCAGACCCAGCTCAAGGGAGCCCTCGATGAGGCGCTGCGCGATGTGTTCCGCGAGGACATCCAGTGTGCGTTCGTCATCGATCCGGAGCTGACCCCCGTCGCCGAGGACGTTCCGGACCAGGAGCCGGCCCAGCCGCCGTCACCGTCGCCGGAACCGAAGGGTGAGGCGAAACCGTCCCCGACACCGCCCAGCAATTCGCACGAGTTCGGCCGGCTCAACCCGAAGTACATCTTCGACACCTTCGTCATCGGGTCCTCGAACCGCTTCGCCCACGCTGCCGCGGTGGCGGTGGCGGAGGCTCCCGCGAAGGCCTACAACCCGCTGTTCATCTACGGCGACTCCGGATTGGGCAAGACCCACCTCCTGCACGCGATCGGCCACTACGCGAGGCATCTCTACACCGGGATCCGCGTGCGGTACGTGAACTCCGAAGAGTTCACCAACGACTTCATCAACTCGATCCGCGACGACGAGGGCTCGAGCTTCAAGCAGACCTACCGCAACGTGGACATCCTGCTGATCGACGACATCCAGTTCCTCTCCGGCAAGGACCGGACGATGGAGGAGTTCTTCCACACCTTCAACGCGCTGCACAACCACAGCAAGCAGGTGGTCATCACCTCCGACCTGCCACCCAAGCAGCTCATCGGGTTCGAGGAACGCATGCGCTCCCGCTTCGAGTGGGGCTTGCTGACCGACATCCAGCCTCCGGAGCTCGAGACACGCATTGCCATCCTCCGGAAGAAGGCGATCAGCGACAGCCTGAGCGCCCCGGACGACGTGCTCGAGTACATCGCCTCCAAGATCGCAACGAACATCCGTGAGCTCGAGGGCGCTCTCATCCGCGTCACGGCCTTCGCCAGTCTGAACCGCCAACCCGTGGACGTGAATCTGGCGGAGATCGTCCTGAAGGACCTGATCTCCGCCGACGGCGCCCAGGAGATCACGTCGACGGTGATCATGGCGCAGACAGCCGATTACTTCCAGATCAGCATGGAGGAACTGTGCAGCAAGTCGCGGACGAGGACCCTCGTGACCGCACGGCAGATCGCCATGTACCTCTGCCGTGAGCTGACCGACATGTCCTTGCCGAAAATCGGGCAGGAACTCGGCGGCCGGGACCACACCACCGTCATCCACGCAGATCGCAAGATCCGCGAGCTCATGGCTGAACGACGCGCGATCTTCAACCAGGTCACCGAGCTCACCAACCGGATCAAGCACAAACAACGCGAAACGTGAGCCCCCGGTGCGCCTCCCGGCGGCGGGTGGCGTAATTAACAGGTGTGGACACAGCTGTGGATAACCGGGGGAACATCCCGGTCCAGCCTGAGGATAAACCCCTCCTCGCCTGTGGATCCGCAGAATCACAAGGATTCTGCCCACAACCCCCACCTGTGAGGCGTCGGCCCGACGCACACCTTGTCCACAGCCCGGATCCGCGGCGCCGCGCCGAGCAGCGGGGTTATCCACAGAATCCACAGCAGTTATTAACACTACGAACCTTAAACTTCAAAAGCTCGTCAAATAACATTCCACGTCCCGCACGCCTCGCCCCGCCCTCCCAGCAGCACCGGCTGGGCCGGACGCTATCCGGCTAAGCTTTGACCCAGTAGGGTTGTAGTTCCCGTGCCGTGGGAACATCCGTCCAGGCATCGGGTCCGACCATCCGCCGGCGATTCGCCGGTGGCTGTTTTTTTGATCTGGCGAAAGGCGGCACTGCTCCGTGAAATTCAGAGTTGAGCGGGATGTACTTGCGGAGGCAGTGTCCTGGACCGCTCGTTCCCTGTCCCCACGACCACCCGTGCCCGTCCTCGCCGGTCTCCTCATCAAGGCAGAGAGCGGCATGCTCAGCCTTGCGAGCTTCGACTACGAGATCTCGGCTCGCCTCGAGATCCCTGCGGATGTCCTCGAAGAAGGAACCATCCTGGTCTCCGGACGACTCCTTGCCGACATCTGCCGCAGCCTGCCCTCGGCGCCGGTCGAGGTCGCCACCGACGGCTCCAAGGTCACGCTCACCTGCCGCAACAGCCGCTTCAACCTCGCGACTATGCCCGAAGGGGAATATCCCGAACTGCCAAAGCTTCCCGCCGTGAGTGGTGTCGTCGACGGGGACGCCTTCGCCCAGGCCGTATCGCAGGTCATCATCGCCGCAAGCCGCGACGACACGCTGCCGATCCTCACCGGTGTTCGCATGGAGATCGAGGACGACCTGATCACACTGCTCGCCACCGACCGGTACCGGCTGGCGCTTCGAGAGGTGGCGTGGAAACCCTCCACCCCCGGTATCTCCACCAGCGCTCTCGTGAAAGCCAAGACGCTGAGCGAAGTAGCCAAGACCCTCGGTGGGGCCGGTGAACTGAACATCGCGTTGTCGGACGACTCCGAGCTGATCGGCTTCGAATCCGGAGGTCGCCGCACCACGTCGCTGCTCGTGGACGGGGACTACCCCAAGATCAGGTCGCTGTTCCCCACCACCACGCCGATCCATGCGACCGTGCAGACCAGCACCCTCGTCGAAGCGGTGCGCCGGGTCTCCCTCGTCGCTGAACGCAACACCCCGGTCCGCCTCGCCTTCTCCGAGGGCCAGGTCACGCTCGACGCCGGCACCGGGGAAGACGCCCAGGCGTCCGAAGCGATCGAAGCCACACTCGACGGCGACGACATCACGGTCGCTTTCAACCCGCACTACCTCAGTGAAGGCCTCGGAGCCTTCAGCAGCCCGTACGTACGGTTCTCCTTCACCTCGCCGCCGAAACCCGCGGTCATCTCGGCCCAGCAGGACGCATCAGGTGAAGACCAGGCGGACTACAGGTACCTGCTGATGCCCGTGCGGCTGCCCAATCTGTAGCGCGCCCACCGGGTCAGCAGCCCCGGCCGACGGCCGGACGACCCCACCATCAGGAAGAGAGCTCATGCACATCGGTCTTGTCGGACTCGGCAAAATGGGATTCAACATGAGAGAACGGCTCCGGGCGACCGGTATCGAGGTCACCGGCTTCGATCGGGCTCCGGATCGTACGGACGTTCCAAGCCTCGAAGACCTCGTGTCCTCCCTCCCCACGCCCCGCATCATCTGGGTGATGGTGCCGGCCGGTGAGGTCACACATGCCGTGATCACCGATCTCTCCCGCCTCCTGTCCGAGGACGACCTCGTCATCGACGGCGGGAATTCCAGGTTCACGGATGACCAGGTCCACGCAGCACTGCTCGCCCAGCAGGGAATCCGATTCCTCGACTGTGGCGTTTCCGGCGGCGTGTGGGGACTGGAGAACGGCTACGGCCTGATGGCCGGAGGGAGCGACGAGGACATCGAGAGGGCCCTCCCGATCTTCGACGCACTGCGCCCGGAGGGCGATCGTTCCGAGAGCTTCGTGCATGTCGGCGACGTCGGCGCCGGACACTACGCCAAGATGGTCCACAACGGGATCGAGTACGGACTCATGCAGTCCTACGCCGAGGGCTACGAACTCCTCGAGGCCAAGGACATCGTGAAGGATGTGCACGGCACGTTCGCGGCCTGGCAGAAGGGCACGGTTGTCCGGTCCTGGTTGCTCGACCTGGTGGTCAAGGCGCTGGAGGAGGACCCGGGACTGGCGACGATCGCCGGGTACGTCGAGGATTCGGGAGAGGGTCGCTGGACCGTCGAGGAAGCGATTGCCAACTCCATCCCCGCTCCGGCGATCACCGCCGCGCTGTTCGCCCGCTTCAGCTCGCGGCAGGAGGACGCCCCGTCCATGAAGATGGTCGCAGCGCTGCGCAACCAGTTCGGCGGGCACGCCGTCAAGCCCGCCCGAGCGAAGCCCGAGTAAGTGCGTTCCGGTGTATGTTGAGCACCTCTCGCTCACCGGGTTCCGGAGCTATGGGCAGCTCGACACGGCCATCGAGCCGGGTATCACCGTCTTCGTGGGGCCCAACGGCGTGGGGAAGACGAACATCGTGGAGGCGATCGGCTACCTCGCGACGCTGTCCTCGCACCGGGTCAGCACCGACAAGCCGCTCATCGCCTTCGGCGAGGAGCGCGCCATCATCAGGGGCAGACTGGTCCGCGGTGCGCAGCGCACGAGCGTGGAAGTCGAGATCAATGCCGAATCACCGAACCGCGCCCGGATCAACAGGTCCAATCCCGTACGTGCCAGGGATGCCGCGGGGATCCTGAAGACCGTTCTCTTCGCACCCGAGGACCTCACCCTCGTCAAGGGTGATCCGTCGGTGCGGCGCCGGTATCTGGACGAAGTCATGGTGTCGCTGCTCCCGCACCAGTCGGCACTGCGGACGGACTACGAGCGTGTGCTCAAGCAACGCAACGCCCTGCTCAAGTCGGCCCGCGCAGCGGGCAGGTTCTCGACGGCGCACGAAGTCACCCTCGATGTCTGGGACCAGCATCTCGCCGAGTCGGGGGCCCGGTTGCTGTCTGCCCGGTTGATCCTCGTCGACAAGCTCAGACCCCATGTGCAGCGCGCGTACCAGGAGCTGACGGACGGTTCCAAGGCGGCGGGCATCGGCTATCTGTCGAGCGTTTCGTCGTCGTCGGACCCCTCCGCGGACATCGAGGGCGCCGGGCCGGGGCGGGACGGTGCCGACGACGGTCTGGGCGAACTCGACCAGGGTGCACTCGTCGAGTTGTTCACCGCCGGCCTCCTCCGACACCGCAAGAAGGAACTCGAGCGCGGGATCTCCCTCGTCGGCCCGCATCGTGACGAGCTCACGCTGCTGCTCGGAGATATGCCTGTCAAGGGATATGCATCCCACGGTGAGACCTGGTCGATGGCGCTGGCGCTACGGCTGGCGTCGTACTACCTCCTGCTGGAGGAGGACCGGACGCCGGGTGGGGATCCCGTGCTCATCCTCGACGACGTCTTCGCGGAACTCGATGTGCAACGGCGGACCCGGCTGGCGGCCATCGTGGCTCCCGCGGAGCAGGTCCTCGTCACCGCCGCCGTGGGTGACGACATCCCGGCGGCGCTCCTCGGACGCCAAGTGAGGGTGGTGCCCGGCGCGATCGCGGAGCATGGCGTCGAGAGCGCCGACGGAAGCGACGAGGTCGCTCCTGAGAGCGCGGACCAGCCGTCCGACCGCGGGGGTGTCCCCGATCATTTACATGCCGCGGGAGGAATGGATGACTGACCGGTCCGCGGGAGACGGTCCTCCCCCCGACGGACCGGCTACACCGCGCTCCGAGGGCCGATCGTCCGACCCCGCGTCGGGAAGTCAGGGATCATCGCCCGACGACGACGGGACGTTCCCTGAGCAGGATGCTCCGCAAGCCCTGCTCAACCGGTTGCGCAGCGCATCCCAGGCCAGGGGCACGCCCCGGGAGGCTGCGTCGAAGCGGTCGGCGAAGACGTCGCGTCGCCGGTATTCGCCCGAGCCGGTCTACGGCGGCAGGGATCCCGAGGGTGTGGGAAACGTGTTCTCGCGGATGCTCGCCGAGCGGGGATGGAAGTCGCCTGTCGCCATCGGATCGGTGCTGTCGCGCTGGAGCGAGATCGTCGGCACCGATATCGCAGCGCATTGCGTCCCGGAGAGCTTCGACGCGGACACCGTGCTGGTCCGGTGTGATTCGACGGCCTGGGCCACTCAGTTGCGGCTCATCACCCCGCAGGTACTGCAGCGGTTCGAGGCCGAGCTCGGCCCGGGAGTCGTCACGCGCCTGTCCGTCATCGGACCTGCCGCTCCGAGCTGGCGCAAGGGCGGACGCTCCGTGAAAGGACGAGGCCCCCGGGATACGTACGGATGATCCCGGAGTCCCGCTCGCGCTGTCCGCTGAGTGGCCTGTGGCGCAATCGGGGTCCCGGTGGTCGTATCCGGACTCACGGATGGTGGTTCCGTCCGGTCTGATGTGGGTTTATTGGCCGGGGAGGGGGTGTTCGCGCCGGACCGCGGCCCTCCTCAGGGTAGAATGGACAAGATTGTTTTGGTCGATCCAGCTGAGGAGCCGTCTACGCCTGTGGCACACGAGAACGAGTTGAATGCAAGCGACGTGAGAATAGGCGACGGCGAGTCCCCGATCCTGGAGGCCGCCACGGAGCACGCCTACGGTGCCAGCGAGATCACGGTGCTCGAAGGTCTCGAAGCGGTGCGGAAGCGCCCGGGTATGTACATCGGATCCACCGGGCCCCGCGGTCTCCATCACCTCGTCTACGAAGTCGTGGACAACTCGGTCGATGAGGCGCTGGCCGGCTACTGCGACCACATCGAGATCTCGCTCCAGACCGACGGCGGCGTCAAGGTCGTCGACAACGGCCGAGGCATCCCCGTGGACATGCACCCCACCGAGGGTCGGCCCACGGTGGAAGTGGTCATGACGATCCTCCATGCGGGCGGCAAGTTCGGGGGCGGCGGTTACGCAGTGTCCGGCGGCCTGCACGGTGTCGGTATCTCGGTCGTCAACGCCCTGTCCGAGCGCGTGGAGACGGAAGTGCGGCGCCAGGGCCACGTGTGGCGGCAGTCCTTCGCGGACGGCGGGAAGCCCGTTGGTGAATTGCGGAAGGGCGAGCCGACGTCCGAGACGGGTACCACGCAGACGTTCTACCCGGACGACTCGATCTTCGAGAGCACCGAGTTCGACTTCGAGACACTCCGCGCACGATTCCAGCAGATGGCGTTCCTCAACAAGGGACTGCGCATCACCCTGACGGACGAGCGCGTGGACGCCGTGGAGACGGACGAGGTCGCGGAGGTCGACGCGGCGCAGGATGCCGGTGGGGAGCCGAAGCACCGCTCCGTGGTCTACCTGTACGAGAACGGGCTGCTCGACTACGTGCGCCACCTCAACTCGTCCAAGCGCGTGGACGTCATCCACCCCGACGTGATCGCCTTCGAGACCGAGGACACGGATCGGAGGATGGCGGTCGAGGTCGCCCTGCAATGGACCTCCGCGTACTCGGAGAGCGTGCACACCTACGCGAACACCATCAACACGCACGAAGGCGGGACGCACGAAGAGGGATTCCGTGCGGCCATGACCACGCTGATCAACAAGTACGCACGCGAGAAGAACATCATCAAGGAGAAGGACGACAACCTCACGGGCGACGACATCCGTGAGGGCCTGACCGCCGTCATCTCCGTCAAGCTGTCCGAGCCGCAGTTCGAGGGCCAGACGAAGACCAAGCTCGGCAACTCCGAGGCGAAGGGCTTCGTCCAGCGCGTGGTCACGGACCAGCTCGGCGACTGGCTGGAGCGCAACCCCGGGCCGGCCCGCGACGTCATCCGCAAGTCGATCCAGGCGTCGCAGGCGCGCCTCGCGGCCCGCAAGGCGAGGGAGTCCACGCGCCGCAAGGGACTGCTCGAATCCGGCGGTATGCCCGGCAAGCTCAAGGACTGCCAGTCCAAGGACCCCGCACGGTCCGAGATCTACATCGTCGAGGGCGACTCGGCCGGTGGCTCCGCGGTCCGCGGACGGAACCCCGAGACCCAGGCCATCCTGCCGTTGCGCGGCAAGATCCTGAACGTGGAGCGAGCCCGGCTGGACCGTGCCCTCGGCAACAGCGAGGTCCAGGCCATGATCACCGCCTTCGGCGCGGGGATCGGCGAGGACTTCAACGTGGAGAAGGCCCGGTACCACAAGATCGTGCTCATGGCCGATGCGGACGTCGACGGCCAGCACATCACCACCCTCCTGCTGACCCTGCTGTTCCGCTACATGCGACCGCTCATCGAGAACGGCTTCGTGTACCTGGCGCAGCCGCCGCTGTACCGGATCAAGTGGTCCAACGCGAAGCACGACTACGTGTTCAGCGACCGGGAGCGCGACGAGGTGATCAAGATGGGCATGGCGAGAAACCAGCGACTGCCCAAGGACAACGGGATCCAGCGCTACAAGGGCCTCGGCGAGATGGACTACACGGAACTGTGGGACACCACCATGGACCCGGAGCACCGCACCCTGCTGCAGGTGACCATGGACGACGCGGCGGCCGCCGACCAGGTGTTCTCCGTCCTGATGGGCGAGGACGTCGAATCCCGCCGCAACTTCATCCAGCAGAACGCCAAGGACGTGCGTTTCCTCGATATCTGAGGGCCGGCTACCGGCCTGCGGTCGAGTGATCTTTGTGGTTGAAAACCTTTACGAACGGACGATGATTCATGAGTGACGACATCACGGGCAACGGACCGGACGAGCCCCTCGAGGGTGAGGTCCTGACGGACCGCGTCGAGCAGGTCGACCTGCAGACGGAGATGCAGCGGTCCTACCTGGACTACGCGATGGCCGTCATCGTGGGCCGGGCACTGCCCGACGTCCGCGACGGACTGAAGCCCGTGCACCGGCGTGTGCTCTACGCGATGTTCGACGGCGGCTACCGGCCGGACCGTTCGTTCAACAAATGTGCCCGCGTGGTCGGCGAGGTCATGGGCCAGTACCACCCGCACGGCGACTCCGCGATCTACGACGCCCTGGTACGCCTCATCCAGGACTGGACGATGCGCTACCCGCTGGCGCTCGGTCAGGGGAACTTCGGATCACCGGGCAACGACGGCGCTGCGGCGCCACGATACACCGAGACGAAGATGGCCCCCCTCGCCATGGAGATGGTGCGGGACATCGATGAGGAGACCGTCGACTTCCAGGACAACTACGACGGCAAGAACCAGGAGCCGACGATCCTCCCGTCGCGCTTCCCGAACCTGCTCGTCAACGGATCGTCCGGCATCGCCGTCGGCATGGCCACCAACATCCCGCCGCACAACCTCCGCGAGGTGGCCGACGGGGTCCAGTGGTACCTCGAGAACCCGGATGCCACCAAGGAGGAACTCCTCGAGGCACTCATCGTGCGCATCAAGGGACCGGACTTCCCCACCGGTGCCCAGATCCTCGGGCACAAGGGCATCGAGGACGCCTATCGGACCGGTCGAGGTTCCGTCACCATGCGGGCCGTCGTCAACGTCGAGGAGATCCAGAACCGGACCTGTCTCGTCGTCACGGAACTGCCCTACCAGGCCAATCCCGACAACCTCGCGATCAAAATCGCGGAACTCGTCAAGGACGGCAAGGTCAGCGGCATCGCCGACCTCCGCGACGAGACGTCCGGCCGCACCGGCCAGCGCCTCGTGATCGTGCTGAAGCGCGACGCCGTCGCGAAGGTGGTCCTCAACAACCTGTACAAGCACACGCAGCTGCAGGACAACTTCAGCGCGAACATGCTGGCGATCGTCGACGACGTACCCCGCACGCTCAGCCTCGACGCCTTCATCCGCCACTGGGTTACCCACCAGCTCGAGGTCATCGTGCGCCGCACCCGGTACCGGCTGCGCAAGGCGGAGGAAGAAGCGCACATCCTCCGCGGACTGCTGAAGGCCCTCGACGCCCTGGACGAGGTCATCGCACTGATCCGGGCCTCGTCCACGACGGACCAGGCCCGCGACGGGCTGATGGAGCTGCTCTCGATCGACGAGCTGCAGGCCACGGCCATCCTGAACATGCAGCTCCGGCGCCTGGCCGCCCTCGAGCGGCAGAAGATCCAGGATCGCCACGCCGAACTCGAGTCGATGATCACCGAGTTCAACCGGATCCTCGCCTCCGAGGACGTGCAGCGCGGGATCGTCAGCACGGAACTGGCGGAGATCGTCGCCAAGTTCGGTGACGACCGCCGTACCGAGATCCTCATGGGCTACGACGGCGACATGAGCATGGAGGACCTGATCCCCGAGGAGGAGATGGTCGTCACCATCACCCGCGGCGGGTACGTCAAGCGCACACGGAGCGACAACTACCGTCAGCAGGCCCGCGGCGGCAAGGGCATCCGCGGGGCGCAGCTGCGCGGCGACGACGTCGTCGAGCACTTCTTCGTCACGACCACCCACCACTGGCTCCTGTTCTTCACCAACCTGGGCCGGGTGTACCGCGCGAAGGCGTACGAGCTCGTCGAGGCGGCACGGGACGCCAAGGGGCAGCACGTGGCGAACCTCCTGGCCTTCCAGCCCGACGAGACGATCGCCCAGGTCCTGGACCTGCGCGACTACCAGCAGTCGCCCTACCTGGTCCTCGCGACCAAGCGGGGTCTGGTGAAGAAGACACGGCTCGAGGACTACGACACGAACCGTACCGCGGGCGTCATCGCCATCAACCTGCGCGACAACGACGAGCTCGTCTCGGCGCAGCTGGTGTCCGGCGACGACGACATCATGTTGGTCTCCCGCAAGGGACAGTCGCTGCGGTTCACGGCCGACGACGACGCCCTGCGGCCCATGGGACGTGCCACCTCCGGCGTGACCGGCATGAAGTTCCGCCCCGACGACGAGCTGCTGGCCGCGAAGGTGGTCACGGACGACTCGTTCGTCTTCATCGTCACCGAGGGCGGTTTCGCGAAGCGGACGAGGGTGGACGAATACCGCGTGCAGGGCCGCGGCGGACTGGGCATCAAGGTCGCGAAGCTGGCCGAGGAGCGCGGAGACCTCGTCGGAGCGCTCGTGGTCCAGGAAGAGGACGAGGTCCTCGTGGTCATGGGCGGCGGCAAGGTGGTGCGCTCCGCCGTGGCAGGTGTCCCCGCGAAGGGCCGCGACACGATGGGGGTCATCTTCGCGAAGCCCGACAAGACCGACCGCATCATCGCCGTCGCCCGCAACAGTGAGCGCAGCGTCGCCGTCGAGGAGGGTCTCATCGAGGATCCGACCGAGGGCAGCCCGGATGTGGACGTGATCGGAACGCTCACCCCCCAGGAGGATCCTGCGGAGTTCACAGCCGATGAAGTACGGTTGTCGACAGAAGAAACGGCTGAGCCCGACGCTGAGTCGCCCGAACACGGAGGTAACGAGTGAGCTCGGCCAACACCAATCCGCGGCCGCCCAGCGGACAAGTGAAGACGTCCGGGGCGCCGCGGACGAACGCTCCCGCCCGCCCACCGCAGCGACCCGCATCCGCAGGACAGGGCGGCCGACCGGGACAGCAGCGGCCCGGCCTCGTGAAGCCGGTGCCCAAGGCGAAGGCACGGAAGGCACGCCTGCTCGTCAGCAAGGTCGATCCCTGGTCGGTCCTGAAGATGTCGTTCCTGTTGTCCGTCGCGTTGGGCATCGTGACCGTCGTGGCGTCCTTCGTCATCTGGACCGTCCTCGACCTGACCGGCATCTTCGACGGTGTGAACGAGCTGCTCCGCGAGATCGCCGGGTCGGAAAGCGGCGGATTCGACCTCCGCCAGTTCGCCTCCCTGCCGCAGGTACTCTCCTTCGCGACGATCATCGCCGTCGTGAACGTCGTGCTCCTGACCGCTCTGGCCATGCTCTCGGCGGTGCTGTACAACATCTCGTCCACCCTCGTCGGCGGTATCGGCGTCACGCTGACCGACGACTAGGAGACCGGCCCCTTCGGCGCCCCCGGGCGATTTGATGAATGCCGAGACACTACTGTAAAGTCGTATCTCGGCCCGAAGAGGTATCGGGGCGTATAGCTCAGGCGGTTAGAGCGCTTCGCTGATAACGAAGAGGTCCCAGGTTCAAGTCCTGGTACGCCCACGGATCCACCACTCGCAGGGAACCGCAAGGAGACTGTCGTGAAGAAGTTGCTCGTCGCAGCAGCGGCTGCCGCAAGTGTCCTCGTGTACAAGCGGTGGAAGGATTCGGAGAAAAGCAAGAGCGTCTGGAGCAGTGCGACGGACGAAGTGGTATAGCTTCACGGAACGGAGTCCGGCAGGACCGGACGTCGTCCACTTCGGGGGCATGGCGCAATTGGTAGCGCACCTGCTTTGCAAGCAGGGGGTTCGGGGTTCGAGTCCCCGTGCCTCCACCGAAGAAAAGTCCCGGCCATCGGCCGGGACTTTTCACGTTCCACGGCAGATCACGCGGCGCTGATGCCGTGCCCTACAGTTGCCGGGTGACTATCTTCCTCTCGATCCTCGGCGTCATCGGAGTCTCCGCGTCAGGACCGATCATGGCAGCCACGGCGGCGCCCGTCCTGGCCATCGCCTTCTGGCGCAACCTGCTCGGCGCCGCTCTGATGGGAGGACCGGCGGTCGTCTCCAAAAGGGCCGAGTTCGCTGCCCTGACGCGAGTCGATTACCGGCGCCTGGGTATCGCGGCCATAGCCCTCGCCCTCCACTTCGCGTGCTTCATCACGGCGCTCAAGCTGACGTCCGTCGCGGCTGCCACGGCCCTCGTGTGCCTGCAGGTGGCGTGGATCGCGCTCTTCAACGCGCTGCTGGGATCGCGGCCGCACGCGACGGTGGTGGCGGGGCTCGGTGTGGCCTTCGTCGGCGTCGTCATCATCACCGGGTTCGACCTGTCGCTGTCGCGGGAGGCACTCCTCGGCGACCTGCTGGCCCTGGCCGGCGGCGCCCTGGCGGCGGTCTACCAGATGGCCGGTGCTGCGGCCCGGCGGACCATGTCCACGGGGACCTACACGACGCTCTGCTATGGAGCCTGTGCCGTGATCCTCCTGGCCCTGTGCGGGGCGACCGGGCAGCCGATCGTCGGCTTCAGCCCCGCCGCCTGGGCGGGTATCCTCGCCGTGACCCTGCTGGCCCAGATCATGGGCCACTCCGTCTTCAATCATCTCCTGGCGGTCATGAGCCCGCTCGTCGTCTCCATGATCATCCTGCTCGAGATCCCGGGAGCAGCCATCCTGGCGGCGATCTTCCTCGGCGAGACGCTGCCGCTCGGGACCTACGGCGGCCTGGTCCTCATCCTGGTGGGCCTCGCCGTCGTCATCCGCGGTCAGCAGCGACGGAAGGCACGCCACATGCCCGTCGGAGCAGAGGCTGGAACGGTTCCCCCTCCCGGGCTGGGCGGCGAGTAACAGTCGCTCCCAGTTATATGAAGCAGTTGTAATAAAGGTTAATGAAGGAACCCCCAGGCCTTCAGGCCTGGGGGTTCCTTCATGCAGTACGGGACGGGTCAGGCCTTCGGCTCGTCCGAGGGCTTTGTCGCATCCTTGGCCTTGGCGGCCTCGGTGGCGTCCTTCGCCTTGTCGGCAACGGTCTGGGCCGCGTCCGCGGCCTTGTTCTTGCCGTCGTCCTTGGCGCCGGTCGTGGCGGCATCCTGCGACGCCGCGGCACGATCGGCCGCTTCCTTGATGGAGGTGACGACCTCCTTGGCTTCACGGGTCTTCTCGCTCGAGACCGGAGCGGGAGTGGCCTTGATCGGAGCCGGCGTCTTCCAGGGGTCCTCGACGGGCTTCGACGCCCGCCAGACGGCAACACCGGCGACGACCGCGCTCAGGATGATGCCGAAGATCAGCCAGCCCTTGCCCTTGCTGCGTCGCTGGCTCTTCTTCAGGTCCTTGGAGGCCTGCAGGGTTGCGGCCACCAGGCGCTTCTGGGCCTTCTTGACGGCCTTCTTGTCTCCGGTGATCCTGATGACGGCCTTCTCGACGGAAGGGTGCACCTGGGCGGAGGCGAGCGACTTGGACGCCGTGTCCGCCGCGTCGCCCAGCTTGGTGGACAGGGTCGGCAGGTAGCCGTCGACCACCCGGACCTTCGCCGAGGTCAGTGCCGGGCCGGCCTTGTCGAGGGTTCCCTGGATCTTCGGGGTGGTGTCGTCGATGACCTGGGAGATGCGCGGGCCGACCTTGTCGATCCCGTCCTGGATCTTCGGCGCGACGACGGCGATGCCGCCGGCAATACCACCGGAGATTCCCTCGGTGGCCTTGCGGACGGTGTCCTGCAGGGCGGGGCCGGCGGTCTCCCTGCCCTTTTCCCACCGTGGCTTCGCCCACTCGTATGCGGCGTCGACCCGTGGTGTGGCCCAGTCCCGTGCGGCAGCCAGCCCGGCAGCGGCAGCCAGTCCGAGTGCGACGCCTTCTTCGAGTTCGTGGGTAGCGCGTACGTTCTTCTTCACAAAAACCTCCAAGGGGGTGGTTACTCGTTTTGATCAGCCTACGTTGCATGGGCAGAGGGTGCTATCCGACCGGTACACGGGAGTCCCGGAGGGCTGTTATTTCACTGTGCGCGGAATGGCCCCGCCCCAGCTTATTGTCAGAAGGCGCATGGAAGAATGGACCAATGACTGCTATTCCGACAGCAAAAGCGACCATCCACACCACCCAGGGCGACATCGAGGTGAACCTCTTCGGCAACCACGCGCCGAAGACGGTGAAGAACTTCGTGGGACTCGCGACCGGTGAGATCGCCTGGACCCACCCGCAGACCGGCGAGAAGAGCAATGCGCCCCTCTACGACGGGACGATCTTCCACCGCATCATCAAGGACTTCATGATCCAGGCCGGGGATCCCCTCGGCCAGGGCACCGGCGGCCCCGGCTACAAGTTCGACGACGAGATCAACCCGGACCTCTCCTTCAAGGAGCCGTACAAGCTGGCGATGGCGAACGCCGGCACGCAGGGCGGCCGCGGTACCAACGGCTCGCAATTCTTCATCACCGCCGTGCCCACCACCTGGCTGCAGGGCAAGCACACCATCTTCGGCGACGTCACCGACGAGAAGTCGCGTGAGGTGGTTGAGAAGCTGAACTCCATCGCCACCGACATGCGGGACAAGCCCCTCGAGGATGTCGTCATCAAGAGCATCACCGTGGAACAGCTCTAACCCAGATGTCTTACGGTGTCCCCGCGCCTGACGCCGGAAGCCGGCAGGCGCCGGTCTGCCCACGGCACCTCGACCGCGTCAGCTATGTGAGATGCCAGCGGTGTGAGCGGCCGGCGTGCGCGGAGTGCCAGAGACCAGCGGCCGTCGGTTTCCAGTGCGTGGATTGCGTACGGGAGCAGGCGGCCGCCGCCCCGGTCTACCGGACCGCTTTCGGCGGCGTCGCGCGCGTGGGCACCACCGTGGTGACCTACACCCTGATCGGTATCTGCCTGGTGACCTTCTTGCTGCAGCTGGTGCTGCCCGGGGTCACCAGCGCCTTCATCTACGCGCCGTTCTTCACCGCCGGGGTGGAGGGCGCGGTCCCGGCCCAGCCCTGGCGCATGCTCACGGCGGCGTTCCTCCACTCGCCGGGGTCGTTCCTGCATATCGCCTTCAACATGTACGCCCTCTACATCCTGGGGAAGGTCCTGGAGCCCGCACTGGGTCGGGCGAGGTTCCTCGCCCTGTACCTGATCTCGGCCCTGGGTGGATCGGTCGGCGTCCTGCTGCTGTCCGGGAACCCCGGACAGGGTGTGGTCGGCGCCTCCGGTGCGGTGTTCGGGCTGTTCGGCGCGCTCTTCATCGTGCAACGGAAGCGGGGCGGGGACGTCCGGCAGATCGTCGTCCTGATCGCGATCAACGCCGCGCTGGGATTCCTGATCCCCTCGATCGCCTGGCAGGCGCACCTGGGAGGGCTCGTGGCCGGCGCTGCATGCGCCGCAGTGGTCGCCTACGTCCCCCGCGGTCCGCGCCAGGCGCGGCTCCAGTGGCTGGGACTCGGAGGCGTCGTCGCCCTCCTGGTCCTGTTGACTGTGCTGGGAGTCTCGCTCCTCCCGTTCTAGCGAAGCACGCGAACGGAATGGATACGGGGAAGGCCGGTGCGCAGTGCACCGGCCCTCCCCGAGTTGTCCACACCCCTTATCCACATGGGGGATAACTTACACACATGTAATTCCACAGCTGTGGATAAGCGCCCGCCCGGGATTCCGCGGCTGTTCCTGAATCATCAACACGTCTGTGCACATCTGTGGATAACTTTCTGCACACCGTGTGTACAGAGCGTCGGCACCGGCCGGGCTGCTACCGCCAGCGCGTCGTCATGAGGAAGCCGACGATCGCGATGCCGAACCCGGCGAGGATGTTCAAGGACCCCCACGCCTCGACGGGGAAACGGGACTCCGAGATGTAGAACGTGATGATCCACAGCAGGCCGATGATCATGAGGCCGAACATGACGGGCTTGTACCAGACGGGGTTCGGCTTCGGCTGCGAGGACTTTACTGCGGGAGCAGCGGATCTGGCTCTTTTACGGGGCTTCGACTCGGGCACGGTTTCTCCTCGGCAGGGCACGGCTTGGGTCAGCTGCGCCGGTGGTCGGACCGGCCGCCGGAGAGTGCCCAGACCCGCAGGTTATCCTGAAGGAGAACGACGTCCGGCGGCCCGGTTATCCCCACGATTCTAGCCAAGATCCGTTCGATACCCGTGCAACCCAGGGCAGGAGCGGTAATGGTCAGATCAGTCATCGACGCCGCGCCGCAACGCCGGACGGGCCGGGTGCGTCCGGAACGCCGCCGTCGTACGCCGTTCCAGCTGGTCGCCCAGGTGTTCGGCGAGCTGCTGATCACCGTGGGTGTGATCCTGTTGCTGTTCGTCGGGTGGGAGCTCTGGTGGACCAACATCGACGCCGGGGTCAAGCAGGACCAGGCGCTCGAGGAATTCTTCTCCGACGTGCCGTCCGTTCCGGGCGGTCTTAAATCCCCGGTGCAGGATGACGCCGCAGCTGGTCCGGAGGATTTCGGCGACCCCGCCGTTCTTCCGCAGGCCGACCTCACCGGGACATTCGGAGCCGTCTACATCCCCCGCTTCGGTGCGGATTACTCACGGCCGGTCACGGCCGGCGTCGGCTCCGACGTCCTCGACAACCTCGGACTCGGACACTATCCCGGGACGGGTGCACCCGGCGCCATCGGGAACTTCGCCCTCGCCGGGCATCGCCAGACCCACGGGCAGGTCCTCGACCAGATCCACACACTGGTGCCGGGCGACAAGATCTACGTCCAGACACGCGAGGGCTACTACACGTATGTCTTCCGCAACACGGAGATCGTCCTGCCGGACAGGGCGGACGTGATCGCGCCGGTGCCCACGGATCCAGGGGCGCAGCCGGTGGACCGGATCCTCACCCTGACCAGCTGCAATCCGAGGTTCGGCGCGCAGGAGCGTATTATTGCTTACTCGGTGCTGGAGTCCTGGCGTCCCTCGGACGCCGGACCTCCGCCCGGGATTGCGGAGCAGGTCGCCCGCGCAGCAGGACGGGGATAGCCGCCATGTACGGATGGATCTTCCGGGCCCTCCCCGGACCACGGTGGCTGCGTATCATCCTCTCCGTAATCCTGGCCCTCATGGGAATCGCGGCGCTCATGCTCTTCGTCTTCCCCTGGGTCTCCCAGTTCAACCCGCTCACAGACTCAACGATTGGTTCCCCCTAGCTCATGGCCGACACCACCAGAATCCTCGTCGTCGACAACTACGACAGCTTCGTCTACACGCTGGTCGGGTATCTCCAGGAACTCGGTGCCGAGACGACCGTGGTCCGCAATGACGACCTCACGCTCGCCGAGGCGCAGGAGATGGCCGCCTCACGGGATGGCGTCCTGATCTCGCCCGGTCCGGGGACACCCGCGGATGCAGGGGTGTGCGTCGATCTGATCAGGTGGTGCGGCGAGAGCGGCAAGCCCATGCTCGGGGTTTGTCTCGGTCACCAGGCGCTCGCCGAGGCCTACGGCGGAACCGTCACTCACGCGCCCGAGTTGATGCACGGCAAGACCTCCCTCGTGGAACACGACGCCACCGGCGTGTTCGCGGGTCTTCCCTCACCGGTGACGGCGACGCGCTACCACTCGCTCGCGGCGGTGAGCGACGACGTCCCGGCCGAGCTGTCGGTGACGGCACGGACGGCCAGTGGCATCATCATGGGCCTCGAACACCGGAGCGCCCCGCTGTGCGGGGTCCAGTTCCATCCGGAATCGGTCCTCACGGAGGGCGGGTACCGGATGCTCGGTAACTGGCTCGAGTCCCTGGGGCTCGAGGGCGCATCCGCGAAATCGGCCGGACTCAGCCCGCTCATCGCCCGTTAGTTGTCCAGCTGGTCGTCGTCCTCCGTCGGACGAGATCCGGAGGGCTCCGTCGGCCCGCCCGTCGGCTCGTCGGTCGCGTCGTCGTTCGGCGGATCTGTCGGCTCCTCGGTTGGTTCCTCCGTGGGTTCCTCGCTCGGTTCCTCGCTCGGTTCCTCTGTCGGTTCCTCTGTCGGTAGCTCTGTCGGTTCCTGAGTTGGCGCCTCGGTTGGCGCCTCGGTTGGTTCCGGGACCGGTTCCGGGGCCGGCTCCGGAGCGGGCGGGGCCGGTGCTGCCGCGACGCTGAGGACGATCTCGGTCCCCTGCGGGACCTCGGATCCCGCCGGTTCCGACTGTGCCGTGATGATCCCGGGCTGCACGACGCTGTTCTCGACCTTACGGACGCTGAAGGGCAGCTGTACCGCCGGGTCCTCGAGCAGGGCCTGCGCCTGCGCAAGGGTGAGGTCGGTGAGCAGGGGAACCGTCACCCTCCCGCTGGAAAGCACGAGGTCCACCGCACTGCCGACCGGCACGGACTGCCCGGCCTGCGGTTGCGTGGTGATGACCCTTCCCTGCGCGACGGCGGCGCTGGTCTCCTCGGTGACCTCACCACCCCGCAGCCCCAGGACCTCGAGCGCATCCCGCGCCGAGGATTCCGTGAGTCCGGCCAGGGATCCGGGCAGCACCACGTTCGCCGGGCCGCGCGAGACCGTGATGTTCACGCGGGAGTCCGGTTCGACCGACGCACCCGCTGACGGGTCCGATTCGATGACGTCCCCGGCGTCGACCGACGCGTTGAACTCCTCGTCCGTGGACGGAACGAGGCCCGCATCCACGATGGCGTCCCTCGCATCGGACTCCGGCATACCGACCAGGTCGGGGAGCTTGACCGTCGCCGATTGCTGGACGGGCTGGCTGGTGAGGGAGGTCACGACGAAGTAACCGGCTGTGAGGACGAGCAGCAGCGCTGCGAAGAACACGGTGGTCCAGGCCGCCCGGGAGGCCCTGCGGCGTCGCTCGTCCCGTTGGTCCGCCTCGTCCTGATCCCGCAGGAGGTCCAGACGGTCGTCGGGGTCCTCGTCCTGCTCGATGCCCAGCTGCGCCGGCGACGCGCCACCGGTGACCCTGCCCATGGCACGCGTACCCGGCCCATCCAACCCTGCCGCAGCCGCGCCGACGATGGCAGGGCGGACCCGCACCGGGGACACGTCCATCGTCTCCGTGGCGTCACCCACCGCAGCAGCGAGCACCACACCGCGGCCGGCGTCGAGCAGGGCCCTCCGGAAAGCGTCGGCATCCTCGAACCGACGGTCACGGTCCTTCTGCAACGCCCTGGCGAGCACGGAGTCGAGGGCCGGGGTCACCTCGGGATTCAGGCTGCTCGCGAGGGGAGGTGCCTCCCGCACATGCTGGTAGGCGACGGAGACCGGACTGTCACCGATGAAGGGTGGCCGGCCGGTGAGCAGCTCGAACAGCAGGCAGCCGGTGGAGTACAGGTCGCTCCGTGCATCGACGGCCTCGCCGCGCGCCTGCTCGGGCGAGAGGTACTGCGCCGTCCCCAGCACGGCCTGGGTCTGCGTCATGGTGGCCTGTGAGTCGGCGATGGCCCGTGCGATGCCGAAATCCATCACCTTGACGGCACCGGACGGCGTGATCATCACATTGGCAGGCTTGATGTCGCGGTGGACGATGCCCGCCCGGTGGCTGTACCCGAGCGCGCGGAGGACGTCCGCCACGTGGCTCACGGAGTCCTCCGGGGTGAGGTCGCCGGCCTTGACGTGGTCGCGCAGGGTGAACCCCTCCACGTACTCCATCACGATGAACGGGACCCGCACCTCGTGCTGCGGCCGGTCGGGGATCTCCTCCTCGCCCGTGTCGTACACCGCCACGATGTTCGGATCGTTGAGCCCGGCCACGGCCTGGGCCTCCCGCCGGAACCTCGCCTGGAAGAGCGGGTCCCGTGCGAGGTCCTCACGCAGCACCTTGACGGCGACCGACCGGCCGAGGCGCAGGTCCACGCCCCGGTAGACATCGGCCATGCCACCGCGGCCGATCAGCTCACGAATCTCGTAGCGCCCGTTCAGGATGCGCTCGCTGGTCGTCACGCCGCGGCCCTCCTGCGCCGTCCCGGGCCGCCGGTCACGGGCCGGTGGTGGCTGTCGACGTCGGCGTGGGCGTCGCCGGCTGGGGGGCCGCTGCCGCAGCAGTCGCGGGCGTCGTCGTCGGAGCCGCTGGTTGCGGGGCCGGTGGCTGCGTCGGGGGAGGGCCGGACGAGACGACGTAACTCACTTCGCTGTCGACCGGTACCTCGGCGCCGGGTCCAGGGCTGGTCCGCAGGACCGTCCCCTCGGGTTCCTCCGATTCCTCGGTTCCGGCACTCACGGGTCGCAGCCCGAGGTCCACGAGGGCCGCCTGGACCTCGGCCTCGGTGCGTCCCTCCAGTCCGGCGGGAATGGTGACCTGCTCCGGTCCGGCCGACACGGTGAGGGTGATCGTCTCTCCCGGGCTGAGCGCGCCGACGGGCGCGACGCCGATCACGAGCCCTTCGGCGTACTCGGCGGACGGCTCCCGCTGGGATTCGATGCGGAACCCGAGGCCACCGAGCTCGGCCGAGACCTCCGTCTCGGGCCGACCCAGGTATTGGCTAGGGGTGATGACGATCTCTTCGGCTTCCGTCGTGCTGGGAGACGGTGAGGGAGTGGTGGGCGACGGTGAGGGTGTGGTGGGTGACGGCGAGGGGCTCGCGGACGCGCTCGTCTCCACCGGTGCAGGGTCCCCGTCTGCGGTCAGCAGCGGCTGCAGGACCAGGAACGCGATGGCGCCGAGGGCCAGCAGGAGTAGCACGATCAGCGGAATCAGCCAGGGGCTCCGGCGGTTGTCGTCCTCGTCGCGGGCCGGCCGGCCGGGCGGCGGAGTATCGACGTCGTTGTCCGACCAGTCCCGCGATGCCGCGATGCCCGCGGCGGTCCCGGCGGCGGCGGGTGTGGCGACCGTGGGCAGCGCAGACGTCGTCGGTGCGGGAACCATCGTCGTCGCCTGCGTGTTCTGGCGCGGAATTGCTTCGGTCGCGCCGTCGTGGTCCGCCGCGAAGGACAGCAGGCCGGGGACGGCCGCCTCCGCGGCACGGATGTCCCCCGCGCGGATGGCGTCGACGGCGCGCGCGAGGGATTCGGCGTCGCGCGGGCGATCCGCGGGGTCCTTGGCCAGCATGGAGCCGATGAGTCCCCGGACCGGACGCGGGATGGACTGCGGCAGCGGCGGCGGGGCATCGTTGACCTGCGCGAGGGCGATCGCGATCTGCGACTCGCCGGAGAAGGGGCGCCGTCCGGCCAACAGTTCGTAGCCGATGACGCCGAGCGCGTAGATGTCGGACGAGCCGGTTGCCGGCTGCCCGGTCGCCTGTTCCGGCGCGAGGTACTGCGCCGTGCCCATGACCTGCCCCGTGGCCGTCAGCGGGACCTGATCGGCCAGGCGGGCGATGCCGAAGTCCGTGATTTTGACGCGGCTGTCCGGCATCACGAGGATGTTGCCGGGCTTCACGTCACGGTGCACCAGTCCCTGGCGATGCGCGACGGCGAGGGCCGTGGCGGTCTGCCCGACGATCGAGAGGGTGCGGTCGGGGGAGAGCACCTGCTCCTTCTCGATGACGGCAGAGAGCGGCTGCCCGGGGACGAGCTCCATCACGAGGTAGGCGGATCCGCCTTCCTCGCCGTAGTCGAAGACGTTGGCGATGCCCTCGTGGTTCAGCAGCGCCGTGTGCCGTGCCTCGGCGCGGAAACGGTTGAGGAACGCCGGATCGCCCGAGTACTCCTCCTTGAGGATCTTGATCGCGACGACGCGGCCGAGGATCTGATCCCGGGCTTTCCACACCTCGCCCATGCCACCGATGGCGATCCGTTCGGTCAGTTCGAACCTGCCGCCCAGGGTGATGCCTGATGTGGGCCTCATCTGTTCAACACCGCCTCTATGAGTCTCTTGGCACTGGGTGAGGTCAATTGCTGACCAGTGGGGATGTCCACGTTCTCCATCACGATCGAAAGGGCTACCTGGGGGTCGTCCGCGGGCGCGAAGCCCGTGAACCATGCGTTGTCGCCGGTGTCGGAGAATTCCGCGGTGCCTGTCTTGCCGGCCACCTCGACCCCCGGTACCTGGGCGCCCGTCGCCGTGCCGTTGTCCACCACGTTGACCATCCATTCGGTGAGCTGGTCCGCGGTGTCCTGGCTGACCGACTGTCGAAGCAACTCCGGCTCGGGCTCCTCGATGAGTTGCAGGTCCGCGGCCCGGACCGATTTCACGAGCTGCGGTTTCATCAGCTGGCCATCGTTGGCGATGGCTGCGGACACCATCGCCATCTGGAGGGGCGTCACACGCGTATCGAACTGGCCGACGGCGGACTGCGCCAGTTCGGGATCCGTCAGGTCCGAGGGGAAAGTACTCGCGATGACGTTGGTGGGGATGGCCATCTCCTTACCGAAGCCGAACTTCGCGGCCTGCTCCTGGATGGCCTCCTCCCCGAGGTCCAGCGCGATCTGCGCGAACGGCGTGTTGCACGACTGCTCCAGCGCGAATTCCAGGTCCGCCGTCGTCCTGCTCGCGCAGCCTCCCGAGACGTAGTTCGGCAGGGTGTACTCGATCCCGGGGAACTCGAGCGCCGGGGGATTCGGGATCTGCGTGTCGGCGTCGTACTCACCGGACTCGAGGGCGGCGGCGGCGTCGATGAGCTTGAAGACGGACCCGGGCGAGACGAGCGACTCGGTGGCCGGATTCGAGTAGATCGAGAGGCCCGGCTCCTCCGAGAGCCTCGCAGCGTTTTGTTCGATGACCGCCGTGTCGTGCCCGGACAGGAGGTTGGGGTCGTAGGAGGGCTTCGAGACCATCGCGATGATGTGGCCGGTGGAGGGCTCCATCACGACGATCGATCCGCGCTGTCCGTCGGGGATGAGGTCGGAGGCGAGCTGCTGGATCTGCGGGTCGATCGTGAGCTCCACGGACGCACCCTGCGGATCGACGCCGGAGAAGAGCGTCACCACGCGGTCGTAGAACAGTGAGCTGCTGGTTCCCGCGAGGATGTCCGTCTCCGTCTTCTCGAGTTGCGATGACCCGAGGGAGAGCGAGTAGTACCCGGTCAGGTGCGCGTACAGTTCCGGTTCGTTGTACACGCGCTGGTAATTGAACTGGTCGCCCGAGGGCACCGACTCGGCGATGGCACGACCGTCGACGAGGATAGCCCCCCGCTGCCGCCCGAAGTCCTGGTACAGCTGGCGGCTGTTCCACGGGTTGTCCTTCAGTTCCTGCGCCTGGAAGAACTGCACGTAGGTCAGTGACCCGAGCACGAGAGCGAACATGCTGATCGCGACGACCCACGCCCTGCGGATGGCCTGGTTCATCGGGTGGCCGCCTTCGTGGTCCGCTTCTTCACGGGTTTGCCGCTGACCCCGAGCGCCTGGGGGAACGAGTCCTTCATGGGGGGCGTCGGCGCCGGGCGGCGCGCGGACTCGGAGATGAGAAGGATCAGGGCCACGATGAGCCAGTTTGCCAGCAGGGACGAGCCTCCGGCCGACATGAACGGCGTGGTGAGTCCGGTCAGGGGGATCAGGCGTGTGATGCCGCCGATGACCACGAAGCACTGCAGGGCGATGGTGAAGGAGAGACCGCAGGCGAGGAGCTTGCCGAACCCGTCCTTCGTCCCCAGGGCCGCCCGGATGCCGCGGGACACCAGGAGCACGTAGAGCATGACGACGGCGACGACGCCGATGAGCCCCAGCTCCTCTCCCAGGGCCGCGATGATCATGTCGCTGTTGGCATAGGTGACGAGGTCGGGGCGCCCCGCGCCGAGGCCCGTCCCCGCGAGTCCGCCGTTGGCCAGCCCGAACAGGCCCTGCACCACCTGATGGCTGCCGCCGGGCGCCCGGTCGTAGACCTCCGGGGAGAAGGCATTGAGCCATGAGTCGAATCGCAGGGCGACATGACTGAACAGCTCGAGGGCCACGAAGATCCCGACGCCGATCATGGCCAGACCGATGAGCACCCAGCTGACACGGCTCGTCGCGACGTAGATCATGACCATGAACAGGCCGAAGAAGAGGATCGACGAGCCGAGATCCCGCTGGAAGATCAGGACGCCGATGCTCACGAGCCAGGCGGCCGCCATGGGCGCGAGGTCCCGGAAGCGGGGGAACTGGAGAGGGCCGAGCTTCTTGCCCGCCAGCAGGATGAGGTCACGGTTCGTCGAAAGATACCCGGCGAAGAATATGGCGAGGGTGATCTTCGCGATCTCGCCGGGTTGGAAGGTGCCGAACCCGACCGAGATCCAGATCCTCGCCCCGTTGATCTCCAGGCCGATCGGCGCGGGGGCGAGCGGCAGCAGGAGGAGGACGGCGCTGACGATCAGGGAGATGTAGGTGAAACGACGCAGCAGCCGGTGGTCCCGCAGCACGATCAGGAGGGCGGCGGCGGCGCCCATCGCAACGGCCGTCCACATCACCTGCTGCGAAGCGACGGGGGCGAACTCCGGGTTGGACTGTATCGCCGACAGGTCCAGCCGGTGGATCATGGCCAGGCCGATCCCGTTCAGTGCCACCACGATCGGAAGGATGAGTGGATCCGCATACTTCGCCCGGAGACGCAGGATGATGTGCAGGAAGAGGCTCATCAGGGTGAGGGTCAGGGCCTGTGTCCAGAAGAACTCACTGAGCGCCTCGTCGCTGTTGACGCCTGCCAGGTAGCTGGCGGTGACGGCTACGATCAGCGCAAGGAGGAGCAGGAGCAGCTCGACATTGCGCCGCGACCGGGGCGCGGTCAGGACATCACTCATCTGCTGCACCTTCACATTCGACGGCCTGGGACGACACCGCGGGGGAGGACGCCGTCGCCCGCGGTGATGCGGACGCGGCGGCAGGACCCGGCGACGGCGATACGGACGACGGCGACGCCGTGCCCGTCGGGCCGGCCGACGGTGAACCGGACGGCCGGGGGGACTCCGTGGCGGAGGGCCCGGGTGTTCCGGTCGCGCCGGCGGTCGGGCGTGGGGAGCCGGACGCCGTCGGCGACTCCACCGGGTCGCAGTTGACGGCCCGCAGTTCCCCGCGCAGGTCGCCGACAATCCGTTCGGCCTCCTCGAGGGTCGCCGCCGGGAGCGTGTTGGCCAGCTGGGATCGCTGGTACTCGGGCAGGTTGGACACGGGAATGTCCGTCACCTCGTACAGCTCGCCGAGGCTGATCGGTCCGATCCGCTGGGGAACGCCCGTGTAGATCGCGACACGGTTCTCGGAGTCCGCGACGTAGTAGCGCGTCTGGGTCCAGGTGTAGCCCAGACCGACGACGGCGATCAGGATGAGGGACATGAGGGTGAGGATCGCGGGGAGGAGCCAGTGCTTCCTCCGCGCCGGGGCGTCGTCCTCGCTGTCCTCCGCGGCTTCCGGTTCCGCCTTGTGGGTCAGCATCATCGCGGCCCGCCGCTCCGTCGACCGCTGGGTCACGATCGGGATCTGGCCCGTCTCGGTGGCGAGTGCCGCGGATCCCACGAGCATGTGGGGTCTCGTGAGCAGGTCCTGACGGATCACGTCGGCGCGGATCGCCGCACCGGGCAGGTCACCGTTCCGGTCGATCTCGTGGGAACCCGCAGCGGGATCGGTCGGCGTGTCGCGTTCTCCGGCGGCCTGCCGCGCAGGGGGGATGAAGGCCGGCGGCATTGCGTCGTCGTCGTCCGCCTCGATGACCTCGACGACGGCGATGGTGATGTTGTCCGGGGAACCGCCCTCGAGGGTCAGCTCCACGAGGGTGTTGACGCACTCGCGGATGCTTGCCGACCCACGCATGACCTGCTCCACCGCGCCGTCCTGCAGGACCGCGTTCAGGCCGTCCGAGCAGAGCAGCCAGCGCTCGCCCGGCTCGGCGTCGAACTGTGCGAGGTCCAGCTCCGGGCTCGCGTCGACGTCGCCGAGGACCCGCATGAGGACGTTCTTGTGCGGGTGGGTCTCGGCCTCCTCGGGCCGGAGCCGCCCCTCCTCGATGAGGCGCTGGACGAACGTGTGGTCCGTGGTGATCTGCTCGAAGACGCCGTCCTTGAGACGGTACGCGCGTGAGTCCCCGATGTGGGCGAGCTGCAGGGTGCTGCCATCGAGCAGGATGGCGGTGACCGTCGTCCCCATGCCGGCGAGCTGTGGATTGGTGGCGACGAGTTCGGAGAGCAGGGAATTCGCGGTCTGGATCTCGTCTGCCAGGTGCGTCCCGGCATCGCCGTCGTGTCCTGCGTGATCGAGGTGGACCAGGTCGAGGACGGTGGAGGCCGAGGCGACGTTGCCGCCGGCGTGGCCGCCCATGCCGTCGGCGACGACGGCGAGGTACCGGCCCACGTACGCGGAGTCGTCGTTCTTCGCCCGTACCATGCCCACGTCGGAGCGGGCAGCGAACCTCAGGACGAGCCGCACTCCTACGGCCTCAATTCGATGACCGTCTTACCGATCCGGATGGGGATGTTCGGTTCGACCGGCAGTGCGCGCGTCAACTGGGCCCCGGCGAGGTAGGTGCCGTTCGTGGAGCCGAGATCCTCGATGAACCAGCGGCTGCCCTGCGGGAAGAGGCGGGCGTGACGACCCGAGGCGTAGTCGTCCTCGAGCACCAGGGTGGCTTCCTGGGCGCGGCCCAGGAGGATGGGACTCGCTGCGAGGTCGAGGCTGGTGCCGGTGAGCGGACCCTCCGTGACGACCAGCTGCCGGGCAGTGGTGCGCGCCGGGGGCGGCTCCTGCATGAGCTCGGGATTCTTGCGGATCTCGCGCGCGGTCGGCTCTCCCACCCTGTTGCGGCGTCCCACCGCGAGGTCGCGGCGCAGGGCACCGACCGTGCTGAGCACCAGGGCCCACAGCAGGATCAGGAACCCGAAGCGGAACAGGGTGACTGTGAGCTCTCCGGCCTCGCTCATCGGTGGCCCGCCCCGTCCTGGAAGGGGAGGAGGTGGAACGTCAGGCGTGAACGCCCCATGGTGATCATGGACCCGTCGGTGAGTTCCGCCTGTCCGACGACCCGCTGCCCGTTGACGTAGCTGCCGTTGGTGGACCCGAGGTCCACGGCGTAGATCCGGCCGCCCTGCGCTCGGATCTCGAGGTGGCGCCGGGAGACTCCGGTGTCATTGACGAGGATGTCCGCGTCCGAGGAGCGTCCGAGGACGATCGACCCGGAATTGATCGAGTAGCGCTGTCCGTCCATCTCGAGGACCGGCTGGTAGCGCGTGGGCTGGCGGCGCGGGGGTACGGGTGCCGCCGGACCCTGGGAGCGCGGTGCGTCGGCCTGTTTCTCGATGGAGGAATCGATCTCGAAGACGCCGGCCCTGAGCTCCGGATCGTGCTCGAAGGAGACGCGCACAGGGCCCTGGAGACTGTACTGCTGACTGTTCACATGGGCGATGACGACGTCGCAGAGTTCCTCGGCGAGGGCGGAGCCCCACTGCTGCGCGAGGTCGAAGTCGGAGTCGGACAGCCGGGCGGCGAACACGTTGGGGGCGAGGGTGCGGCCCTGCGCGAGGACGAGGGAACGGTTGTCCAGTTCCTTGCGGAGGGCGCTGGCGATCTCGAGGGGCTGCACCTGGGAGCGGGTTCCGGTGGTGAAGGCTCCGCGGACCAGTTTTTCGAGTCCGCGCTCCACATTGTCGAGAATGCCCATCGTCCGCCTCCTCCCTCCGTCGCACAGGTGTCCGGGCCCCGATCAGCAGGGTGCTGAGGGGCGTGGTCCGGCCAGGGTCATGGGAATGTCCAGCCGGGCATGTTCCCTCCGATACTACTGGGAGCCTCCGGTAATGGGCTCCAAGCAGCGACGTCGCCGGTTACTTTGTCCTAACGATCAGGTGCCGTCGCGGCCACGATCTGCGCGCCGCCGAGCGTGCAGCGGCGGCGGTTTAGGTAATTGCTGCCGCGCTCCGTTATGCTTGTCTCTGCTGTTCACAACACCTGCTGCGTGCAGATGTTGGAATCTCGAAATTGCGCGAGTGGCGGAACGGCAGACGCGCTGGCTTCAGGTGCCAGTATCCGAAAGGGTGTGGGGGTTCAAATCCCCCCTCGCGCACAGATGAACGACACGGAGGGGCTCCCGCTGAGCGGGGGCCCTTCCGTGTCTCCCGGCCCGTCAGCGGAAGTCGCGGGACTTCGTGGTCGCCCTGAGCTGCAGGACCTCGATGCGGTCCGCCACGACGTTCACGATCCCTTCGGGGGACCGCTCGAGGATGCCCCTGACGATCACGCTACTGGCCTCCCGGGCCACCCGGCGGTAGCGCTGCCACACCCCCACGGAGCAGATGACGTTCACCAGTCCCGTCTCGTCCTCCAGGTTCATGAAGGTGATCCCGCTCGCCGTCGCAGGCCGCTGCCGGTGCGTCACGACCCCCGCCACCTCTATCCGCCGGCCGGATTCGGACGTCCTGAGCTCCTGCGCCGTCAGTGCTCCCCGGCGCTTCAGCCGGGCCCGGGCATGGCGCACGGGGTGGTCGTCGGGTGTGATGCCCGTGGACCACAGGTCGGAGCCCACCTTGTCGATGTCCGAGAGTTCAGGCATGAGGGGGGGCTGGATGTAGACGGCCGTTCCCCTGATCTGGCCCTCGCGCTCCGTCGACGCCGGACCGGCGTTCCACAGCGCCTCGCGGCGGCTCAGGCCCATCGAGTCGAACGCCCCGGATGCCGCGAGGGCCTCGAGCTGGCCCGCATTGGTGCCCGTGCGGCGCGCGAGGTCCGGCATGTCCTCGTACGGCCCGTTGCGCTCCCGCTCGGCGACGATCCGCTCGGCCAGTTTCACGCCGACGGATTCGACGCCGGCCAGCCCGAGCCGCACCGCGTAGTTGCCGTCGCGGCGGTGGGGGGTCGAGTCGAACGGTGTGTCCTGGTCGAAGTAGCCGACCGGGGGCTGCTCGTCCTCCGTGCAGGAGTCCCTGCCGGTGGTGCGCGCCGACGGGTCGGCGACGGGCTCGTAGCCCTCGAGCGGTTCGAGGTCGGCGTGCACCCCGGAGTGCAGGATGTCGGGCCGCAGGACCACGGCTCCGTGCCGGCGGGCATCGGCCACCAGTGTCTGCGGTGAGTAGAAGCCCATGGGCTGTGCCCGCAGGAGCGCGGCGAGGAACGCCCCGGGGTAGTGCAGGCGCAACCATGCGCTGACGTAGACCAGCAGGGCGAAGCTGATCGAGTGGCTCTCCGCGAACCCGAAGTTCGCGAAGGCGTGGATCTTGTTGTAGATGGTGTCCGCGACGTCGCCGGTGATCCCGTTCGCGGCCATGCCCTCGTACAGCGTGGCCTTGAGGGAGTCGATCCGTTCCTCGCCGCGCTTGGACCCCATGGCGCGGCGCAGGAGGTCGGCGTCCGCTCCGGAGCAGCCGCCCACCACCATCGCCATCTGCATGAGCTGCTCCTGGAAGAGCGGGACGCCGAGGGTTCGTTCGAGGACCGGCTCGAGGTCGGGGTGGATGTACCGGACCTCCTCCTCGCCCGTCTTCCGCTTGATGTAGGGATGCACGGCCCCGCCCTGGATGGGGCCGGGACGCACCAGGGCCACCTCGATGACGAGATCGTAGAACTGCCGGGGCTGCAGCCGCGGGAGCATGCCCATCTGGGCCCGGCTCTCCACCTGGAAGACGCCCACCGAGTCCGCGAAGCACAGCATGTCGTAGACGCCCTGCTCCTCCTTGGGGATCGTGTGGAGTTCCCACTTCTCCCCGAGATGTTGCTCCACCAGGTCGAAGGTGTACTGGATCGCAGCAAGGATGCCGAGGCCCAGCAGGTCGAACTTCACCAGCCCCATCCAGGCGCAGTCGTCCTTGTCCCACTGCAGGACCGTCCGACCCTCCATCCGTCCATGCTCAATTGGGCATACTTCTCCGACGGGACGGTCGGTGAGCACCATGCCGCCCGAGTGGATCCCCATATGGCGAGGGAACTTCAGGACCTCCTGAGCCAGGCCGACCACGGACTCCGGGATGTCGTGGTCGCTGCTGGAGACGAGACCTCCCCACCGCTCGATCTGCCGGGACCAGGCGTCCTGCTGGCCGGGGCTGTGGCCGAGTGCCTTCGCCATGTCCCGAACGGCGAACTTGGGCCGGTAGGTGATGACATTGGCCACCTGGGCGGCGTTGAAGCGCCCGTACTTCCGGTAGACGTATTGGATGACCTCCTCACGGCGGTCCGAATCGAAATCGACGTCGATGTCCGGCTCCTCGTCGCGCATGCTCGAGAGGAAGCGTTCGAAGGGGAGCTGGTACTTGATGGAATCCACGGCGGTGATCTCCAGCAGGTAGCAGACCGCCGAGTTGGCGGCCGACCCCCGCCCCTGGCACAGGATCCCGTGCCGGCGGGCATAGTGCACCAGGTCGTGGACGATCAGGAAGTATCCCGGGAAGTTCTTGCTCTCGATGACGTCGAGTTCGCGTTCGATGCGGTCCCGGACATCGGCGCGGTTGCGATAGAGCCTGTCTGCCCCGTCCCAGACGAGCTCGCGGAGGTAGCTCATCTGGGTGTGGCCCTCGGGCAGGTCGATGTTCGGCAGCCCGGGCCTGACGCTGCGCAGGGTGAAGGAGAGATCCGCTGCGATGTCGACCGTGCGCTCCACCGCCCCGGGATAGTCCCGGAAACGCCGCGCCATCTCCGCCCCGCTGCGCAGGTGGGCGGCGCCGGCCGCGGGGAGCCAACCGTCCATCTGGTCCAGGCTCCGGCGGGCCCTGACCGCGGCCAGGGCGGAGGCGAGCCGGTGCTGCTTCGGTGTCGCGTAGTGCACGTTGTTGGTCGCCACGGTGGGCAGTCCCATGCGGGCCGCGACGGCACTCAGGGCGTCGTTGTGCGCCGTGTCCAGGGGGTTGCCCTGGTTGACGAGCTCGACGGCGACCGACTCCCGGCCGAACAGGTCGACGAGCCGCCCGAGCTCGGCCTCGGCCGCGGACTCACCCATCGCGACGAGCGCCGAGCGGACAGCACCTTTCCGGCACCCCGTGAGGATCATCCACTGACCGGCGGCATGTCCCGCGAGGCGCTCCAGATCGTAGCGGGGCTTCCCCTTCTCGGCGTCCGCGTCGAGCTGTGCCTCGGTGATGGCGGTGGAGAGGCGGTGGTAACCGGCCGATCCGCGTGCGAGGACCAGCAGGTGCTGCCCCTCCGGGTCGGCCTCCCCGTTCTGCGGCCGGGACAGTCCGAGCGAGAGCTCCGTGCCGTACATGGTCGAGATCCCGGGGTATTTCTCGGCGGCCTCCGCGAAGCGCACCGCGCCGTACAGCCCGTCATGGTCGGTGAGCGCCATGCCGGTGAGTCCCAGCCGCTGGGCTTCCTCGGCGAGGTGCTCGGGGCTTGAGGCGCCGTCGAGGAAGCTGAAGTTGGAGTGGACGTGCAGTTCCGCGTACGGCACCACGGGTCCCTCGGGGGCCGGGACGTCGGCGGGGGCGGTGTAGGGCTGGCGCTTACGTGACCAGGCGGGGCTGTCGCCGCCGTCGGCGCCCACGGGCGGCACGCCGGGCCGGGTGTCGGAGAGGTCCCGTTCGAAGTCCGACCACGGGATGGGCGGGTTGTTCCAGCCCATCAGTCGTAGCTCGCCTCGACCCACCACGCGTGGTCCTCGAGCAGCAGCAGCCAGGCCGATCCCGAGTGGTCCACCAGCTGGAAACGGTTGAGGATGCGCCCCTTGGGGTCCCACCAGCGTTCGTTGATCGGCCAGGGGCCCGCCCAGGAGTGCACGGACCGTCGATCGTCGTCGGGCCCGGCGCTGAAGAAGGAGGGATCGGCGGTCACCAGTCCCCGGGGATCGACGTCGACCGGCGTGCCCCGGGAATCGACGACGACGGCGGGCACGGGATCGGCGAACACCGTGGCCGGGGCCGGGCCCGGCAGGCGACCTGGCCAGGGCTGGGTGCGGTCCCGGACCCGTGCCGCGGGGGAGTGCGTGGGCGCGTCTCCCCAGGGGATGAAGACCCTGCGGTCCGCGAGGAGCCGCCCCCCGGCGATGATCCCGGTCAGGACGGCGCCGTGGCCGAGCATGCTCTGCACGCGGGCCAGGCCGTGGTGGATCCCCGCGTCCGGTCCCGTTCCCCACAGTCCGTCCGCATGGTCGGCGAGGTCCTCCACGGTGTCGGGCACGATGTGGACCCGCGTGATGCCGGAGGTCAGGCCGTGGTCCGAGGCGTTGGTGCCCTGGAGCTGCCAGCGCACGCGGTCCACGACGTCGTCGGCGTCGAACCAGCGCGGATGCCGCCACCGGCGCTCGGAGACCTCGCCCGACTCCGTGTGCAGGTGGACCTGCAGTGCCGTGCAGACCAGTCCCGCTTCCCGCAACCCGTCGACGAACTCGCCGGCCCGGGTGCGGAACGCGAAGGCCAGCTGGTCAATGCGGGCCAGGGGCGGTTCGAAGTCCGCGGCGGCATCGAGGTGCGGCGGAGGTTTCCGGGCGACGACGTCCCGGTGGTCGAGTCCGCTCGCCTGCCGGTGCGCGAGGGCACCCTCGACGCCGAAGCGGTTGCGCACGTCGGAGGCCTTCAGGGCCGCGAAGTCCGCGAGGGAACGGATACCGAGGCGCTTGAGCAGTACCGTGAGCTTCGGCTGTTCGAGGACTTCCAGGGGGTAGCTGCCGAGGAACCAGGGCGAGCCACCCTCCGGGATGATGACCAGCTGCTCGACGTCGTCGTCCAGTTCATCGGTGGCCTTGGCGGCCTGTTCGGCCGCGAAGGGTCCGTCCGCGATGCCGATCCGCAGGTCGGTGAGGCCGATGGCCGCGAGGGTCCGGAAGACCACGGCGGAGGCTTCGCGCTCGCCGCCGTAGTAGCGCGCCGGACCCTGGACCCTGACGGCGCACAGCCCGGGGCGGAGGACCTGGACGCCGGGCATTATCGTCTCCACTGCAGCAGTCACCGGTTCGAAGGTGCGCTCATCCAGTGACGGGTCGTACGGGAGGGCCACGAGCCCCGAGCCGCGGGCCTGGGCCTCCCGGATGCGCAACCCCCTCCTCACGCCGTCCTGCCGTGCTGCGGGGGAACACGCGAAGACCTCACCACGCTCCACGAGGACGAGTGCCGTGTCGGTGGGCAGTGCATGCTCGCGCAGGGCTGCCGTGATCGGCCAGTCGGGGCACCAGAGCATCATGGTCCGGGTGGAGGTCATGAGGATTTCATCAGCTGTGGTTCGAACAGGGACGTCGGGCCGGAGGAGGTTCCGGGGGACGCGAGGGCGGTGAGTGCCGGCGTCGTCGGGGCGGTGCCCTGCAGATCCGCGAGCCCCACGTAGGCATGGCGCAGGCGCCCGGAGGGCTGGGTCGCGGTGATCTTCAGGCGCCTGGCCCGCAGGTGGCCCGTTCCCGAGCCGAGGCCCTCCCACGCGCTCTCCGCCACGCCGAGGGTGGAGTCGCTCTGCTTCCAGTTGCCGAGGGTGATGAGTGCCGCCCCGCGCTGACGGAGGCGTGCCTTGAGGCGGGCCCATTCCGTGGGCGCCAGGTGGTCCGGGGCCCGGGTCAGGATGACGGAGACGACGTCCACGAGGGCAGCCGTGACCGTGAGCCACTGGGAGCCGGGATCCGGGATCAGGATGAGGCGTTCGAGGTCGATGCCGAAACCGTGGGCCGCTTCCACGCTGAAGTCCGGCATGCCGATGACGCTGCACCACGCGCCGGTCGAGGACGGGCCGGCGAGCAGGGCCATGGCCAGGGTGGTGGAGTTGCGGACGGTATAGGAGCCCCCGGACTGGAGGCCTCCGCCCGGCAGGATGTGCGCGAGGGCCGGAACCGTGGGCAGGCGGCGTGAGTCCAGCGTGCTGGCCTGCATGCTGTTGATACGGGCCTGGAGGTCGAGGGTGGTGTCCGAGGCTCCCCGCCGACCGGAAGGCCCCGGGTGTGCCGGCCCGATGTCGGGGGAGGGCTCATTCCCGTCGAGGGCATAACCGGCAGCTGGAGGCGTCACTCGTCAATATTCGAACAGGTGTTCGAATAAGTCAATCGTCCTGCGTCAGCCCCGAACGATGCTTCGTGGGGTGGACGGGACCCTCCCCGAGGCGGTACTCAGGCGTCGGACGCCTTGCGCGCGGCATCGCGTTCCTTCACGCGCGCCGCCTCGGCGCGGACGGCCGCCTGCGTGGCCCGCTCCGCGACCAGCCAGGCGGGCGGGTCCTGCAGCAGGGCGGTGATCTGCTCGCTCGTCAGGGGATCCGTGAGGCCTCCGCGGGCCAGCCCGCCGTTAGAGATGCCGAGCTTCTGCGCGACGACGGGACGCGGGTGCGGGCCCGTGCGGCGCAGTTCGGCGAGCCATTCCGGTGGGGTCTGCTGCAGTTCGTTGAACTCCGCGCGCGTCAGTTCGGTCTCCTGGAAGTCGGAGGGGGCGGCGGGCAGGTAGATTCCCAGTTTCTTGGCCGCCGTGGCGGGCTTCAGGGTCTGGGGGTTCTTCGCGGGAGTCATGGTCCCAGCTTAACCGTCCGCTTCGCCCGTGGCCGGTAGGCGCTACTGTGATCAGATGCCCGCAGACCAGCCCCGAACCCTGTCCGTCGGCTTCGTGCCGGGTGTGACGCCGGGGAAGTGGGTGGCCCGGTGGCGGGAACGGCATCCCGGGGTGAACCTCGAACTCCACCAGCACGACGACGCCCTGACGGCGTTGCTGGAGGCCTCCGACGACGTCGTCTTCGTCCGCCTGCCGGTGGAGCGCGCCGGGATCCACCTGATCCCGCTCTACGAGGAGCAGCCCGTCGCGGTCATGTCGCGCGACAACGAACTGTCACTGTACGACGACGTGCCGCTCGGGGAACTCGAGGGGGAGTCCCTGCTCGACATCGACGAGTGCGGCGGCCCCAAGGCGGCCGTGGAGGTCGCCGCGAGCGGCGCCGGCGTCGTCGTCCTGCCGATGTCCCTCGCCCGCCTGTACGCCCGCAAGGACGCCGTCCACCGCCCCGTCCCGGGGCTTCCCGCGACGACCATCGGGATCGCCTGGCGTGTGGAGGACGAGTCCGACGACGTCGAGGAGTTCATCGGCATCGTGCGCGGACGTACGGCCCAGAGCTCACGGCAGCCCTCGCAGCGCGAGGCCCCGAAGAGGACCGCGTCCCAGAAGGCGGCCGCGAAGAAGGCCGCTGCTGGTGGTAGCCCCAAGGAGCAGAAGGGGGTCAGGAAGCCGCAGCCCCGGAAGCCGGCGCGCCCCGCCGGATCCCGCGGAAAGCGGCGCTGACCCCTCCATAGCTGCGCACCGAAGCGCCGAAGCACATGGAAAGGCCCGCCCCGCACGAGTGCGGGGCGGGCCTTTCTCGGTGATGTTGTGGTTCGTCAGGCCGCCGAGGCGAGCGCGAAGACGGAAGCGGCGATGGCGAAGCCCATGACGCCGATCGTCGTCTCCATGACGGTCCACGTCTTCAGGGTGGTCTTGACGTCCATGTTGAAGAAACGGCCCACGAGCCAGAACCCGGAGTCGTTGACATGGCTCGCCACCACGGAACCGCCGGCGACGGCCACCACGAGGGCTGCCAGCTGCAGCCCGTTGTAGTCACCGGCCAGGATCGCGGGGGAGATGAGGCCCGCGGCGGTGGTCAGTGCCACGGTCGCCGAGCCCTGGGCGATGCGCAGGATCGCGGCGATCAGGAAGCCCGCGAGGATGATCGGGATGCCGAGATCGCCGAGGACGTCGGCGAGTGCGTCGCCGATGCCGCTGGCCCGGAGGACACCGCCGAACATGCCGCCGGCACCGGTGATGAGGATGACGGAGCAGACCGGGCCGAGTGCCGATTCCAGCGTGCTCTCGAGCGCGGTCTTGTCGACGCCCCGACGGCGGCCGAGCACGTAGGACGCCACGAGGAGGGTGATCAGCAGGGCGACCGGGGTCTCCCCGAGGGTCCGCAGGAACTGGAACCATCCCTGCTCGGTCACGCTCTCGTCCACGGCACCCGAGCGGGCCAGGGTGTTCAGGCCGGTGTTGAGGAAGATGAGCGCCAGGGGTAGCAGCAGGATCCCGACGACGGTGCCGAACTTCGGCGGGTTCGCCTCGGCGTGCGCGTCGGCCGTACCGAGCAGCTCGGGGACGGGCAGGACGTACTTCTTGCCGGCCCAAAGCCCGTACAGGTAGGAGGTCACGTACCAGGTGGGGATCGCGGCGAGGAGGCCGATCATGATGACGAGGCCGACGTTCGCGCCGAAGAACTCGGAGGCGGCGACGGGTCCCGGGTGCGGCGGGACGAAGATGTGCATGACGGAGAAGGCACCCGCGGCGGGGAGGCCGTAGCGCAGCACACCGCCGCCGAGGCGGCGGGCGACGGAGAAGACGATGGGCAGCATGACCACGAGGCCGGCGTCGAAGAAGATGGGGAAGCCGAAGATCAGCGAGGCGACGCCGAGCGCGAGGGGTGCCCGGTGCTCGCCGAAGACCCGGATGAGGTAGTCGGCGAGCACCTTCGCGCCGCCGCTGGTCTCGACCAGGCGGCCGAGCATCGCGCCGAGACCCACGAGCAGCGCCACGGCGCCGAGCGTCGACCCGAAGCTGCTGACCATCACGGGCACGATCTGCGACGTGGGGATCCCGGTGGCGAAGGCGGTGAGGAGGCTGACGAGGATCAGTGCGACGAACGCGTGGATGCGGAGCTTGATGATCAGGAACAGCAGCGCGAGGATCGCGGCTGCGGCGATCAGGAGGAGCGGACCGGCGGTGAGGCTCTGGGTCCATCCTTCGATGGGCATGTTTTCTCCGTTGAAAGTGGTGCGGATCGGGGGGTGGGGGTCAGTTGCTGGGCAGGCCGAGCTGGTCGATGACCTCGGTCGTGACCTGGTCGGGCGTGCCGGTGTTCTGGATCCTGATGCCCAGTTCGTCGGGCTCCAGGGGCTCGAGCGTGCTGAGCTGCGAGGGCAGGAGCGACTCCGGCATGAAGTGGCCACTGCGGGTCTTCATGCGTTCGAGGATGAGGTCGGCGTCGCCGAGCAGGTGCACGAACCGCACCTGGCCCTCTGCTCCGGTGAGGAGGTCCCGGTAGGAACGCTTCAGGGCGGAGCAGGTGACGACGGTACTGCGGCCGGCCTGGGACTGGAGGGTCATCCAGTCGCGCATCGATTCCAGCCAGGGCCAGCGGTCCTGGTCGGTGAGCGCCGATCCGGCGGTCATTTTGGCGATGTTCGCAGCGGGGTGGAAGTCATCCGCCTCGGCGAAGACCCAGCCCAGCCGTTCGGTGAGCCGGGTGGCGATGGTGGTCTTCCCGGACCCGGAAATACCCATGACGACCACATGGTGTGGTTGTACATCCATGCTGACTCCCTTGTCGGTGCTGTGGAACGGATCACGATCCGAATAAAGGTAACACCTTTCGAATCAAAGGTAGTACCTTTCTGGATCTGCTGAATCGCTCTATCGTTAGGGGTCGGTCGGGTGGCCGCCGGCGCAGGGAGGAGAGGACGATGACGTCGCAGACAGTACCTGCGGGATCACCCGAGGGAGCAGCCGTGGTGTTCCACACGCGGATCATCGACGCGTTGGGACAGGACATCGCGGACGGCGTGCTGCCCGAGGGGACGCGCCTGACGATCGAGGGACTGCAGCAGCAGTTCGGGGTCTCACGCACCGTGGTGCGGGACTGCATGCGCGTGCTGGAGTCGATGAACCTGATCGTGCCCAAGCGCCGTATCGGGCTCGTGGTCCAGGGGCACGAGCGGTGGAACGTCTACGACCCCCGGGTCATCAGATGGCGGCTCCACGGGCCCGGGCGGGCGGACCAGTTCCGTTCCCTCACGCACCTGCGCCGCGCCGTCGAGCCGGTCGCGGCTGCGCTCGCGGCCCAGCATGCCTCCGGCGAGCAACGCCAGCGGATCGCGGCGCTCGGGGCGGACCTGCGGCGGTTGGGCGAGGCGGGGTCGCTCGAGGAGTTTCTGGCGGTGGACATCGCGTTCCACACGCTCGTCCTCGAGGCAAGCGGCAACGAGATGTTCGTCGCCCTGCGGGAGGTGATCGCCGAGGTCCTCTCGGGCAGGACGCGACAGGGCCTCATGCCGCACCATCCGAAGGAACACGCGCTGCAGACGCACGAGCAGGTGGCGTCGGCGATCATGGACGGCGACGCGGCGACCGCCGAGGCTCGGATGGAGTCACTGCTCGCCGAGGTCAGCGAGGCCATCGACTAGCGGTGCGAGCGAGATCTGCCGACCTGCTGGATGTAGCTGTGGCCGTTCAGTGTCGTGAGGGAAGGGTGAGGATGTCTGCTCCGTCGGGGGTGATCGCGATGGTGTGCTCACTGTGTGCTGTTCGGCATCCGGTTGCACTACGGAGTGTCCACCCGTCAGCGTCGGTGACCAATTTGTCGGTGTCGACCATGACCCAGGGCTCGAGCGCGAGGAGGAGCCCGGGGCGCAGCTTGAAGCCACGGCCGGGTCGGCCGGTGTTCGTGATGTGGGGGTCCTGATGCATGGTCGATCCGATTCCGTGCCCGCCGAATTCGGTGTTGATAGAATAGCCCGCCGCGCTGAGGACTGAGCCGATGGCGTGGGATATGTCGCCCGTATGGCTTCCCGGTCTCGCGGCCATGATGCCGGCAGCCAGCGCGCGTTCGGTTGCGTCGATCAGTGCGAGGCTCTCTGTCGGGGCGGAGGTGCCCACGATGAAGCTGATGGCGGCGTCTGCGGCAATCCCGCGCAGTGAGACGGCGAGATCCAGTGTCAGCAGGTCACCCTCAGCGAGAGCGTGGTCATAGGGTCGTCCATGGAGAACGGCGTCGTTCACCGACGTGCAGATGTAGTGTCCGAACGGTCCGCGACCGAACGGCGGTGCGTAATCGACGTAGCAGGACTGCGCTCCGGCCTCGATGATCATGTCCCGGGTCCACCGGTCGAGGTCCAGCAGGTTCGTTCCCACGGTGCAGCGGGTTTTCACCGCCTGGAGGATGTTTGCCACGAGTGTTCCCGTGTCTCTCGCTCGAGAGACTTCGGCGGGCGTCAGAATCTCGATCATGGGTATGCCTCGCTCGTCGTCCAATTATTATCCCGGTAAGACTATCCCGGTATTATAATTGGATTATGGTCAGACTGCCCCATACTCCTGCCGACATCGCACGTGGCGAGCGGCTGGGTGCCCTCCTGCGGCGTGCCAGGGCGGATCGGTCGATTCTTCATGTCGCCCTGGCGGCAGGTGTATCGCCGGAAACCCTTCGAAAGATCGAGACCGGGCGGGTGGCGACTCCGGCATTCCCGACGATCGCTGCGGTCGCCGGCGTCCTTGGTCTTTCCCTCGATGCCCTGTGGGCGGAGATCGACGCCCCTGAGCGCAGTAGCGGATCCTCCGGGTCGGACCGGAACCTCAGCACGAGGTTGGCCTCGTAGCGTCAAGATCACCCCAAGCTAGTGCACTCTAAGTGCAGTATGCTGCACTTATGGATACAGATACTTCTGCTCTGGCAGCAGCAATTGGTGGGCGGGTGCGGCAGGAGCGGCAGTCGCGGGGGTGGACGCTCGATCAGCTGGCGGAGGCCGCCGGGGTAAGCCGGCGAATGGTGGTCAATGTTGAGCAGGGTGCCGCCAACCCCAGCGTAGGAACCCTGTTGAGGCTCAGTGATTCGCTCGGAGTCGGGTTGCCGGCGTTGGTGGAGTCGCCCGAGCCGAAGCCGGTGAAGGTTGTTCGGAGTGGTGAGGGCGCCGTGCTGTGGAGCGGGGAGTTCGGTGGCCGCGGGGTGCTGGTGGCGGGTACCGAATCGCCGGACGTGGTGGAGTTCTGGGACTGGAGCCTGATCCCCGGGGATCGGCACGAAAGCGAGGCTCACTCACCCGGCACGAAGGAACTGCTGCAGGTGCAGCAAGGCACTGTCACGGTGGTGATCGGAGAACAGTCCGTGGTCCTCGAGGTCGGGGACTCTCTCACGTTCCCCGGCGACGTCTCCCACTCTTATGCCAACCCGGGCAACGAACCGGCGCGATTCTCTCTGGCAGTCTTCGAGCCCGGCGTTGGGTCCGGGCACCGGCCGGAGGTGGCCCGATGACTGATGTGAGCGTTCTCCAGGAGTTCGTTGATGATGCCGTGGTCGACGCTGCGGTGTTCTCGTTGCGGCCTGACTATCGGGCAGCCCTGCTCGCCGTCGACGGGCTCGTTCCTGGCCCGAGCGATCAGGCCGGTGAAGCGCTGCTCCAGGCCGCGGAAGCCTCTGCACGTGAGGCACTGAGCACCCACTCTGTCGAGGACCTGCCGCATGTGGCTGCCTGGCGTGCGGCGTACAGGTCCTTCGGCGCGAAGCCGCAGCGCACCCGCAACAGTCTGGAGGCACTGCTGCGCCGCGCCGGGTCCGGTCTGCCCCGGGTCAACCGTCTCACCGACCTCTACAACGCCGTCTCGGTGCTCCACCAGGTTCCGCTGGGCGGGGAGGACCTCACCGGTTACACCGGCGCACCTCGCCTGGCCCGCGCCACCGGCACCGAGCCCTTCGACACCGTCGCCGGCGGTATCCCCACGATCGAACACCCCGAGACGGGTGAGGTCATCTGGTGCGACGACGCGGGGGTGACGTGCAGGCGCTGGAACTGGCGCCAGGGACGCCGCACCCAGCTGACCGACGACACCGTGACCGCCCTGTTCATCCTCGACGCGCTCGAACCCATGAGCGATGAGGCCCTTCACACGGCAACTGACGACCTCGCCACCCACCTGCTGCGCCTGGGTCCTGATGTACGCATCGTCCGTCGCCTGATACGGCACGGCCGGTCCACGGAGGACGAACGGATATGACCGGGCGCATCTCGTACCGGCTACCCAGTGGGGTCCGTGGGTCAGGGGCTCCGGTGCCGGCGTGGAGCCTGGCCGTGGGAGCAATGCTCTCGATCCAGCTCGGTTCCGCCCTGTCGATGGACATGATCGCAGCCGTAGGCCCGGCCGGTACAGGCTGGTTGCGACTGAGTCTGGGTGCCCTCATCCTCCTGGCCCTGGTCCGCCCACCGCTGCGTACTATTCGCCGTCAGGACGTGCCAACCCTGCTGGCCCTGGGTATCGCAACCGGTCTGATGTCCATTGCGTTCCTCGCCGCGATCGAGCACATCCCCCTCGGCACGGCCGTCGCCATCGAGTTCCTGGGCCCACTAACCGTCGCGGCCATCCGCAGCCACAGTGCCCGGGCGCTCATCTGGCCCGTCGTCGCGCTGGGCGGCGTCATTCTGCTCACCGAGCCCTGGCACAGCGATTTCAACGCCGTCGGTGTCGGATTCGCCGGCCTCGCGGCCCTCGCCTGGGCCTTCTACATCGTCCTCACCCAACGGATCGGTGACCGCTACACCGGCATCGGGACACTCTCCCTCACCGTTCCCATTGCGGCCATGACCGCCGCCGTCATCGGGATACCGCAAGCCGCAGGGCATATGACTCCCGGAACCCTCGCCGCCGCGGCCGGGCTGGCCATCCTGCTGCCCGTCCTCCCGTTCGCGCTCGAGATGCTCGCCCTGCGCCGGATGACGCCGACCGCATTCGGGACCCTGATGGCCCTCGAACCCGCCCTCGGCGTCCTCCTTGGCCTGCTGATCCTGCACCAACAACCCACAGCCGTCCAGTTCGCCGGCATCCTGATCGTCGTCCTCGCCGGCGCCGCCGCGCAACGCGGCGGCAACCGCCACCAACCGGTCTGAGTGCTTGCCCCCGACTCCACCGGCACAGGGCGTGGTTCGTCCGGCTCGACAAGGCTCACGCCCTGCTCCCTGGCCTGGGCGAGCAGCCGTTCGGCAAGGTCCTTCCGATCGATGATCTCTCCCGTCACAGGATCGGACAGTGCCTGGACGTGCATTACTGGCCGGCTCGATAGCGACGATGGCCCCGGGGTGCGGGGTATATGTGCGGCGTCGCGGGGTCAGCCGGCGGGGTATTGCTCACGGGTGAGGTAGGCGGCGAGGTGGGTGGCATTGCGGGCGAGACCGGAGTTGGTGGATGCGACGGGATCGGGGACCTGGGCGAGGTCTTTGAAGTCGACGGTCTGCATGGCTTCGCCGACCCAGTAGGTGCCGCCCTGCGCGGGGAGGGTGAAGCCGATGTCGTTGAGTCCCTGCATCATGTCGGCGATGGTCTTGTGGGCGCCGTCCTCGTTGCCGACGACGGCCACGGTCGCGACTTTCCCGTACATGCTGGGCCGGCCTTCATCATCGGTTTCGGACAGTTCAGCGTCCAGGCGTTCGAGCACTTGCTGGGCGACGCTGCAGGGGTGTCCCATCCAGATCGGGGTGGCCAGGACCAGGATGTCCGCGGCGAGGATCTGCTCCCGGATGGTTGGCCACTGGTCTCCGTTGCCCATGTCGGTCTTCACGCCGCGTTTGACGTCGTAGTCCACGACCCGCAGCGAGGAGGTGCGCACTCCGTGGCCCTTGAACTCGTCGAGGATGTGCTGGGCCATGAGCTCGGTGCTGGACGGGTCCGGCGATGGGGTGAGCGTGCAGACGAGAGCGATAGCGGACAGATCAGCCATGACAGGGTGTTCCTTTCGATGGGGCGATCAAACCCACACCGTTGGCACGGCGCAGGTAGGGACAGTATGCCGGGTAGGCGATATCTTAGGTCGGACGGTGTCCCAGGGTCAGGGAGTGCCTTCGGGCCGGTGTCGTGCTTATCCGGCGAGGAAGGTGATGAGGGCCTGGTTCCATTCGTCGGCGTGGCTGACGTTGCAGCCGTGCGGGCCGCCGGCGATCACGTGGAGGTCGCTACCGGGCAGGGCCGCGTGGGTGCGCCGGCCTGAGCCTTCGAAGGGGACGGTCGCGTCGGCGTCTCCGTGCAGGACCAGGGCTGGGACGGTGATCTTGGGCAGGTCGTCGCGGAAGTCGGTGGAGCCGAATGCGGCCATGCACGCCAGGGCTGCTTTCTTGTCGGCCTGCCGGCAGAGTGCCAGGGCTTCCTGGCGCTGGTCCTCGGTGACCTTCAGGTTCCCGTGCGCGGAGAAGAACTCGGTGGTAAACCCGTCGTAGAAGGACTCTTCATCCTTGGTGAGGTCGGCGGTCATGCCGGCGGCGGCGTCCTTGGTGAGAGGGCCGTCCGGGTTGTCGTCGCCCTGGAGCATGTAGGGCGGGACGGCGGAGGCGAACACGACGCTGCGGATCCGCTCCGGCGTGTACGTGCTGAAGTAGCGGGCCACTTCGCCGCCGCCCATGGAGAACCCGACCAGGGTCACGTCGGTGAGGTCCAGCTGCTCGAGCAGGGCGTGGAGGTCCTCGGTCAGGGTGTCGTAGGTGTACCCGGTCTTGGGTTTGTCGCTGCGACCGAAACCGCGCCGGTCGTAGGTGATGACCCGGTAACCGGCCGCCTGCAGGGCCGGCACCTGATGCGCGAAGGCCTCACCGGACAGCGGCCACCCATGGAGCAGGACCACCGGTCGGCCGGACCCGCCCGTGTCATCGACGTGCAGGTTCGTGTCCTTGAACAATCCGTGGTGCGCGACAATCTCCGTCATGGGTTTCCTCCAGTGGTGGTTTCCAGCAATCCCGGTCAGCCCGCGAACCATCTCGAGGAGCCGACACCGAAGGATTCGTAAGCATGCTGTCCTTCGGATGGGATGTTCCCTGGATTAGGTGGAGGTGGCTGCTTGGTTGCCCTAGGTGTTCTTCGAGTCTTCGCGGAGGTGGACCATGAACCACTGGGTGGTGACGAGGATGATGACGGTCGCTGCGGTGATGATCAGGGTGAGCGGGTCCGATTGGACCTTGAGGAACAGGAAGGGGATGAGGACAGCGAGGTCCAGGATGATGGCGATCGCGGGGATCCATGGTTTCACCTGGATGTCGTGTCCGAGGTGTCGGATGATGCCCCAGTGGATGGCGATGTCCATGGTGAGGTAGAGGATCGCTCCGAGGGAAGCGATCTGGGAGAGGTCGAAGAAGGCCGCCATGAGGATGGCGAGGCCTGCCGTGATGAGCAGTGACTGGTGCGTGGTGTGCCGGGGGAGACCGGGTGCCTGGCCCATGTCGTGGAGCATGTCGTAGAGCTTGGACACGGAGAACAGGCTTGCGATCAGCCCGGACAGGGTGGCGATGATCGCGATGATGACAGTCAGTCTCACGCCCCAGGCCCCGAAGGCGGGCTCGGCTGCTTCGGCCAGGGCGTAGTCGCGGGCGGCGACGATCTCGGGGACTGTGAGGCTCCCGGTGACGGCGACGGTGATCAGGAGGTAGAGGACGGTGCAGAGGCTGATGGCGATCATGATGGACCGCCCGATGTTGCGTTGGGGATTCTTCAGGTCGGCGCCCTGATTGGTGATCGTGGTGAAGCCTTTGTAGGCGAGGATGCACAAGGTGACGCCGGCCAGGAAGCCCAGCCATCCGGAGTCCGGCGGTGTCCGGCCGGTGGTGGTGAAGAGCCTGCCGAGGGAGGAGAGCCCGGAGGCGAGGATCCCGCCGATGGCGAGGACCGCGATGCCGATGATCTTCAGGGCTGCGGTGACTGTTGCCGAGCGTTCCACCCACTGGTTACCGACCAGATTCACCAACGCGGCAGCGGCGATTGCAAGGACCGCCAGGACCGGTACCCACAGTGCTGAGTCCTGCATGCCGAAGGGACGCAGGAGGTAGGTGCCGAAGGTTCGACCCAGCAGGCTCTCGGCGAGGATCATCGATACATACATGAAGAGGGAGAACGAGCCGGCGATCACACCGGGGCCGTAGGCGGCTTTGAGCAGCATCGCGATCCCGCCGGACGAGGGATTCGCGGCTGAGTAGCGGATGTAGGAGTAGGAGCTGAAGGCGACGACGACGGCGCCGGCCAGGAATGCCAGGGGGACCCAGCCGCCGGCGAGTTCGGCGACCTGACCGACGAGGGCGAAGATCCCTGCCCCGATCATGACGCCCGTGCCGAGGGCGACCGATCCGACAAGAGAGAGTTTCTGCTGACCCTCGGACCCATCACCAGAATGCTGATCAGCAGGATCCTGTTCCGCAGCGCCCGCCGGATCTCGCGCCGAGCCGTCTTGCGGTGGGGTGTTCGAAGCCATCGTAAGGTCTCCTTCTATTGCTGCGTCAGCGACTATTGGTGGAACTGGACGATGGTTCCTTCTGCCAGGGCCATCTACCGGTGATCTCGAGTTCCGGGGAGAAGCTGAGGAACGTCCGGATGAGGACGATCAGGGCCAGAACGCCGACCGAGGTGGAGGTCGAGGTGACGGCTACCGTTCGGATGATGTCGGTTGCTACGAGGAGCTCGAGTCCGACGAGGTTGAAGGACTGATGAAGCCTGGGACCATCCGCCCAGTCGTGGTGACATGCAGTACGTCGTTGTCAGTAGTTGCCGGTGTCCGTCCTTCTCGACACTGAGGTGATGTGGATGTTCCTGCTGAGGCGTATGACGGGGCGTATGAGGAGTTCGATGGACCCGGCGAGGAACAACCAGGTTCCTGCAGTCGTGGTGCTCTCGTTGAAGAAGAGGATGCTGCCGGCGATGAACCACAAAGCGATCAGGACGTCGTTCACGATCGAGAGGGTTTCGTACCGGTTGTGGAGCACCAGCTCCGTGTTGCCGAAATCGAGATCCAGATCGTTGCCCACAGTTCGTGTCCTGTTCCTCATCGGCGTCAGATCGCGGCAGCCCGCATCCTTGCATCTCCAACAGCGCTCAGCCGCAAGTCTGATAAACCGTACGCAGGCCGAGCAGGGCAGGGCAACTTTCGCAATCGTGTTGAATTCGGGCCGGGTGTTGTTCGTGCCTGCCATGCTTGGGGGGTTTGTTCACGCCGCAGGTCTGTGCCGGTCGGCCTGTTTCAGGCACTCACTTTCGGGCGAGGCGCCTGATTCTGGGAGTTCTGCCCGGGCTTCCATAGCTTGTGTTCGAGTGAACTGACGGTGTCCGAAGGAGTGAGGAGACCTATGAAGCGCTTGGTGAAGTCGATCGTGACGATCGGGACGGTGCTGGTGGCACTGTTGGTGGCATACGGCGTGCTGGTGGAGCCTCGGGTGATGCTCGATGAACAGCGCCATGAAGCCATGGTGCCGGGCCTGACCTCGGAGGCGGATGGGACCGAGATCGCGGTCATCGCCGACCTGCAGGTGGGTATGTGGTTCGCCAACATCGACATGATCGAACGCATCGTGGACCGGGTGGTGGAGGAGGATCCGGCTGCGCTGCTGATCGCCGGTGATTTCGTGTACGGGGAAGATCCGAGGACGCCGGAGACGGTATCGGACTTGTTGGAGCCGGTTCGTGAGGCCGGCATCCCGGTCTTCGCGGTGCTGGGGAACCACGACTACCTCAGCGGTGAATCGGAGGCGTTGATCGATGAGCTGAAGTCGCGGGACGTGAACGTGCTGCAGAACGAGTCCGCCGCGCTACCGTTGCCGAGCAGCAGTACTGATCTGCGGATCGTCGGTGTCGCCCCGGCCTACAACGGGCTGGCGGACGTGCAGCAGTCCCTCGAAGGAGTGCCCGAGACCGCGCCACGAGTCGTGATGATGCACAACCCCACAACATTTCCGTCACTTCCCTCAGGCACAGCCCCTCTTGCCGTCGCCGGACACACCCACTGCGGGCAGATCGCAGTTCCGGGCACGCCTGATTGGTCGTGGCTCGCCTGGACCACTGATGAGACGATGGTGGCAGACGGCTTCGCACCGCAGGACTACGGCCAACAGGGCAACACCCTCTTCGTCACGTGCGGCATCGGCTTCAGCAACCTACCCATGCGCGTCAGCGCACCACCTCAGCTTGTCTTCTTCGACCTTCAGGCCACCTCATGACGGACCAGTCACCGGCCTCCCGAGTGGTAGAGGTGGTGTGCGACGACGGGGTCAGCCTCTACGTACGGAAGGACCGTGTGGGGGCTGGCGCCCCGACCTACGTGTTCGTCCATGGCGTCGCCTCCAGCTCACAGGAGTTCCGGGAGCAGCTCGAGGCCTTCCGAGGCCACGTGAACATGGTCTTCTACGACCAGCGCGGTCATGGGAAAAGTGCATGCGGTGATCCGGGAAGAATCTCCGTTTCAAGGCTCGCCCAAGACCTGAACCATGTCATCGAGAAGACGACCGCCCAGGATGAGCGCATCGTCCTGGTCACGCATTCGCTCGGCGGGATGGTGGGTCTTGCCCTCGTGGGTCAAGCCCCGGAACTCCTCGGGCCGAAGATCGCAGGCATTGCTCTGATCAGCACGGCCGCGACGAGGATCCCGGAAGTCGCGGCACCCAGCCCGGTAGCGCGCATCCTGGTGAGGAGCCGCGCCGCGCACGGTCTTCTGCAGTTCCTGGCTCTGTGTGCGCCCGCTCTGGATGCCCTGAAGCTTCCCGAGACTTTGCCGGGCCGCTGGTACCTCCGCTACACGATGTTCGGCCGCTCCTCTCCAACGGAGACACTTCTGCGAGCGAAACAGGCTTTGTGGGCTCACACGTCGGCCGCTGTCATCGCGTCCGCTTACCGATCGCTGTTGACCTACGACCGCACCGAATCACTCGAGCTGCTTCGACGAGTTCCTGTGCTCGTCGTCAGCGGAACCACTGACAGGACCATTCCCGTGCGGCGCAGCGAACTCCTGACCCGAAGAATCGGCGCCACTGCGGAGTTGGTCGTCGTCCCCGATGCAGGACACAGCGTCAATCAAACCCACCCCGCGGTTGTGAACGACGCACTGCGGCACCTGTCGAACCGAGCGATGCGAGCAATGCAATGAGCAGCCATAGCAGCCATAGCAGTCCGAGTGGTCAGAGCAGTGTATGGGCGTCGGCCTCCGGCCGGGCGTTGGTGACCTTGTTGCTCGTTATCCTCGTCGGCGTCGCCGTCCTTGCTGTCGGGTCCGTCCTGGTACGCCTGCAACTCATCGTCGTCCCTGTCCTGATCGCCCTTCTCCTGGCATCGGCCATCCACCCCCTGGTCGATATCCTGCATCGTCGCGGCGTCCCGACCCTGGCGGCCGTGTGGCTTTCCCTGCTGGCAGGAATTACCGCCGTCGGCGGGGTGGGGTGGGCGGTCGTCCATTCGATCACGTCCCAGTGGAGTCAGATTTCGTTCAACTCGGACCTGGGCTTCGACCGGATCGAACGCCGGCTCGCAGCGACCGCCCTGCCGTTCACGGAGGAAGAACTACGCCAGGCACGGGAATCCGCCCTGGAATCTTTCTTCGGAGGCCTCTCCTTCAGCGACGCCGTGGTTGCCCTGTCCCTCCTGGCCAATGCCTTCACCGCTGTCCTGCTGTCAATCGTCGTCCTGTTCTTCTTCCTCAAGGACGGCAGGAACATGTGGATCTTCCTCACCCGGCCGCTGAACGGGAGGACACTCCAAAGGGCCACATACGCAGGCGAGCAGGCGATCGTCACCATGGGCGGCTATCTGCGCGGAACCACGACCATCGCCCTCATCGACGCCATGGGTATCGGCCTCGCAATGTTCTTCCTCGGCGTCCCGTTCGCCCTGCCGCTGACCATGATCATCTTCCTCGGCGGGTTCGTGCCCGTGATCGGCGCAACGATCACCGGGATCTTCGCCGTGCTCGTCGCCTACATCACCAGCGGCACAGGTCCGGCCATCGCCCTGGCGATCGCCGTCGTCATCGTGCAGCAAACCGAAGGAAATCTTCTGCAGCCGCTGATCATGGGCAAAGCGGTCAAACTCCACCCCGTCGTGATCCTCCTCGCCCTCGGCGCGGGAGCGATCCTCGCCGGCGTCATCGGAGCCGTCCTCGCCGTCCCCGCCTGCGCAGTGGTATGGGCTGCGATCAAGGCGTGGAACGAAAAACCCGGGCAGGGTTCGCACCCGGCCGAGCAGCCAACAGAACGCTGACAGAAGGACGCCGATTAGTCGGACACCGGACCCCTGCTGGGTTCATTCGTTTGTCAGCTTCCGGCGACCATTGGTGCGGCCTCGGTGACTTCGATGTAAGCCTTTTCCTCACGTTGGGCGAAGTCGTCCTCGTCCAGTTCGACTGCCAGATCCCCCTCGATCGCTTCGACACGGAACTCCTCGCGGACAACTCCGACGACCCCGACGGGTTGACCTGGTGTGAGCCCGGGAATCTCCTGCTCGTGGACGATCAGCAGCGGCTCGATGACCACCTCGTCGATGTCGACGACGTCCTCGGCTTCCTGGTCGCTGTCGACTGCATCGACGATGGTGAAGACGTTCGGTGAAATGACCTCACCGACAATGGCGGCCACGGTGACTTCCTCACCCACGTAGAACTCCACGTCATCGTAGAACTCGCGGTCATACACTCCCGTGTAATCAGCGAAAGAATCCTCGGCACCCGAGTCCTCCTCCGCTACCCCGGCCTCCGGCGTCGTCTCGACGATCGCCGGCAGTTCGTCCTCGGGACTCGAGCATCCACTGATGCCCCAGAGAGCGGCAGAGAGCACGACCCCGGTAGTGATCGTGCGAGTCAGCCTGCTGTTGTCCAGACGCATGATGTTCCTCGATCCTGAGGACGCGACTGCACCTCTGTTCCTGCAGCCGCGTCCTCGATTGGTGTGAAGGTGTCCATCCACCCTGTCGATGACCGCACCCACCGGTCAACCACATCCGACATGCACGCTCCAGCGACGCTCGGCAGGACCACGCGGTATACGGCTGCCACAACCCCGGCCCACCCGGAACGCCTGAAAGTCAAGACACTGGACCCGAAGGTCGCGGGCAGGTCACGATCTGTCGCGAAGGTAACGCTGCGCCCGTGGGGAGGTCACAGCGCGGTGTCGGGCACGTAACGGCGGTGGACCCGGAACGGTAAGGGTCCTTACGGTCGAAGAGACGTACATAGCCATACGCAACCACAGCGGGAAGGCGGCCGCGTCACCGCTCGCCCGTTTGAAGGAGACATCATGACCACCCAGAAGCAGATTCTGTTCGCCCGGAAATTCGCTCTCGCCGCGCTCCTGCCCTTCGCCGCCGTGAGTTTCGTCGGCTGCGCCGAGGAGACCGTCGTTCAGGAAGCCGAAGAGGCGGGCCCCACCGCCGAAGCAGCCATCCTCGGCGAGACCGTCACCCTGCAGACCGAAGTTCAGGAAGTGGTCGGCCCCAATGTCTTCAGCGTCGGAGAAGACGAAACCCTCATCGTCGGCACCGGACTGGGTGAGGAAGTCGAAGAAGGCGACAACGTCCAGGTGACAGGCACGGTACGGAACTTCATCCTCACCGACCTGGAAGAAGAAGGATTCACCTTCGACGACGACGAGTCCACCTACGTCGTGGAATACGAGCAGGAACTCGTCGTCGTCGCCGACGACGTCGAGGACCTTCCCTAGTACCGCCCAACCACGTGCGGCCGACCCGAGGCCGGCCGCACCCCGACAGGAATGCGACGAAACGGGGCCTTGAGGCCCGAATAGTCCACCACCACACAGGCGTCGAAAGGCCCCGTTTCAGTCTCCGACATCCCTGTACCCACCAGTCCTACAGCCAGAAGGAATGCCGTGACACCGACTCCGAAAGCACCGCACGACCGTCGCCATACACTGCGTCCCTTGACCAGACGGATCAGCACTGTGGCCGCAGCCGCCACCATGACGTGTCTCGCCATCACCTCCTGCTCATCGCCCGACACCGTGGACCAGGACGTCAGCGCTGTCGGTGAGAACGGGGCAGTCGGGGACATAGACCTCCTGAGCATCCTTCTCGTCGCATCCGCCGAGGACGAGCCCGGACGGCTTCTGGGCACACTGGAGAACGAGTCGGACGAATCCGTTGACGTGACAATCAGCGACGACGACGACGAGATCATCGTCGCCGTCCCTGCGGGTGAGGAATACCGACTGGAGGACAACGAGCACATCTTCGACTCGGTCGGCGACGCGCCCGGAGCCAACACGACCATCACCGCGAGCACCGCAACTGAAAGCACCGAACTCCTCGTACCGGTCCATGACGGCGCCCTCGAACGATTCCAGCCCTACCTTCCCGACTAGGTCGAACGTCGTCTCCTGAATTGCGCGTGCTCGGCCAGCCGCCGCCGGGACCTTGTGGACCTTCTTCGGTCTGGGATTCGCGCCACGGCCGGAAAGCAAGAAGGTCAGCTCCACCATCGTGTGACGCATCCCCGAGCGACGACGCCCCGGAGCGAGGGCTACCCTGAAGAAGTCAGCAGTGTCTGCTGGGGCTCTTCCGGTTCCCCAGAGGTGTTCTCCTCAGGGACATGGACATAGTTCATTTCCCGGTTATAGGCGCCTAGGCGGGCATCCCCATGAATGAAGAAACCCAGCGACTCAGCATCCTCCTTGCAGCACGCGACGCGGACATCACCACGGAAGCCATCTGGTGGAATTACTTCGGCATGACTGGCAACCTGCAGGAGTTCGAGCTCGACGCGTACCTGCACGGCATGTATCACCTACCAGCCATGGACCGGGACCTCATCGCCATGGCCCTGAACGAACTGATCGACGACCTGCCCCAACACCCCAGGGCGGCCTGCTCCTACGACGCCCCGCGAATCTAGCGAGACCGTTTTTCGGACAGTCCCGGACTGACAGCGGGTGGGATGTCGGTGGGGACTTGCAGGGGTCAGTGCCCTTGCCTGCAGGGGAGCCGGGTCTGCCTGCGGACACGCTGCGGGAGATGCGTGGTGGCTATCCGCCGCGGCGCAGTGTCGTCACCTGGTAGATGATGGCGTTTGCTACGTCCTTCAGCTTGACGTGGGTGTCGTTGGACATTTTCTGCAGCCGGAGGAAAGCCTCTGCGCTGGTGCAGTGGTGCTGAGCCATGAGAATGCCCTTGGCCTGCTCGATGCCGGCCCGGGAACTCATGGCTTCCTGCAGTTGCTCCACCTCTCTGCGCGCGGAGCGATAGAGACCGGACGTCACCATGGTCGCCGCCGAGTACTCGGTGAAGCGCTGTTTCCGGTCCGCGTCGGACGCATCCGGATCAGCGCTGAGGTAGGCCAGAAGACGGACGAGATCCTCGCGGTGCTCGGTGACGTCGTGCACCTCCTGCAAGAGAGCGACCACGTGACCCTCGTCGTCCAGGACGGGGCTGTTGACCGGGCTCCAGTACCGCTCCAGGAACGCGCCGGGGTGGGCAGGATCAGGGATGTCGAAACGGTGCAGGAGCAGGCTGTCCCGCTGCCCGGTCTTCTTGACGCGTTCGAGCGATTCGCGCATGACCCGGGCCGGTTCCTGCTCCGCCTGTGACGGGCTCTCGGTGAACACCTCGAATGCCTGGCGTCCGACGAGATCAGTAGCGGAGATGCCCACGAGCTCGACGAACGCGGGGTTAACGTCGAGGATCACGTACTCGGGATCCATCAGCGAATACGCCGCCGCCGTTGCCTTGAAGATGCCCCGAGCATAGGCCCTGATCCGATCGACCGCGTCTGCCGCGTCTGGCGCGCCTCCACTGTCGTACTGTTCCACGTCGCTTCCCTCTCCCTTGCCAGTACCTCAGCATGCTTCGCGTGGCCGGAAAACGGAAGCTCGGTCGTCATGTCGACGGCGGGGTCCGACGTGAGCCCTTCTCGACGGCCGGGGTTGCTGATGAGGGCAGGACGTGCCCGAGGACGTCGGACAGGGTGATCACTCCGATGAGGCGCTCGTCCTCCATGACGACGGCGAGCTGCTTCCTTGCCCCCCGCAGTTGGGTGAGGGCTTCGTACACCGGGGTGGTGGCCTCGAGTTGGAAAGCGGGTCGGGCGAGGTCGCTGACCGGTCGGTCGACGGGTTCGAGGAGCGTGTCGCGCACGTGGACCACTCCGGGGCCCTCTGTCGTCGTCCCGCCCACCAAGATCCGCAGGTGCTGGGAGCGTGCGGCCATGGCTTGAACGTCGGCGATCGTCGCGGTGGATGGTACGGAGGTCGGTAGGCCGGGGGAGACCAGGTCCCTGACGGTCAGATTCTCGAGGTGCAGGACCCCGGAAAGCTGGGGCTGGAAAGAGGCATCGAGAGCACCGACGGACGCGGAGTGTTCCACGAGATGGCGGATGGTGTCGGCATCCTGGCCGCCGACAGCGGCTCGCTCCACCGGGGTGACACCGCTGGCGGCAACCAGCCGGTTTGCCACGGCATTCACCCATTTCAGAAGGGGACGGATAGGCCAGATGAAGATCCTCGACGGGATGCCGATGAGCTTCGCCGACCGCTCGGGATGCGCGATGGCCCAGGACTTCGGTGCCATCTCCCCGACGACGAGGTGCAGGAAGGTGACGAACAGCAGCGACAACGCGAACGCTGCTCCACCGGCAATACCGCCGGGCACGCCCCACGAGCTGAGGACCGGGCCCAGCCACGCATCGACCGCGGGCTTGGTGATCGCACCCAGGGCGAACGTGCATGCGGTGATGCCTAGCTGCGCTCCTGCGAGCATGAGGGTCAGCTCGTTGATGCCACGCAGCGCGGCGCGGGCGGAACGACTGGTCGCGGCTTCCGGCTCGAGGCGGTGACTGCGGGCACCGAGCAGCGCGAACTCGATGACCACGAAGAACGCGCTGAGGATGATCAGCAGGATCGTGGCGAGGGTGACGATCAGCGGGTCCGTCATCGGGTCTCCTCCTGCTGTGGTGCGGCCTGCCCGTGGTCAGGTGCTTCAGCCCCAGCGGTAGCACCCGGGGTGGCGCCCGTGTCAGCCTGCGTGTCCGTGTCGTCGAGAGTGATCTGGCGCAACCGGACGTCGAGCATGCTGGGAACGTGGCGGTCGATGTCGAGTACCGTGATGTCGAGGAGCCGGCGGACGGGTTCGTCCAGGACGTAGTCGCGTGCGTCGTCGGGAAGCTCCACCGTCACGCTTTCACCGAGTGCAGGCAGTTCACCTCGCGTGGCGATGAGGAGACCGGCGAGTGTTTCGTAGTCACCCTCGGGAAGGCTGTGACCCAGGGCCCGTTCCACCTCGTCGGTGTGGATGCTGCCGCTCATACGCCACGTCGTCTTGTCCTCTGTCTCGATGAACGGTGCTGCGTCGTCGTCATGTTCGTCGGTGAGTTCGCCGAGGAGTTCTTCTGCGAGGTCCTCGACGGTGATGACACCGGTGAACCCGCCGTATTCATCGATGACGCAGGCCAGCTGGTTACGGGACTGCATCAGCCGTTCCAGCGCGTCGGGCAGTGACATCAGGGTAGGCAGAACCAGGGCCGGACGCATGATCGTGGTGACCGCAGCGTCCCCGTCGATGTCCGGACGCAGCAGGTCCGACAGGTGCACCACGCCGAGAGGTTCCTCCTTATCGGAGACCACCGGGTACCGGGTGTGCGCCTCGGCCATCCTGGCGCGCACCTCGTCGATCGAGGAAGCAGGGGTAACAGTTCCGACCTGCGATCGGGGAATCATCGCGTGGTCGATGTCGCGGTCCGGGAAGTCCAGGATGCGGTCGATGAGCATCGACAGGTCCTCGGGCAGGTCACCGCTGTCCCGGGAGTCGGCGACGATCCGGTCGAGATCCTTCGCGGTCGCCGTGGTGTCGACGTCGTGGACGGGCTCGACCTTCACCAGGCGCAGGAGGGCGTTCGCGGCGTGGTCGAAAACGGTGATCAGCCAGCCGAAGGCGGCGAGGTAGATGGTGGTGGAGCGTGCGAGCCCGCGGGCTAGTGGTTCGGGGTTCGCGATCGCGAGGTTCTTCGGATACAGCTCGCCGAAGATCATCTGCACCACGGTGGCGAGGACCAGTGCCAGGATGGTGCCGATCGAGATGCTCAGGGCAGCAGGAACGCCTGCGCCGCCGAGCAGTACTCCCAGGGATTCCCCGACCAGCGGCTCGGCGACATACCCGATCATCAGACCGGTGACCGTGATGCCCAACTGGGCCCCGGAGAGCATGAACGAGGTGCGGCGTGTCACCTTCAATGCCCGTTTCGCGGCCACGTCACCGGCTTCAGCGCGCGCTGCCAGCCGCGTGCGGTCCACCGACATGTAGGCGAACTCCTGCGCCACGAAGTACCCGTTCGCGGCGATGATCGCCAGGATCACGACGACGCCGAGGAGGAGCGTGAGGACGGCCGCGATCACCGGCGTGGCCTTCGGCGCCAGACACGTTGTGTGCCCTCAGCATCAGATCTCGAACAGGACGTACACCCGGGGTCGGGGTCATCGATCGACCCATGACGCGCGATCAGTTGAACCAGCATCCCTTGGTCGGCGACAGAAAATGAATGACTACAACGATACCGAGGCACCATGGGAGCGGCTCTCATGATTGTGTGTATCGGGTCCTTGCGGCGGCGCCGGCCGCATGCCTGCGCCCTCCCGGATGTCGTGACAGGAGGGCACCGCGGGCGGGCGGACAGGGTACGGAAGAAGGGGAACGCACCGTTGAGGTGCGTTCCCCTTCTTCTCTTCACCTTCGCTACCTGAGTCCTGGCGCAGTGCAGGATTGCAGGAGCGTCAGTCTTTCTTGAAGGCGTCCTTGATCTTCTCGCCGGCCTGCTTCAGATCACCTTTGGCCTGATCGCCCTTGCCTTCGGCTTTGAGGCTGTCGTCACCTGTGGCGTCTCCGGCGGCTTCCTTACCCTTACCGCCAAGCTTGTCGGCGGTGTTGCCGATTTTGTCGTCCAGTCCCATGATGTTCTCCCTACGGTTGACGTCATTGGTGGTACCACCGGCCTCGTACACCGGCCGTTCCAGTCTATGCACGGTCACCCCCGAGCCCTGAGGTCCGAGCCACGAGCCCTGAGGGTGTTGCACGCTTCCCTTCCTGGTGCAGGCCGGCTCGCGTCACCTACCCCAGTGGGGTCCGGGTTCTCTTGTATCCGCCCGCATCCGACAGCGTGGTTTCGACGCATGGCGGGCAGAATCGTCTCCAGCACCCGCACGCAGCAGGGTTATCGAAAGGCCACACCTCATGAGTTCCTCCGCCTCATCACGAGCGCTCCCGCGCCGTACCGATCATCAGGATGCCTGGGCCGGACCGCTCGGCCGTGCGGCCCACAGAGCTACGCAGGTCCTGCTCCTGCTGGCACTGTTCACGGTGGTCGTCTATGCCCTGATCCAGATACGCCTGGTGATCATCCCGCTCCTGCTGGCCCTGATCCTCGCCTCGGCGATCGGACCGTTCGTGTCCTGGCTGCGACGCAGGGGATGGTCGAGTTCCCTCGCGACCGCGGCGTCCTTCGCCATCCTTCTCGCGCTTATCGGCGGCCTGCTCACGGGAATCGTGTTCGCGATCATGGGCCAGACCGACACCCTCACCAGCAGTGCCGTTCAGGGTGTTGATCAACTCATCGATTTCGTGGAGAACGGGCCCATCCCGGTCGATGACGGGCAACTCCAGGCGGCCCGCGACGCGGCGGCGGACTTCGCCACCAGCAGCGCCGCCGGCACCACCGCCCTGGCAGGACTGAGCGCCGCGACGAACTTCCTCACCGGGCTTGTGTTGATGATCGTCATCCTCTTCTTCTTCCTCAAGGACGGCGAGAAGATCTGGGCCTTCATCCTGAGGGCCTTCAAGGGCACCCGCCTGGTCAAAGCCCGGAAAGTCGGAGACCAGAGCGTCGCGGTGCTCGGCGGATACGTCCGCGGGACCTCGATCGTCGCGGCCGTGGACGCGTTCTTCATCGGACTGGCCCTGGTCATCCTCGGGGTACCCCTCGCCTTGCCGCTGGCAGCGATCGTGTTCATCGGGGCGTTCATCCCCCTGGTCGGCGCGACCCTGGCAGGCGCCCTGGCGACCCTTGTCGCCCTGGTCACCAACGGACCGGTCACCGCGTTGATCGTGCTCGGCGTCGTCATCCTCGTCAACCAGCTCGAAGGCAATTTCCTTCAACCGGTCGTGATGGGCCACACTCTCAGCGTCCACCCCCTCGTCATCCTCGTCGCCCTCACCGCGGGCACCGTCCTGGCCGGGATCATCGGCGCGATCCTCTCCGTCCCCCTCACCGCCGTGGCATGGGCGGGCATCAAAGCATGGAACGCCGACCGCGACGAGGACATCACCGAGGAGGCCATCGCCCGGGCCGAGACACACACCCTCATGGACGAACAAGGCCACGGACCCCGCAACACACCCACCAGCAAACCAGCCGAACAGAGTCCCCGACACGCTTCCGAAGGCGATTCCGGACAGGGTTCAGGGCAAGGTTCAGGGCATGACCCCGGAGCGGGCGAGCAGCAGGACGGGGTAGGCCAGACAGAGCTTGCCCGGGTCAGCGCGCACGCGACTGACCTGGGCGAGAGGAGCCCCGTCGATTCTCGCCAGGAAGCACTCGACGCCGCGGACACCAGCACCAGCACCGACGCCGACACCGGCGCCGGCCGTGACCCCGATCCGGGCGCCGGGCCGGGCCGGTAACCCCACGCGCCCACAGGTCAGCGGAGGTCCCGGCGGCGAGCCGACAGCAGCCTTGCCGGAGCCCCGAGAGAGGTTGACCGCCCGCCCCGGCCGGGAAATCGTTGCGTTCCTGGAATCGGGTGACCGGTCCCACGAAGTTCCAGGGCCCGTTGCTCAAGGATGGTGTCGCGGCCGGATCAGCCGCTGCTCATGGTCATGCTGAGGAGGATGTATCTGGGCGCAGGTGTGTGGTGAAGAACCGAATGATGCGCCGGCGGGCATCCGCGGTGGCGGCCTCGTCGTACTTGGTGCCGGAGATGCGGGCGAGGAAACGCAGGAACAGGGTCTGGTCCTCGGGTGCGTGGTCATTCATGAACCCGTGACCCACCCCCGGGTAGATCTTGACGTCGTGGGGCACCTCGAACTCGGTGAGCAGCTCGTCCAGCTGCTGACCGGCGCGCGCGCCCAGTGGGGACCTGTCAGCACCTCCGAAGCTCCCCACGACCGGGCACGCCTGCGTCAACCAGTTCCTTGCATCTGAGGGGCAGCCGCCGTAGTTGACGGCCGAAGCACTGAAACCGTGACCCTCGGCCAAGGCGATGGCGTACCCGCCTCCCATGCAGAACCCGACCACGCCCACGACATCTGTGCATCCGTCGTGAGCTCGGAGCCATTGCCGCGCTGCCTCGATGTCGTCGAAGGACCGACCCCGGCGCGGGCCGAGGGCTCTCATGATCGTGCGCAGGCAGCGCAGTCTGCTGCCCCAGTAGTAGAGGTCAGGTGCGATCGCCAGGAACCCTTCCCCAGCCAGCCAGCGGGCGTGGCCCTGAAGGTCCTGGCTCATCCCGGTGAAGTCGTGGATCACGACGACGCCTGGCCATGGTGGTTCCGTCGTCGGCACCGCCACATAGGCGGGCATCAACCCACGACCGGTGTCGATCTCGAGCAGTGCTGACGTCTTCATAGCTCAGTGTCGGCGACGTCGCGGTCTTTGGCCAGAGGAGGACCAGACCCGGTGGCCGGTTACGCGTGTTCTACAGGGAGCCACAGTTCGCACGTGGCTGTGCTGAAATCGTCGGCTCGTTCGAGGACCAAGACGATGGATGGGCCCGGGCGCAGACGCCACGGGTTGGAGGGGAACCAGTCCGTGGCAGTAGCCGCCCAGGCGGACTGCAGGGTAGCCGGGTACTCGCCCTCGGTCCGGAACACCGCCCACGTCCCAGCAGGTACCTCGATGACGTCCAGCTCCTCGGGCGCGCGGATCAGCTCGGTGATGGCAACTCCGTGCAGGTAGGTCAGTTCACTGCCCTCTGAGTAATCGGGGTCGACCTCGGCGCTCACCTGCAGCAGGCCGGCCGGCTCGGTGTTGCCCAGGCCTTTGAGCCGTGCGTGTTCCTCGGATGGTAGGGACGCGACGTGGGCCTGAATGTGCGGGTTGATGCCCTGGTGGATGAGGGGTACCCGGGCTGCGTGGCCGACGAGGCGGAAAGCCGGGCGTTCTGCGATGCGGGTGTCCATGGTGGTGTTCCCTTCTACGGTCAGGCGGAACCTGAGCTGTGGTTGAGTGCGAAGGGGGCCGCCGTCCCGCCGTACGTCGCGGGGCCTTGCGCCGTGCACGGAGCGGAAAGCCCGGCCAAAGGCTTCGGTCGAGCCGTAGCCGTAGCGCACTGCGATGCTCAGCAGGTCTTCGTCACCAAGCACGTCCGCTGCAGCGTGTGTCATGCGGCGGCGTCGAACGTACTCCGACAACGGGATACCGGCCAGCGAGGAAAACATCCGACGGAGGTGGTACTCCGTCGTCCCGAGGCTCATCGCAACAACGGAGACGTCCAAGTCGTAGGTCAGATTGTCCTCGACCAGTTCAACGAGTCTGTTCAGCTCAGTGATCACGGCTCTCCCTTCACCATCCAGCCTTCCGGGTCTCCGTCATCGGCACCCTACTATCGCGGTCCGATCGGATCACCGCCAGCGCGGTAAGTCCTGGCAACGCTCGAGACATGGCGGTCACGGACTACGGTCGCACATCGATACCCATTCCAACGGGACTATCCTCGAACCCTCCAAAACCCTCCAGAAACGGATGGTCCAGCGAGCGAGCATTTCGCCCGCTCTCGCCGAGTGAGCTTCATGTTTGGATGAAGCATGACGACCATACGTGTAGTGAATGCCGAGGACTTAGCGCTCAGTGAAGTCCTCGCGCTGTACGGTGCGGTGGAGTGGTTGGCCTACACGAAGGACCCGGACAACCTTCAACGAGCATTGGAGGGGTCCTCGACCCTCGTGGCCGCCCGTGATGGCGAAACGCTGGTTGGCCTGGCACGTGTCGTCTCCGATGGTGCCTCGATCTGCTACCTCCAGGACATCCTCGTACGGCCGTCACACCACAGGAGAGGCATCGGACGAGCCCTCGCTGAACGAGCGCTCGAACAGTATCCGCATGTGCGCCAGAAAGTCTTGATCACCGACGACGAGCCACAGCAAAAAGCGTTCTATGAAGCGCTCGGCTACACCCAGACCGAGGAGTTCGAAGGCGGATCAGTCAGAGCCTTCGTACGGTTCGATTGATCGTCAGGGTCCGCAAACGGATCGCTTGCCGGTACAGCCCCACCGTGGCGCAATAAAGTGCCATCCGGCGGGGAGCGCGGTCGGGGTGTCAGAGAGGACGCGGTGCGTACGCTTCGGCGAGCCGGTCCATCAGGGCGTCCATGTGGGCGTCCACGGTTCGGCGCGACGGATCCGCGTCATGCCAGGCGATCATTTCCCGAGCGCCTTGACTGAAGGGGATGCTGGCGGTGAATCCGGGAACGAGGGAGCGGATCTTCGTGTTGTCGAAGATCATCGTGTGCGATTTGTCGCCCAAGAGGCCCGCACCCCATTCACGGTCGGCTGCGGCGATGGAGTCTGAGGCGACATGGACCAGGAAGGGGTCCGGGACGCCGGCAGCCGCCGCGACCTGGGCGTAGATCTGATTCCACGACGGAGTCTCCTGACCGGTGATGTGCACGGCTTCACCGATTGCGGAGGTGTTTCCGAGCAAACCTGTGAACCCTTGTGCGAAATCGCGGCTGTGGGTGATCGTCCATAACGATGTTCCGTCTCCGGGCACGATGACGGGTCGCCCGGCGCGCATGCGTTCAACAACTGTCCATCCTCCGTCGAACGGGATCAGCGTCTCGTCGTAGGTGTGAGAGGGACGGACGATCGTGACGGGGAATCCCTCTTCGCGGTAGGCCGCAACGAGCAGGTCCTCACAGGCGATTTTGTTGCGCGAGTACTCCCAGAAGGGATTCTTCAATGGAGTGGATTCCAGTATGGGCAGGTGTGTTGGCGGTGTCTGATAAGCCGATGCCGAGCTGATGAAGACGTATTGTCCGGTGCGTCCGGCAAATATCTCGATGTCCTGCTTCACCTGATCGGGAGTGAAGTTGACCCAGCTGACCACGCAGTCGAAGTTGTGACCGGTTATGGCATCGGAGACGGCCTGCTTGTCCCGGGAATCCGCGACCAGGGTGGTGACAGCATCGGGTACTTGGCGCAGGGTGTTGATCCCGCGGTTGAGTAGATAGACGTCCATCCCTGCCTCGACTGCCTGTTTCGTGCAGGAGGCGCTGATGATTCCGCTGCCGCCGATGAAAAGTACTTTCAAGCCCTGCATGGTTTTCTCCTGGTGGTTCATTCGACCCCGCCTGTTGCAAGTTCGCTAACGATACGCCGCTGAAAGTCCTGCCGAGTGCTTCGTTGTTCGCTCGACCCGGGCGGGTCCGATCGCCACCTCAATGGCTTCCGGGACCACTCCAGCGCATCATCAGCATCCGGCTGGACAGGTGCTGTTCACCGGCACCGCGTTCGTGCCCATGCAGGATCGCGACGTCGAGGGATGGGCTCCATCTCAGCCTCGGCCCGTCAGCCCGCAGCCGGCGCGGCGGTACTGTCACGGACGACGAGCCGCGTTGCGAGGTCCATCCGGGGGATGGTTTTGAGGGTGCTCTCACTCATGCGGATCACGAGCCGCGCCGCTTCCTCGCCCATCGCCGTGAGCGGCTGATGCACGGTTGTGAGCGCAGGACTGGACCACTGAGCGAGCTGCAGATCGTCGTAACCGACGATGGACAGATCAACGGGCACCCGGAGCCCGAGGGTTCTGGCAGCCTCGATGACGCCGAGCGCCTGGAGGTCGCTTCCCGCGAAGATCGCTGTGGGGCGGTCGGGCAGCGTCAGGAGTTCGAGTGCGATGCTGCGGCCACCGTCGACCCGGAAGTTGCCGAATCGCACGAAGCGTTCGTCGATGTCGATGCCGGCCGTGTTCATGGCGGACCGGTATCCGTCGACGCGGGCGAAGGAGCACATCATGTCGTCGCGACCGGTGATCGCGGCAATCCGTGTGTGTCCCAGTTCGATGAGATGGCGGGTGGCGACGAGGCCGCCGGACCAGTTCGCCGACCCGATCGCGGGGACATCCGGGGCTGGATCTCCGGCCGGGTCGATGATCACGAACGGAATAGCGCGAGATTGGAGGGTTGCTTTCGCCTCGGCCGCGAGATCGGCGAAGACGAGCACCACCCCGACCGGGCGCCGGCGGAGAACCCCGGTGAGCCAGGCCGGGGACGGGGAGTGGCGGTCACCGGACTCGGTAAGTACGACGCTTAAATCGTTCGCGCGAGCGATATTTTCGACTCCGCGGATGATCTCCATGGCCCATGCTGTCTCGAGTTCGGGGAAGACGAGCTCGATCAAGGTGTCCCTGTTGGGCAGGCCTGGGCGTCGTTGGTATCCGTGCTTGCTGAGGAGCTCTTCGACTCTTGTCCGCGTCTGCGCGGACACGTCCGACCGTCCGTTGAGGACCTTGGAGACCGTGGAGAGCGAGACTCCGGCCTCATCGGCCAATTCATTGAGTTTGACCTTGCGCCTTGAGTCGATCATGAGGATCCAATCTTCATTCGTTGCGGGAAACACTTGCGTCTCCCCGGGCCACCACTGTTAGGCTCACACCACACTAAGCGTCTTCGACGAAAATGTCGAAACTTTCGAGAGGTGTTCAACGATGAACAAGCACAGCATGAAGAAGCTGATGACCGTTGGGGCGGCGACAGCAATCGCCCTCGGCGGTTTGTCAGCGTGTGGCTCCGACACTGGAGCAACAGAAGGTGGCGACGTCACCATGACGTTCTGGCACAACTCGACGACGGGCGCTGGCAAGGCGCACTGGGAGAACACGGTCGCAGCGTTCGAGGAGGCGAACCCTGGCGTCACGATCGACATCCAGTCCATTCAGAACGAGGAGATGGACGGGAAGCTCCAGACGGCGCTGAACTCCGGCGATGCACCCGACATCTTCATGGCGCGCGGTGGCGGCAAGCTTGCGGATGTCGTTGCGGCCGGACAGGCCATGGACATCACGGATTCCATCGACGACGCCACCAGGGCTGCTGTGCCCGAAAGTGTGTTGGACGCTTTCGCGGTCGACGGCAAGATCTACGGGATGCCGACCGCCTTGCTGCCGGGTGGCATCTACTACAGCGAAGACCTCTTCGCCGAAGCGGGCGTCGAGGGAACACCGACGACCCTCGACGAGCTCGGCTCTGCCGTTGACAAGCTCAAGGGAGCAGGAATCGACCCCATCGCCGTCGGCGCGAAGGATGCCTGGCCTGCAGCGCACTGGTACTACTTCTTCGCGGTTCGCGCCTGCTCGCAGGACGTCCTCACCACGGCCGCCGAAACCATGGAGTTCGACGACCCGTGCTGGCTGGAGGCCGGCAACAACCTGCAGGAATTCGTCGACACGGAGCCGTTCAACAACGGATTCCTCACCACCTCGGCGCAGCAGGGTGCAGGCAGCTCGGCCGGACTCCTCGCCAACAAGAAGGCGGCCATGGAGCTCATGGGCGCGTGGAATCCCGGTGTCATCGCTTCGCTGACCCCTGACGAGAAGCCTCTGGCAGACCTGGGCTGGTTCCCGTTCCCTGAGGTCGACGGCGGCGAGGGTGAGCCTGGCGCCATGATGGGCGGCGTCGACGGATTCACTTGCTCCGCTCAGGCTCCGAAGGAAGAGTGCACCGCGTTCCTGAACTTCTTCATGCAGCAGGAGCACCAGGAAGGCTACGCGGAAGCGTTCCAGACGATCCCCGCCAACCAGGACGCCCAGGCAGCTGTGACTGACCCGGCGCTCCAGTCGATCCTCGAAGCGTACAACGACGCTCCGTACGTCACGGTGTGGCTCGACACCCTGTTCGGACAGAACGTCGGAAACGCGCTGAACAAGGGTGCTGTCGACCTGTTCGCCGGTCAGGGCACAGCTGAAGACATCGTCTCCGCTCTGAACGACGCAGCGGCCAAGGGATAGCAGCAGATCATGATTGAACCTGCAGGGGGTGCTCCGTTGATGACGGACCAGCAGCCGCCGCGGGGCACGGTTACGGCAGGGGATGGCGCTCACGCGGCGTCCCCTGCCGCGCCGCGGCCCAGACGGCGTCCAGCGGACTGGCGCAAGCGCCTCGAAATCACGCTTCTGGCCGGGCCGGCGATCGTCGTTTTTGTCAGCTTCGTGATCTTCCCGGTCGTCCTCGCTGGCTACTACGGTTTCTTCCGCTGGAAGGGCTTTGGGCCGGCTACCGACTTCGTCGGTTTCGAAAATTACATGATCATCTTCCAGGACAGCGCGTTCCACGACGTGCTGCGCCACAACGGGTTCATCCTGGTGCTCTCCCTGGTCCTCCAGGGACCCATCGCGATCGTCCTCGCGCTCTTGCTCAACCAGAAGATCCGTGGCCGCTCGCTCATCCGCGTGCTCATCTTCGTCCCGTACATCATCTCCGAGGTCATCGTCGGGATCGGCTGGGGTCTCATGCTGCAGACATCCGGTTCCGTCAATGGGCTGCTCGACAGCATCGGGTTGGGAGCTTTCCAGAGAGACTGGCTCTCCGATCCGAGTATCGCCATCTGGTCCCTGATGGTGATCATCTCGTGGAAGTACATCGGCTTCGCCGTCATCCTTTTCCTCGCCGGATTGCAGAGCATCCCGGACGAATTGTTCGAAGCGGCCGCGATCGACGGCGCCAGCTACTGGCAGATCCAGCGCACCATCACCCTGCCGCTCCTCGGGCCGACCGTGCGGATCTGGGCGTTCCTGTCGATCATCGGCTCGCTGCAGTTGTTCGACCTGGTCTTCATCATCTGGGGCCAGTACGTCGCCTCGACTGCCGGGACCTCGACCATGGCCACCTACATGGTCGCCAACGGGCGCACGTCGGGCAACTTCGGCTACGGCAGTGCGGTCGCCGTCGTCATGTTCCTGATCTCCCTCGTCATCGCATTGATCTACCAGCGGTTCGTTCTTTCACGCGACACCGCCGGTGCCCTCACAGAAGGAAAGAAGTGATGGCTGTTCTCGAAGCTCCCACGCGCCTGCACAAGAAACGTCCACCGAGTGACCGCCAGGAGTGGGGCAGCCCGGCGACCTACTTCATCGCCTTTGTCTTCATCGCACTCTGTCTCGGACCCGTCATCTACATCATCCTCGGTGGGTTCCGCGACAACTCGCAGATCACCAATTCACCCGCGGGGTTCCCGAACCCGTGGAATTTCGACAACTACGCTGAGGTGCTCGCGAGCCCGACCTTCTGGCAGCAGGTCGGCAACTCGGCGATTGCCGGGATCGCTACGACCATCGGTGTGGTGACGCTCGGCCTGATGGCGAGCTTCATCCTCGCGCGGTACAGGTTTGCCGGTCGCGGAGCGATGTATTCACTGTTCGCCGCCGGGCTCATGTTCCCGATGACCGTGGCGATCACGCCGCTCTACATCCTCGTCCGGGACCTGGGCCTGATGAACAGCCTGGCTGGAGTGATTCTCCCGCAGATCGCCTTCGGCTTGCCGGTGACGATCATCATCCTGGTGCCGTTCCTCAAGGCCATCCCCGATGAGATCGAAGAGGCGGCGTCGATCGACGGCACCAGCCGGCTGGGCTTCTTCTTCCGGATGGTCGTTCCCTTGTCGCTGCCGGGCGTGGTCACGACGGGCATCCTTGCTTTCGTGGCGAGCTGGAACAGCTATCTCCTGCCGCTGTTCATCCTCGGTGACCAGGCGACGTACACCCTGCCGCTCGGCGTCCAGGCGTTCGCTTCGCAGTATTCGGTGGACACGGCGAAGGTACTCGCCTTCACCTCACTGTCCATGATTCCTGCACTGATATTTTTCACGCTGTTCGAGCGTCGCATCGTCGGCGGACTCACCGGCGCCGTCAAAGGTTAGGACCTCCCTTGAGCACCACGACATCCACGACGACCACGCCGGCATGGCACGACGTGACCGCGTCCGCTTCCGACCGCGTCGAAGCACTCCTCACCGAGCTCACGCTCGAGGAGAAGATTGCCCAGCTGTTCGGCGTCTGGGTCGGCGCGTCCAATGAGGGCGGGGACGTAGCGCCGCATCAGAACGACATGGACGACGTCGTCGACCTCGATGCGCTCCTGCCGAACGGGCTCGGCCAGTTGACGCGGCCGTTCGGCTCGGCTCCGGTCGACCCGGCGCTCGGGGCGCTGTCCCTCCTCCGCAGCCAGCGCCGGATCGCGGCCTCCAACCGGTTCGGCATCCCGGCTGTTGCGCATGAAGAGTGCCTTGCCGGCTTCGCCACCTGGGGGGCGACCGCGTATCCGGTGCCCCTCGCCTGGGGGGCCTCGTTCAATCCGGGGCTCATCGAGCGGATGTCACACCGCATCGGGTCCGACATGCGCTCGGTCGGCATCCACCAGGGCCTTGCCCCGGTGCTCGACGTGGTGCGGGATGCCCGCTGGGGTCGCGTCGAAGAGACCATCGGTGAGGACCCGTATCTCATCGGGACCATCGGAACGGCGTACGTCCGTGGCCTCGAGTCCGCAGGAATCGTCGCAACCCTCAAGCACTTCGTCGGATACTCGGCGTCGAAAGCCGGCCGTAACCTCGCGCCGGTCTCGGTCGGTCCGCGTGAACTCGCCGACGTGCTGCTCGTTCCGTTCGAAATGGTCATGCGGGAAGGCAAGCCGCGGTCGGTCATGCACTCCTATACCGACATCGACGGCGTGCCATCGGCGGCTGACGAGTCACTGCTCACCGGGATCCTGCGTGACACCTGGGGCTTCGACGGCACCGTCGTGGCCGACTACTTCGGGATCGCCTTCCTGAAACTGCTTCACGGCGTCGCGGGTTCGTGGGGCGAGGCCGCTGCTCTCGCGCTCACTGCGGGCGTGGACGTCGAACTGCCGACGGTGAAGACCTTCGGTGCGCCGCTGGTCGACGCGGTCCGGTCAGGTGACCTGCCCGAGGCGGTCATCGATCGTGCCCTCCGGCGTGTGCTGCGCCAGAAGATCGAACTCGGACTGCTCGATCCTGACTGGGACGCCACGCCCGAAGCGTTGCGGGACGTCGACGTGGACAACGCGGAGGGCATCCGCGGCACCATCGACCTGGACAACGCCGGTAATCGGGCGGTCGCCCGCGAGATTGCCGAACAGTCCATCGTGCTTGTGAGCAACGACGGAACCCTTCCGCTCGCCGCCCCGCGCCGAATTGCTGTTGTCGGACCGACGACCGACGACCCCTTCGCCGTTCTCGGCTGCTACTCGTTCCCTGCGCATGTCGGCGTGCAGCATCCTGACACACCGCTCGGTATCAAACTGCCTACCCTGCTCGATAGCCTCCGCATCGAGTTTCCCGAAGCCGATATCGAATACGTGCCAGGCACGACGATCGACGGAGGAGAAACCGCCGGGATCTCCGCGGCGGTGGATGCTGCAACACGGGCGGACGTCGTCATCGTCGCCCTCGGCGACCGGGCCGGGCTTTTCGGCCGCGGCACGAGCGGTGAGGGCTGCGACGTCGAGTCGCTGCGTCTGCCCGGTGCCCAGCAGGACCTTCTCGACGCCGTCCTGGCAACATCGACTCCTGCCGTCGTCACCCTGCTCGCTGGACGACCGTACGCGCTGGGATCCGCTGTCACGGGCGCCGGCGCGATCGTGCAGGCGTTCTTCGCAGGAGAAGAAGGAACCGCCGCACTCGCCGGCATCCTCTCCGGCCGGGTCAATCCGAGCGGACGCCTGCCTGTCAGCATCCCGGCCTCAGAGGGAACGCAGCCGTCCACATACCTGGCCGCCCCCCTGGCGCGCTCCAACGGAGTGTCGAGCATCGACCCGACCGCGGTCTTCGCGTTCGGGCACGGGATCGGGTACACGACCTTTGAATGGAGCGCCGGCCAGCACGGGCCGGATACGGTCGGAGTCGACGGCACGGCGACCCTCGGCCTCCGTCTCCGCAACACCGGGGACCGTTCTGGGACGGAAATCGTCCAGATCTACGTCCACGATCCGGTCGCGTCAGTGGTGCGCCCGGTGCAGCGTCTGGTCGGTTTCCAGCGCGTTGACCTGAAGCCGGGCGAATCCGTCGAGCTCTCGATACACGTTCCCGCCGACGTCACCGGCTTCACCGGCCGAAATGGCGAGCGGGTCGTCGAACCGGGAGAGATCGTCCTTGGCCTCGGAGCGTCGAGCACCGACCTGCGGATCACCCACTCGGTGCAGCTCTCCGGTGAAGCCCGCGTCGTGGGCTTCGACCGGGCCTTCCACCCGACGTTCCACGAGATCACACGGAGTGCCTCGTGAGTGTCGATCATCGCCGGGTGACCGCGCAGGTCACCGTGCTGGACGCCGTCGGCAACCCTGTGCGGAACGCGGATGTCACTGTCGAACAGCAGCGTCATGACTTCGCCTTCGGCAACATCGGTTTCGACTTCATTCCGCTTGCCAATGGGGAGACCGAGCAGGATGCCGCGGCGGAGCCCGTTTTCGGCGGGGCCGGGCTCGCCGGCCTGCGGGAGCTCGAGACGATGTGGCTCGACCTCTTCAACACCGCGACCCTTCCATTTTACTGGCGAGGATTCGAGCCGACCCGCGGCAAGCCTGACACCCGAAGACTTCTCCGGACCGCCTCGTGGTTCGCTGAGCACGGAGTGACGGTGAAGGGGCATCCGCTCACCTGGCATACGCTCGCGCCCGAGTGGCTGGCCGGTCTCCCGGTGGCGGAGGTCGAGCGGCTGCAACGCGAGAGGATCCGACGCGAGGTGACCGACTTCTCCGGGGTCATCGACACGTGGGACGCCATCAACGAAGTCGTCATCATGCCCGTGTTCACTGCAGAGGAAAACGGAATCACTCGGCTTGCGCAGAGCATTGGTCGCGTGCCCATGATTCAGCTCGCGTTCGAGGAAGCTCGCGCCTCGAACCCTTCGGCGACGCTCGTCCTGAACGACTTCGACTTGTCGAGCGACTACGAAGCTCTGATAGAGCGCGTGCTTGAAGCGGGGATCGCCGTGGACGCGATCGGCCTGCAGACGCACATGCATCAGGGGTATTGGGGAGAAGAGACCATGCTCGCGATGGTCGACCGATTCGCCCGCTTCGGGCTGCCCCTCCATCTGACCGAGACGACTCTAGTGTCGGGGGACCTCATGCCGCCGGAGATCGTCGACCTCAACGACTATCAGATCCCATCCTGGCCATCGACGCCCGAGGGAGAGGCCAGGCAAGCGGACGAGATCGTCCGCCACTATCGCTCGCTCGTGGGCCACCCGGCCGTGCAGGCCATCACGTACTGGGGGTTCACCGACGACGGAGCGTGGCTAGGCGCGCCGGGCGGGCTTGTTCGCGCCGACGGCACGCCGAAACCCTCGTTCCACGCACTGCGGTCGCTGATCAAGGACGAATGGTGGCTGCCGCGAACGTCGATGCGCACGGATGATGACGCACGCTTGTCGATCACGGGTTTCTTCGGTGATTACGTGATCAAGCGCGACGGGCAGAGTGCGCCGGTCTCGCTCTCGCGGGGGAGTGAGACGGACACCGTCCGATTCCGCTGACTCTGGCGCGATCGCGCTGACCAGCTCCCCGCTTCACATCAAGATCAAGGGCCCCGGGCTGGGAGCCGTGCCTTTACGCGCTCCTTGGCTCCGAGGAACTAGTTCTCTCGTACGTAATCATGGACAGGATGATGTTGTGCCCGATGCCCGTATTGTCATTGAGCGTTCGGCGGTCGTTGCGCCCCTGAATCGGAGGATCTTCGGTTCGTTCGTGGAGCACCTCGGCCGGTGTGTGTACGGCGGGATTCACGAGCCGGATCATCCCACCGCCAACGAGGACGGGTTCCGACTCGACGTGGTCGAGTTGGTCAAAGAGCTCGGCTCGACGACGATCCGCTACCCGGGCGGCAACTTCGTCTCCGGCTATCGGTGGGAAGACGGTGTGGGCCCACGCGACCAACGCCCGGTACGCCGTGACCTCGCGTGGCATGCCCTGGAGTCGAACCAGGTGGGCATCGACGAGTTTGCCCGCTGGTGCAAACTCACCGGATCCGAGTTGATGATGGCCGTGAACCTCGGGACCCGCGGGATCGACAGTGCCCTCGACCTCCTGGAGTACGCCAACCACCCATCAGGAACGGCACTGAGCGACCAACGGGTCGCCAACGGCGCAGTAGAGCCTTACGACATCCGCATGTGGTGTCTCGGAAACGAGATGGACGGACCCTGGCAGACCGGATACATGAGCGCGGACGCTTACGGTCAGATCGCTGCCCGCACCGCACAGGCCATGAAAGCGGCGGACAAGACGCTGGAACTCGTAGCCTGTGGATCCTCCGGCTCCTCGATGCCCACCTTTGGCGACTGGGAGCGCATCGTGCTCGAACACGCCTATGAACACGTGGACTACATCTCCTGCCACGCGTACTACCAGGAGCGCGGCGGCGACCTCGATTCCTACCTCGCCTCGTCATTGGACATGGAGTACTTCATCCAAGCCGTCGTCGCCGCCGCCGATCACGTCAAACACAAATTGCGCAGCGACAAGACCATCAACCTGTCCTTTGACGAGTGGAACATCTGGTACCTCGACGAGCACCAAGCCTCCGGCGAGGTCAACGACCAGTGGACGTATGCGCCCCGCCAACTCGAGGACGTCTATTCCGTCGCCGACGCCGTAGTGCTCGGCAACCTCATGATCACCCTGCTCAAGAACCACGACAGGGTCGCGTCCGCGTCCCTGGCGCAACTCGTCAACGTCATCGCGCCGATCATGACCGAACCAGGTGGTGCTGCATGGCGTCAGAGCACTTTCTTCCCCTTTTCGGTCACCGCACGCCTTGCCCGAGGCGAGATTCTTCGCCCAACCATCGAGGTGGACACCTATGAGACGTCCGTCTACGGCCGGGCGCCCCTCGTCGACGCCGTGGCAACAATGGATGTAGAGGCCGGCTCGTCGGCGGTGTTCCTCGTGAACCGCAGCCGAACCGATTCGATCGAAGTCTCGATCGACGTCGCCGATCTTGATGCCACCACGATCACCGAGGCGCTCACCCTGCACGATGACGACGTCTATGCGAAGAATACGTTCGAGGACCAGAACCGGGTCGGCCTCAAAGCACTCGACGGCGTCTCGGTCGACGGAGGGACACTCACAGTGACGCTGCCACCCGTGTCATGGTCAGCCATCAGCCTCACCTAGCCTCGATATTTCGTGAGGCAGCTCGTCTGCTGCATATGGCGGGAATGATCTGCCGGCATCGGTTTGTGAACGAAAGGAACCACTAGTCTCATGACGTCCACGTCGCAACCCGCCCTGCGGGTCGGAATGATCGGCTATGCCTTCATGGGCGCGATGCACTCCCATGCCTGGCGCACCGCGCCGCGCTTCTTCGACCTCCCGCTGCAGCCCGAACTCGCCGTCCTCGCCGGGCGGAACCCGGCGGCCGTGACGACCGCCGCCGAGAAGATGGGCTGGCGGGACACCGAGACGGACTGGCGGGCCCTGGTGGAACGCGACGACGTCGACCTGATCGACATCTGTACCCCCGGGGACACGCATGCCGAGATCGCCATCGCGGCGCTGGAAGCCGGCAAGCACGTGCTCTGCGAGAAGCCGCTGGCGAACTCGGTCGAGGAGGCGGAACGCATGGCGGCGGCCGCGAAGGCCGCCGCAGCGAAAGGGGTCTTCGCCATGTGCGGGTTCTCCTACCGGCGCACGCCGGCCCTGACCCTCGCTCGGCGGCTCGTCGAGCAGGGGAGGATCGGGACCATCCGCCACATCCGCGCACAGTACCTGCAGGACTGGCTGTCGGACGAGAATGCACCGATGACCTGGCGCCTGGACAGGAGCAAATCAGGTTCCGGTGCACTGGGGGACATCGGAGCGCACAGCATCGACGCGGCGCAGTACGTCTCCGGCCTGCAGGTCACGGGAGTGTCCGGTCTTCTCAACACCTTCGTCCACGAGCGTCCCCTCGGCGGGACCCTCGTGGGCCTGGGCGGCCAGGGCGCCAGTGATGGGGGAACCGGAACGGTCACGGTCGACGACGCCGCGATCTTCAGCGCGCGCTTCGACTCAGGGGCGATCGGGGTGTTCGAAGCCACCCGCTTCGCACTCGGCCGGAAGAACTCCATGAGGCTCGAGGTCAACGGCACGCTCGGTTCGCTCGCCTTCGACTTCGAGCACATGAACTCCCTGGAGTTCTACGACGGCACCCAGCCCGCCGAGACCGCGGGCTTCAGCACCATCAACGTCACCGAACCCGTGCACCCCTACACCGGGAATTGGTGGCCAGCCGGTCACGGGCTCGGCTACGAGCACGGGTTCACGCACCAGGTCGTGGACCTGGTGCAGGCAATCGCGGACGGCACCACGCCCTCGCCGTCCTTCGACGAGGCGCTCGGTGTTCAGAAGGTCCTGCACGCCATCGAGCAGAGCGCAGCGAACGACTCGGGGTGGCAGCATGTCTGAGGCCGCCCCGACCGGGATTGCACTACGTCATCACGAAAGAGGGATCATGACCAGCAGGGAAGCACTCGTCGTCCGCGGGGGGTGGGACGGTCACCAGCCCGTCGAGGCCACGGACCGGTTCATCCCGTTCCTCGGTGAGAACGGATACGCCGTCCGGGTCGAGGAGTCACCGAAGATCTACGCGGACGCGGACTACATGCAGACCGTGGACCTGATCCTGCAGTGCAACACCATGAACACCATCGAGAAGGACGAATTCGCGGGACTCCGATCGGCGATCGAGGCCGGGACCGGGCTCGCCGGATGGCACGGAGGGATCGCGGACTCGTACCGCAACGAGTCCGACTACCTCCACCTGATCGGCGGGCAGTTCGCGTGCCACCCGGGCAAGCACCCGGATGAGCGGGTCGGCGAGCAGTCCGACAACTACGTGCCGTACCGAGTGAACATGCTCCCGGCTGCGGCGGACCATCCGATCACGCAGGGAATCGGGGACTTCGACCTCGTGACCGAGCAGTACTGGGTCCTGGCCGACGACTACATCGACGTGCTCGCGACCACGACCCAGGCGGTCCGGGACTGGGACCCGTGGAACCGTCCCGTGACGTCCCCTGCCATCTGGACCCGTCAGTGGGGCGAGGGGCGCATCTTCGTCTCGACCCCCGGTCACCGCGTCGAGATCCTCGACGACCCGAACGTCCGAACCATCATCGAAAGGGGTTTGCTGTGGGCGAGCCGTTGAACGTCGGAATCATCGGCTGCGGCGCGATCGTGGCCCAGTACCTGAAGACCCTGCCATCCCTGCCGTCCGTGAACCTCGTCGCGGTCGCGGACCTGGACTTCAGCCGCGCGGAAGCCGTCGCCGCATCGCAGGAGGGCGTGCGCGCAACGACCGTGGACGACCTCCTGGCGGACCCCGGCATCGACACGGTCCTGAACCTCACGATCCCTGCCGCGCACGCCGAGGTGGCCAAGCGTGCGATCGCGGCGGGCAAGCATGTCTACGGCGAGAAGCCCCTCGCGGCCAACACGAGCGAGGCGCAGGAGGTACTCGCCCTGGCAGACGAGGCCGGCGTCCGCGTCGGGTGCGCCCCGGACACCGTTCTGGGGACGGGCATCCAGACAGCCCGCGATGCCATCGACAGCGGCCTGATCGGCCGCCCGATCTCGGCGTCTGCCACGATGATGACGCCGGGACACGAACGATGGCACCCCAACCCCGACTTCTACTACGTCCCCGGTGGCGGACCCCTGCTGGACATGGGCCCGTACTACGTCACCGCGCTGGTCACCCTGCTTGGCCCGGTCACCTCCGTCATCGGTGCGGCCAGCCACACCAGGGACAAGCGAACCATCGGGGGTGGGCCCCGTGCGGGTGAGACGGTGCCGGTGTCCATCGACACGCATGTCACCGGAGTCCTCGTCCACGAATCCGGAGCTCTCTCCACCCTGATCATGAGTTTCGACGCCGTACAGACGCGGGCTTCCAACATCGAGATCCATGGTGAACTGGCCAGCTTGACCGTTCCTGACCCGAACTACTTCGACGGGGAGGTTGCCGTGTGCGACCTTACGAACCGGGAGAACGGATGGGAGGTCCTTCCTGCCAGCGCAGGCTACATCGACGCGGGCAGGGGATACGGCCTCGCGGACATGGCACTAACGCCATCCGGTATGGAACACCGCGCGAACGGCCAACTCGCCTACCACGTGCTCGACGTCATGGAGTCGCTCCTGAAGTCGGCAATAAGCGGCAGCTCCGAATCCGTGGGAAGCACCGCGGAGAGACCCGAGTTAGTGCCACTCACATCCCTTATGGAGTTGGCTGCGTCCACCTCCCGTTGAGGCAGCATCAGTAGAGCTTGTCTTCTGCACATTCTGTGACCGCAGATTCTGGAAACTCAATCCGCCTTACGGCATCACCAAGTCCGCTCAAATTGCTCTACGTCCCATCCGGTCCGCGATAGCTGGATGGGTGCTCGATAGGTCGGACGACGCACTAGCAGGTCGAGGAGAAGGGCCTGATTGCAGTGAGTGGCTGCAATCAGGCGGCGGCGTGTGAGAGCGGGCAGGAGTGGCTGCTCATGTACTCCCGGGGTGTGCCCGTGTCGGTGACTGCCGCCTGGTGTCGGGTCGCTGTGAAGCGCGTGGTCCGCACCGTCGACCGGCAGATCGAACGGGATCCGGCGTGGTTCGACGCGTGCTGGCTGAAACATGACCAGCCGGCGTGGCCGGCGAACAAGAAGCACCGCCGGCGGACCCGGGAGCAGGCGTGGTGGGAACACTACGCCCGCCTCACAGCCCATGTGCGCGAGAACGGGAGGATCCCGGCGCAGAACGACAGCCAGGACAGCTGGGTGCTGTATCGGTGGCTGGAGAACCAGCGCAGGAACCACGACGCCGGTACCCTCACCCCCGACAGGACCGAAGCGTTGAACGCGTTGGGGGAGTGGGTCGGTACGCGGAGGGGTAACGCGGACGTGCTGTGGGAGCGGCGCCTCGACGAAGTCCAGCAATTCCTGGCTGCTACCGGCCGGTTCCCGATCTACTACCGCGCCCGGCACCCGGACGAGAAAGTCCTCGCCGTGTGGCTCGGCCGACAACGCACTTGGTAGCGGCAGGGCCGGCTCCGAGGGGACCGGCAGCGGCGGCTCGAGGAAACGCTACCCGGCTGGCAGGGGACCAGACCGTGACGAGCTACGTCAGGTATGCAAGGGCAGGGCACAAAGACGCCTGAGTGTTCAGCTTGTCTCCGACCCATCGTCGGTAGGGGGTTTTGCTAGTGCTTTTGTGACGGTCCCAGTAGAACTTGATGAGAGCACCCACGAAGAAGACAACAGTCAGCGGACCGAAGACGGTGATAATGGCTTGAGGACTGCTGTCTACGTAAGGAAAGCCCCAGGGAGTCCTCCAACGCTTGTCCGTAGAACCAGGGCTCGAGTTATCCGCGGACCCCGTCATGCGTCTCCCCCGGCCTTGTGAACGTATGTGCTTGTCACAATTTAGTCCGCGACTTGTCTATCGGAATATGGTCCCCCCCGGTCGCCGCCGGACACGCTGGCGTGCCTGCCAGGCATAGTTGTGAGTTGCATCTATCGTGCGGCACCATCGGGGGACCCTCGGGGGTGGTCTTCCCGCCGCGTTGCATCGATGGAGGCAGGGGTGCTGGTGGCGGCCAGATAACGATCAGCAGCGTGGCGAACGGACCCAGAAAGAGGGAGAGGAAGAACCAGGCGAGGCGGGAGCGATTCTTCTGCTCTGCCAGACCAGCGTTGATCAGCGCCAGTGCGAACCAGAAAGCGCCACTTTCCGGGCTGGCAACGGTACTGACGGGATCCGAGTACGTCGTGACCGGTCCCGAGTAGTCGGTCATCGCGAGTCGGAGCGCGGATCAGGACCAGAGCCCTGCGACATGCTGGCGTAGTAGGACCGCATGCCGTGCTTCACCCCGAAGTGGATGATCCCGTACAGGACCAGGGCTGCGAACCCCCACAGCACCGCGAAGATGAGAAATCCGAAGATCGGAAAGAATCCCGGATCGAGTGGATTGTTGCCCATTGCTTCCCCCATATCTGAAACGAACAGTCGGTCCAGCGAGCCTACCCGGGGGAAGTGGAGACCAACCGGTACACCGCACCCGGGACTGACAGGGCCGGCCGGTACAGTGAAACCAATGTCACCGACCAGGAAAGAGGCGACCTTTGGCACCCCCGGGTTACATCGCACCGGCCTCAAGTATCACCCTGACGACGCCGTTCAGTGAGAGTCTGAGCGTTCACGCCTTGCAGCTCGCAGCGCCCAGCGTGGAGGACCGTCTCAAGGTCGGGCCCGTCGCGTTCTCCCACCCCGAGCGAGTCGACTTCACGTGGACGCCGGCAGCGGACAAGGATCTTGTCGGGTAGCACCGCACCTACCCAGCCGAGGGGCGCGGCCCTCCACAGGGCGGCATGGACACTGGACGTGCAGCCCTTCTTCATGTCACAGCGCTCACGCGACGAGCCGTTCGGCCGGCTACTCCTCGACAGGGCCGATCGCCACATGCTCACGTCGGTAGTCGACGACGGAGCAAATCAGGACCACAGACGAAGCCAGAACCATGGCGAAGATCATCCCGCCCATCGACGACGAGCGACGTCGTGGTGTTTGGAGGATGGAATGCTGAATCCATGACAGACCAGCCCCAGGACGACGGGCAGCCCAGGCCGTTGCGGTTCCTCACTCTGTAGCAGGTAGCCGAGGAGCTGACCACGAAGCACAGCACCATCCGTGCTCTCATCGCGTCAGGGGACTTGCCGGCCATTCAGATCGGCGGCCGCGGCCAATGGCGCATCGGACGATCCAGGCTCGTGAACTACATCGCCGGCACCTACGCCAGGGCCCGCACGGACATTGGGAAGGGCGAGGTGTTGGCGTGGTTGACCTGCAGATCTAGAAATTGGCAGCCGAGGCGGAGAATGTACGGGATCCCGATGGTCCTCGTCTCGGCGCTTACACTGGGGGCGGCCTGACTGGTGTCTTCCTCGTGTGGTGCGTAAGGTCGTCTATGCGCCGCGGGGTGGAGCAGCTCGGTAGCTCGCTGAGCTCATAACCCAGAGGTCACAGGTTCAAATCCTGTCCCCGCAACAACCGGGCACCTACTCACGATTGTATTGAGTAGGTGCCTGAATCGCATCACGCCGCGTTCAAAGCGACACACGATGACGACGCTGTCGTCCTCAGCCCAGCCGTATTGGGTCCCTCTTGCTATTACCGCCGATAACAGCGCATATGTTAAGTCGGCACCGCGGGGAAGGCTCATCTAAGTACCGACCGACTGTCCTAGGAACCGGCCGGGCCGGGCCCCCGAAAATACGGGCCAGCGCTCGACGAGTCACCCACGTCAGTGTCGAGAAAGGCTGCCTCGCTATTCCTTCGGTAAGTGCTTGCGCTCGGCCTTATCGCGCCGAGATCAGCGCCTGCCGGACAGCGCTTAGATGATTCGCGTATCTGGTTGCCCGCGCACGAACAGACAGCCCCTCAACCCGGGCGTTTCTGCGGATCTGTGAACATAAATTGATCCTCTACTTTATTTGAACAAGCCTTCCGTTGCGCTCATCAACTGATGAGTCCAACGGTGGGTCGAAATCCGAAGATCATCGGAACAGCAAAGTGAGTAGCATCAGGCCGCAGATGAACCAGAGGCCCGCGAGGTCCCTGAGGGGCGCCATCGAAGGGTTCAAATATAACGAATCACTATCGTATTATTTTCCATCCGCCCTCCTTTGCTCGAGCCACTGATCGCTAAACTGCTCCCAAACTTGGGTATATTTATGGTAAAAGCTCATGACTTCGGATTGGTCCAATTTTTCTATTTCTCTGTTTGCTACGTAAAGGCTGAGGTCCTCCTCAATCCGATGCCACCTGGCGAGTGCTTCTTCAGCCAAAACCCACCGCGACCGCCAGTTGAAGAACGGTTCAATTGCTCCTATTGTTGTCACCAGTGCAGAGAAGATAAAGCCCCACTGGGCGGGTCCGTCAAGATCGCTGAGTCCGAGAATTACGGTCGCGGTGGCCGAAAGTGCAAGTCCGAAAAGATGTGTGCCGCTAGCTAACGTCCTCCAGGACTTTCTACGCCACCGTGCGTAGTCCTTTGCGCTGTACAGGCTGGCCCTTATGTACTTTGCCAATTCGAAAGGCGGAAGGCCTGCCACTAGCTCCACAGAGGGTTCGCGAGGGGACGGCTGATGGTCTGACCACCACCCAAATCCTTGTAAGAGTTTCACGAAATCATTATGCCAGAAACTCACGTGATGTGGACATACCCGCCGGCTGCGGACGTATCGCGCATCGCCGCCGGTACCACCCAAAGAAGCTGATCTCTCGAACGCCTCGTTAGTGTCGTCGTGGCAATAACGGGACGCTGGCGAGATCTTAGAACCCTCCTCACTTCGTGTGAAGTCATGTCAGGAAGTGACTCTTGCCGGTTCAGCTACACCTGCAGTCAGATGACATTCGTGTCTAGCCAACGTTTGGTCGCAGTGCAAGCCTCTTGAACCTCTGGTTCGTCGCGGTGACGGAGTAAAGCTAGCCTACCGAAATGCACTAAATCCTCCTTCAACGAGACTTTCTCCTGTCGGGACATAGATACAGTACGAAGCCAGCGCAGACCAAATGTGAGAAAGACCGTGAATGTATGTGGACTATTTTTGCTTGAGTCGATCATGATGCTACGCAAAAGCTTGAATGCTTCAGTGATTTCTGCCTGCGCAGTCGGCGATGTGGGATTGTTAACACTCCGTTTGAGCAGCAGCATGCTCCAGGCAGTGTCTATTCTAGCGTCGTCCAATTCGGCAAGTGCTCGCGCTTGGCGAAGAAAATTCTCCGCCAATGAAAGATCGCCGTACGTCGTTTCGAAACTGCCACGCTGCAACCAGTAATGAGGGTCTCGCGCCAGCCACCTTTCGATGGTTCCATATATCCGCTGAACTGTAGCGGTGTCAACTACAAGCTTTTTCAACGACTCGTGGTTTATCAGACGAATAAGCAGCCGACCATAGCGGGACTGACGAACGCTCGCCAGATCGTAATGCGAGGCGGTGAGGAATATCAGGTCGGTGAGCCAGTGCTCAAGAAGCCCTTCCTCGCGGAAGTAATCAATTGCTGACTCCGCCACCACCCTATGGCGGGCACGATAGCCACTTGCGTCACCGAGTACAATCTTTGAATCTTCGAGGCTTCGGAGGGAGATTAGTGCGGCGTTAGAATCGTAATTTCTCGTTGCAGCAAAAAGTACGTCCTGACGGTTCAGTTTTCGGTTATCTGCCCACATTGAGGTGCAAATAAGCCCATAGATGGCCTGATCAGGTCCGCGTAGAGAGCGGCACTCATCGGCTACGCGGTCGTGGAACCGCTGGCCGGACGTTGCTTCGATCAAAGTCACGAGAAGTTGACGGTCGTCGCGTTCTGTGATCTTTCGTATCTGTTGGGCTCGAGTCGATCCGACCAATGAGCCCATGCGGTTACCTCTGGACAGCTGCGACAAGAGAGCTACAGCATCTGCGTCCGAGAGACGCTCCTGCGGGAGGGTGGCTTGGAGGTCAAGTCGATCCGCGTAATCAAGCTGAGAGAATCGAATGCTCCTCGCGGAGATTACAAGTTTCAAATCTGGGGCGCTCTTGCGAAGCAATCGGAGTAGGGCGCTTGCTTGGCCGGCGAACCGGTCTATATCATCAATGAATACGTAGTTGGGGGATAATCGGGCAACTTCATCCTTGATGTGGCTGAATGTAGATTCGGTTTCCCGATCTAACCAAACGACCGTATCACCTTGAGCGGATAAAGCAGTTGCAGCACGCATCAACGAGGTCGATTTTCCGGATCCGGCGCTACCAATCACGGCGACGGTGCCGGACGAAAGTGCGTCAATGGTGCAGCTAAGTTTAGTGTCGAAGTCAAATGTGGCGGCATAACCGTTAACCACATCTCCCCAGGTAGGGGAGGCGCCTAGAAGGAAATCAGCGGCGCCGGGTGGTGCATTCCGAACCTGGTCTGCTACTGACAAAAAAGGACTGGTCGGGGTGAGCGTTGAGCGCTGCGGTTTCTTCCCGGTGAGGGTAGACAACTCCGGTGCAATAACGCGCGTATAGAAAGCACTTTCTGTTTCCTCGAGATGCTCAAAGTTGAGTCTTTGTAGCATCGCGCGACGGCCTGGATCTAGTCGAGGCGTGACGAGCCACGACTTTGGACGAAGTTCGCGGGCATCACCTCGTTGTCCCCTGAGACTCAGGTAATGCCAAAGCGGCGGCTCATCGAGGACAGAACCGATGACAACCACTGGTCGCGTCGTGATGTCGGTAATAAACTCTTGATACCAGCTGTCTTGTCGGGCGGTGCGCTCAGCAAACTCCCAGGGCGAGAAGGTTACCCTAGGAAAGTCATCGAGAACGCCATTGATATGGACGACCGACAGTAAGTTGGAGTTTATGGTGCCGGGGCTGGAGGTCAAGGCCGAAACTATCTGAATCTTATCCAATCGCTCTTCTGCAATGGCGCTGTCACCATCATCAATATTGAGCGTGTAAACGCGGTGCCAGGGTAGTGAGTACCAGTCGTGGTATCTGGGTGGCATGATTGATCGGTCAATCGTAAAATGACGGTAGAGCTGTTCGCGCAGTAGACCCTCGGATTTTCGGAGGGCTTCCTCGTACACTAAGCTCAGCGGGGTCGAACTTTCGAACGGTTCATCACCAAAAGCGATCGGCCATATGCTTTCGGAAAGCTCTGTGCCAATTGGAAGCAAGTCTCCAAAGGCGTCGGTCAGTCCTCGTGAGAAGCCAGCACCCGTCAGTAGCACCGCGTCTCCTCGTGCTATTGCATTAGTGACGGGTGTTCCGTGCATCTTCATTTAGTCCCGCTCTCCCGCTCGGTGCTATTTTGTTCTCGGTCGTGCTCAGAAGTGGCTTAGAAGTCGATCGCACAGTGAAGGCACAGGCGCAAAGCTTAGGCTCACTGCGCCGTGGGAGGGCGGCGACGATGCGCCTTCGCGGTTCAGATGTACGCAGAGTGCCTTATGTGTCTTATGTGCGTTCGCTAGTTCACTAGGGTGTTGCGCTAAGTACACCATGCGAGGGACCGATTTGCGCGCAACCCATCGCCGTCCAGCCGTCCCGCCGATGAATTCTTCGGCCGGACTGCGGACAAGGTTGGGCAGAGCCGTGAAGCCCAGCACCGGCGGGGCGTGTGCGGCCATCTCTCATCTCAGCAATGTGTCGCACTGCGTCGGTTCTCACCAAGAGGGCAGAGCAGCGTTTGATGAGAGGGACGGGCGCTGATACTTGATGTGGGGGCTCGCCTAGTGGCACCTAGTTTGTGAGGTCGAATCTCAGCTCCAGGTATTCCGGGCTTGACAGCTCGCGCCAGGCCGACGTCACGCATGCGCTTTGCAGCGCTGCGGCGATCGGCATGCTGTCGGCAGCGATCAGCTGCGCCAAGTTCGATCCGGTGAGGTGAGTGATGTCGCGGATGGGAACCTGGAAGGTGTGGAACGGGCGCAGGGGGAGCGTAGTCCTCACCGATGGCACCGGGCCTTGGGACTTCCGGCAGGTCCTCAAGCTGTGGTGTCTGGTCCACGACGTGGCCTGTCGCGGCCAGCGACCCGGCATGCAGGAACGCCGCGACTTTAAAAACCGCAGCGGGATGTTTATGCCCCGGTACATGGGGTCTGGGTTGCTGAGAATGGGTCAAGTGAAGATAATCAGCCGTCGGCCATAATCGGCGTTTTGCAGCAGATATGTTTCCAGGCCGTGCCACAGCCGGAGGCTTTGGTTGAACTTCGCCGCTTGCGGTGCGGCGTTGGTGTAGTGGAACGTGTCCTCGTTGGCTTGGGCTGCTTCGGCGCGGGTGTCACCCCAAACAGCGGAGGCCCGGCGAACGAGGTGCCCACGGTCGAAGTCGTTGCGGGCGTACACCCTTTCCCCGGTCTGCTGATTCGCGAGCAGACGAGGGTCCAACCGCCAGTTGATGCCGGACCGGTCCAGATCCATTAGCTTCTCCCCATCGATTCCGAGCGCGCTGACGGGAGCGAAATGCTTATCTAGGCGCATCAAGACCGAGAAATGCGTTTAGGGCAGCAGCACCGTCTCGGCATCCTCGCGTGTCGGTACGGGAACAAGCCGGCCACGGGACTGCTCATCGAACCCGGTCCGGTCGGAGAGATCCTCGTTAGGAGCGGGAAGGGGATTTGGCGGCAGCTCATCCATGATTGGAAACTACCAGCGGCCAATGATCGTTACGTGAACACCCCTTCCCCGCAGCTCTTGCTGCTGCCAGAAGCGAACGGATTGGAGTCTGCTCCCTGCCTAGGACTCGAAGTCCTGCTTGGGTGCCCCATAATTTCGAAGACCAAGAACGAGCTCGATTTGCAGCTCTTGAACTCCATCAACGATCAATGGTGCTTGAAGGCCCTCAAGAACAGCTAGATTCCCATCACGTAGAGTGCCAAACCTCCGCACCTCTCCAAGTGCTTTATGGACGGTAGTAGCCTTGGCCGCTCCACTGATGCCAAATTGTCGATCGTTTCCCGTGCTCTGAAACCCTTCGGCGCGAAGAGTAATGAACTTACCGCCCGCGGGAGTCAGCTGATACTCGCCCGCTAGCTCCTCCTTCAGTCTCGTTTCGTCGTTGCTCACGAAGATTTCAACCTCGTAATGAAGAGACTCCGCCATTGGTTCTTGGCCAGCAGCCACTAAGCCAGCACTCGAGAATTTGGTGTCAAGGTACTCGATCGTAAGCGCACGGAACATGAGGGCGTAGCGGTAACGGGCTTCGGTAATTAAGATTCGAGAGCCCCAATCCTGTGGGGTCCAGACTGTGCGTCCACTCTTCGCATGGAAAATTGCTGTCCGAAGTTTGCAGTAAAGCTCGTCATAGATGGCATTATTTGGCGATCGTGGTGAAGTGGGAGCAAAAGGCTGAAGGTCAACCAGTTCATGAACTTGCTTCAACGCCCTTTTGAGCCAAACACCGTCTCCTTCACGCCAATTATCAGTTGCGCGATAGTCCGGTGGGACGATGGAACTGAGAAGGGATTCTAGGGCTAAATACAGGTTGCGAAACGAGTCATAAAGATCCGTCGAGGACTCACTGATGCGGTAGTAACGAAGGCTTTCGTGCCAAATCCCAGGCGGTGCAGGGAGAGACTCGATGACATCACCGTGACTGTTATATGCCACCCCTTTTGCTATCAGCCTGCTGGACATGTGGTTTTCGCCGACGATTCTCAGCGTCATTCCTGCATCAGCATGCCAACCAACAATATACGGGCTATCTTTATGTGCAAGGAGAAGTGGTCGACCTCCATGGCTGAAGTGGACATCGATGGCGCGGTTTGCTGCCTCGAGGGCTGCGGCGTGGGTTTCCTCAAACCCTCCTCGCGGACAGTTCGTCACCACGATGTATTTGCTGTTTGCCGGAATGGTGACGGATATATTGTCAGTAGATTGGTACGCGAAATCCTCAACGTCTGATTCAGACGCAAGATCGAAGACCCCCACGCCGTCGACGCCAAGGTCGATCCCTCCGAAACTAGCCATACCTCACTGTGGCAGAGGCTGCGCATGATGAGTACCTCTACGGGAACGACGCGCACCGGTAGCACCGTCTACTGCGGACGCTGGGATGCCCAAGCTCCTGCATCACTTGAAAGTCTGTTCTTGAGTGACACTTGAGTGACACCTGAGTTCAGCTTCGTTACTGTGTCTGAGCTCCGTCGCGCGATAGCTTACGGGACGCATCGTTTGCCCGCTAAGCCGAGCCAGAGTGTGTTGTGCACTGGTCTGTCTATCGGTGGCTACAACCGGCATCTGCATCTCGAGTATTTCCGTGGCGTGGCGTGGTGCCGAGGCGAGCAAGTAGAGTCGCTTTTATGACTGAAAGCCCTTTTAGAGCCCTAAATCCGGATGGAACCCCTAGAAATGCTGAAATGCTTGTGTATCACTATACAAATGGTGCGGGCGCACTTGGCATCGCATCCAGTGGTCTCATCTGGGCAACAAATGCACGGTTTCTCAATGATTCGACAGAAATTCACTCTTCATTCTCTCATGCCGCGGGTCTCCTGGAGTCAAAATATCGCCCCGATCACGCCGACCTCAAAGAAGGGTTAGATCAATTTGTGAATTATGTGCGAGAAGCTGGAAAGATCTCACCCAACATCTTCATTGCATGCTTCTCTGAAGCGCCTGACCTGCTCAGTCAATGGCGTGGTTACGGTGGCGCTGGGGGACAAGCGGCCCTCGGCTTCAATGTCGAGGAGCTTCGCCAGCTTGCCGTTGCGCGCGGGTGGCGACTGGAGCGCTGTATCTACGACCGAGCTGCCACGTACGTTGTGATGACGCGTTTGCTTGAGAGCGTCATTCAAGCCTTCATTACACGACATCGGGATACGAGTGAGGCAGGTCGTGCGCAGATCTTATTCAATATGATCTATAGCACGGTTCTACATGCAAGCCCCACAATGAAGCATCATTCATTCAGCGAAGAGAAAGAGTGGCGTCTTATATCGCCTGTTATTTCAGCTGGGGCAGGTGCAGAAGTGAAATTTCGGCCAGGGAGAGACAGCCTAGTTCCTTACATGGAATTTGAATTGCCGAGGGAAGGCGATCGCCTCCGAATTCCGCACTACTATGTGGGCCCTGGGCCTCATAAGGCTCTCGCTACTGAAGGCCTTAGCATGCTCTTTAGCGTGAAGGACGTCTCGGTAGAGGCCACCTCCATAAGTCAGATTCCCTTCCTCCCATAAGAAAACCCTGAGTACCATCGTCGGAGCATCGACTACGCCGTCGTGCGCTTGATCCACCCACAAGTACTCGCGGCGATCGGGTGTGCGGAGCCACACCGAACCCACCTGTCCTTCCTCGGTGATATGAAGAATGCCACACTAGGCAAGAGCTGCCCGCGTGGCTTGCAGGAGCTCGGGGTAGTTTTGCATCCATTCAACGTGCCCGATGCATTGCGAAAGGACTAGAGAGAAGCTCTGTGCGGGTCGCACGGCTGCAAAACGGGCTGGTCAGTGCCGTCAGGCCGGGGAGCGGTCATTTGTCCCGGACAATGAAACTGGGCGGAAAGGCACCATAAGTGAAACGCCGATCCTGGTCGGCCGTGCGCCGAGGGTGTCTCGGAAACCTATAGCTTTGTGAGGCGTGCGACAGTGGGTGCCGGCGTTCAGAAATTTCCCCGGGATTCCGCAGATGTGTCTGTCTTGGAAAGTCGTCTCATGGTGAGGTGTCGCGGTGGTCATGTCGCCGGCACTTTATGAGGCAGATTGCTGGCATGAGGCATCTCGGCTGTACCCGCGTGGGTGCATCGGCTCAGGATTCGAAGCTGCAGTTCGACGCGTTGCTCGCCGCCGGGTTTCATAAACGCGGTGTATTAGCCGACGTCACTTCGGGAAGCCGGGCCGCAGTCGACCGGCCCGGAATGAAGCAGCTCCTTGAGTACGCCGACGAGGGCGACACCGTCGTGGTGGGGCGCGTCGACCGGTTGGGCGGGTCGCTCAGCCGCCGGAAGGCTCCCTCGACATGGCAGGGGCTCGCGAAGCACTATATGACGTGGACGCTGGAGGCTCGATAGCGAAAGAGCCTCGTCACCACAAGTTGCCAGCACGCCGGATATCGGCAACCTGGCCACCGCACCTGCCTACCGATTGTGCAGATGGCGGCCGAAGACCCGGAAGATTTCCGGCACCTGACCTCGGCCTGTGACGAGGTTGGCGGCCATCTCCCCGATCAGGGGAGCGAACTTCCCTCCGTGGCCCGAACAGGGGGAGACGACCGTGATGTTGTCCACCGTGTCGAGTACGAAGTTCTCGTCCGGGGTGTTGGTGAACAGGCAGGTGGTCTCAGCGTAGGGTTCAGGCACGACGCCGGGAAGGTAGCGCGTGACATATTCCCTCACTTGTTGCCGGTTGCTTTCATCCATGAGCTGGTCCTGCGCCCGGGCGGAGGACAGTACCTTCCCGCCGTTGAACTTCGCAACCTTCTGTCCCTGGTCCCGGGCATCGCGACCCCCGGGCAGACCATACACCTGCAGGTTCTCGCTCAGGTGGATGAACGTGGGCCACGGCGTCGCCGATGCCTCGGGGGGCTTCCGGTAGGGGAAGTGGTAGGCCTGTTCCTGGCGCACCTGCAAGAAGGGCATCTGCTGCACGAAGGCCTCGGGGAGGCTCAGATCGCCCAGTAGGGCCGGCAGCCATCCACCGGCGCACACGATGATGTGCTCGGCCTCCAGTGCCTCGCCGGTGGAGGAGGACACGCGGAAGCCGTTCCCCGACCGCGTCACCGAGCTCAGCTCCCACCCGGTCCTGATCTGCGCCCCGTGGGTCAGGGCGAGCTCCACCATCGTGGTGACCGCGGTCTCGGCATCGAGCACCCCGGCGCCGGGGTGCCACAGCACGTCGGTGTCGAACACCAGCTGGGGCCAGCGATGCTGGGCCTCTTCGGGGCTCAGCAGCTCGTGCTCCACCCCCGCCGACTGCAGGACCTCTGCCAGTTGCCGCGGTCGGCGTACAGATCCATGGTCGACCGACCCCGTAGGGGTGATCAGCTGCCTGTCGCTGAGCCGCTCGAGCTCGTCCCAGCCCTGCTTGGCATCGATCACCATCCGCGTGTACCCCGGCTCCGGATACGCGTAGCGGAAGATGCGGGCCGACCCGTGGGAGCTGCCCCACTCGTTGGCCGGGGTGGACCGCTCGAGCACGGTCACTTCGTGGCCACGGGAAGCCAGGTGCCAGGCGGTGGCGGCGCCGGCGAGACCTGCTCCCACCACGACGTATTTCGAGGTGTTCATGTCTCTTGTTGCTCCACATCTCAAGCGGGACGGTGTCAGCGAGATTCACTTCCAGGCGACCGCAGACGGTCCCCGGACACACAGGAGGGGGAAGCGCCGATGCGCGTCCCCCTCCCGAACATCAGGAGATCAGGTCCGTCAGACGGTTGCCTTGTCGGTGCCGGCGGGGGAGACGACCTCCGCGGTGGGCTCCATGTTCTCGGCATCGACCATCCACGCGTACTGCTCGAGCTTGGCGATGAAGCCGTGCAGCAGGTCCGCCGTGGTGGGATCCTCCTCGTCGATCTGGTCGTGGACGTCCCGCATGGTCTTGACGCTGGCATTCAGCATCCGGACCACGAGGCCCACGGTGTCCTTGGTCGAGACGAGGCCCGCCGGGAACGGGTCGATCTTGGTGCCCTCGGCCACGGCCACGCTGCGGCCGTCGGGCACGGCATGCAGTGCGCGCATTCGCTCCGCCATCTCGTCCGCGAAGAGGCGTGCGTCCTCGATGATCTCGTCGAGCTGCAAGTGGAGGTCACGGAAGTTCTTGCCGACCACGTTCCAGTGGGCCTGCTTGCCCTGCAGGTGCAACTCGATGAGATCGACGAGGACGGCCTGCATGTTGTCTGTGAGGGTGGGTGATGCCTTCATGGATCCTCCAGTGCTAGAGAGATTTTCTCCCGTCGGCCGGGGCGCCGGAAGCGCCGATTCCTGCCGCAGGGACTTCTTTCACCCTAGCCGCGCGCGTTGGTCAATTCCAGCCGATCTGCCTACGCTAAGGGGACTTACGGTTTCGTCGTCCAGATGCCTGCAACGGTGCGCGGACGACGCCGGAGTCCGATCTAGGAGGAACCGTTTTGGCTTCAGTGCAGGAATCCATCGACGTATCAGTACCGGTCAGCACCGCTTACAACCAGTGGACCCAGTTCGAGAGCTTCCCCCAGTTCATGGGAGGGGTCGAGTCGATCACGCAGACCACGGAGACCTCCACCCACTGGGTGACGAGCATCGGGGGCGTGCGCCGCGAGTTCGATGCCGAGATCACCGAGCAGCACCCCGACGAGCGGGTGGCCTGGAAGAGCACCGACGGCGAATCCCACGCGGGCGTGGTCACCTTCCACCGTCTGGACGAGAACACCACCCGACTCATGGTGCAGATCGACTGGCACCCTGAGACCTTCATCGAGAAGGTCGGGGCCGTCGTCAATGCGGACACCTCACAGGTGAAGGGCGACCTCAAGCGGTTCAAGGCGTTCATCGAGAACAGCGGTGGCGAGACGGGCGCCTGGCGTGGCGACGTCGCGGCGCCGTTCTCGGGTGTCACCACCGAGGCGGAGCCGGCGAACAGCACCCTGCCGGACACCTCGACGGACGATCCCGAGTCGGGCGGTCCGCGCGTCGGCTGACGTGTTTCGAACGAGAAGAGGCGGGCCCCGGAAGGGGTCCGCCTCTTCCCGTTCCACGGGATCGGCGTCGAGGCCCGGCGCCGGGCGATCGGCCAGCGGGCGCGTCGGGTCAGGCGCGACGCAGTCGGTAGCCGTCCTCCCGGTGGATGAGGCGGCGGCCGCCGCCGTCGTTCAGCAGGACCCATACCACGGAGGCGTCGTCGGTCCTCATGTCCAGCACGCCGCCAAGCTTGGATCCGGAGGCGTGCTGGAGGACGACGTGCTGGCCGCCCCGAAAGCCCGACCAGTCCTGGGCGTCGGCATGGGCGGTGAGGGGCAGGACGTTCATGGCGGGCCTTTCGAGAGGTTCCGGAGATTCCACGCTAGCCGTGCTCGCTGAACGGCGCGTGAACGCCCGCTGAAGGTCTCTCACCCGCACGGGGTCACAGGGTCCGCCAGCTCCCGCTCGTCAGGTGCGATCCCGCCTGGGGTCCCATGAGGAGCATCCCGCCGTCGACCACGAACGAGGCCCCGTTGACGTAGCTGGAAGCACCGGAGGCGAGGAAGGCCACGACGTCGGCGATCTCCTCCGGCGCGCCGGGCCGGCCGAGGGGGATGCCGGGACGGTCCATGTCGCGCGGGTCCTGATCCTGGGAGTCGTTCATGGGCGTGTTGATCTCGCCGGGCAGCACGGCGTTCGCGGTGATGCCCCGGTCCGCCAGTTCGAGCGCGATGGTCCGGATGAGGCCGCCGAGGCCGTGCTTGGAGGCGTCGTACGCGGCGGAGCCCACGCGGGGCTGCTCCTGGTGCACGCTGGTGACGGCGATGATGCGTCCGCCCCGGCCGCCGTCGAGCATGTGCTGCGCCGCGCGCTGCAGGCAGACGAAGGCGCCATCGAGGTTGGCACCCATGGTGCCGCGCCAGGTCTCCCAGTCCGTGTCCATGAACATGGTGCCGCCGTTGACTCCGGCGTTGTTGACGAAGACGTCGAGGCCGCCGAGCTCCTGCGCGAGGTGGTCGACGACGTCGCCGCAGGCCGGCGCGTCCGTGGTGTCGAGCCGCGCGACGGCGGCCTGAACGCCCTTCTCCCGCACGAGCCGCGCGGTCTCCTCGGCGCCCTCCTGGTCGGAGTGCCAGGTTACGCCGACGTCGCAGCCCGCCGCAGCGAGGGCGAGGGCCGTCGCGCGGCCGATGCCGGAATCGGAGCCGGTGACGATTGCTTTGCTCGGTGTGAAGTCCATGCCCCCCATCCTTCGCACCCGGCCCCCCGGCATGCAAGCGGAACTCCTCGAAGGACGCCGCGTACCCTCGGACAGGTGTCCGGGGGTACGCGCGGTGGGTGGTCCTACGCGTCGACGGCGCCCTGGGGTGTCGCATCGGAGGATGACGACCGCACCGGTTCGGCGGATTCCCCGCTGATCACTTCGATCTTGCGGGGCCTCGCGCGTTCGATGACGGGGATCGTCACGCTGAGCACGCCGTTCTCGTAGCGGGCGGCGATGCCCTCCGTGTCGACGCCCTGGCCGAGATTGAGCTGGCGCAGGAACGAGCCGCTCTCGCGCTCGCGGGTCAGCCACTTGACGCCCTCGGCGCTCCGCAGCGTGCGCTCGGCGCGGATGGTGAGGAGCTGGCCGTCGACGTCGATGTCGACGGATCCCGGGTCGATACCCGGGAGGTCCGCGGAGAGCACGTAGTGGTCCTTCTCACGGTAGAGGTCCATCGGCATGAGGCGCAGTCCGGGACGGCCCTCCAACAGGGCGCCGGTCACGCGGTCCAGTTCACGGAAAGGGTCGAATTTCATGGCCACGGGAAACAACTCCTTCGCTGATGCCACCTGTGGGTGGTTGGTTCGTCAGGGTTGAGCGCCCTCCGCTCAACTACGAAGAATGTTAGCACTCGGATGCGGCGAGTGCTAAGGGTTGGTGTTCGCCCAGAACGAACGCTCCGGGACGCAGAAAAGGCCCGTCCCGACATATCGGTACGAGCCTTTCCGTGGTGCTCTCACGAGCTGATTCCCAGTGCCTGCGCGGGGCCTCGATCCCCGGGCCTTCCGCGTGTGAAGCGGATGCTCTACCAGACTGAGCTACACAGGCAATTGGTTCTCCCATAGCTTAGGCCATCCGCGCCCCGTGCCAAATTCCCCCTACCTCCACCCCTGGCACGGCCGCGCCGGGCGGGAGTCCGGCGCCGTGCTGGCCATCGCGGTGCGGCCTCAGTAGCCTGAAGGAAAGCCTGCTGAGCGTTGTGGACGCCATCAGGCATCACCCCACGAAGGGACACCACCATGGACAACCAGGACATCCTCCAGCGCATCCAGACCCTCGTCCAGGAGGAGCACGACCTCCGTGACCAGCCCCAGGGTGCCGAAGCCGATCAGCAGGACCACGCGACCCGCCTCAAGCAGGTCGAGGAGGAACTCGACCAGTGCTGGGACCTGCTGCGCCGGCGCCGCGCGAAGGCCGACGCCGGAGAGGACCCGGCAGACGCCGACGCGCGCCCCGTCAGCCAGGTGGAGGGGTACCGCCAGTAATGGCCCTGCCGCTCGTACTGTTCGACGTCAACGAGACCCTCTCGGATCTGGGGCGGATGTCCCAGCACTTCGAGGAGGTGGGGGCTCCTCCACAACTCGCCGCGCTCTGGTTCGCCTCCGTGCTCCGTGACGGGTTCGCCCTCACGGCCGCCGGGCAGAACACGCCCTTCGGCGAGGTCGCCGAGGACGCGCTGCGCACGGTCCTCGCGGACCAGCCGCTCAACCGGGACCCCGGGGACGCGGTAGGCCACGTGATGACGAGCCTGCAGGCGCTGCCTGTCCACCCGGACGTCGCCGAGGGGATCCGGGCCCTGGCCGGCAGTGGCTTCGAGGTGGCAGCCCTCACCAACGGTGCCGCCGCGACCGCGGAAGGCCTCCTCGAGCGGGCAGGCGTGCGCGGAGATGTCGGCTCCGTCCTGTCCGTCGAGGATGCGCCGCGATGGAAGCCGGCCCCGGAGTCCTATGCCTACGCCCTCCAGGAGCTCCAGCGGGAGGCGGGCGACGTCGTGCTCGTCGCGGTCCACCCGTGGGACATCGACGGGGCCGCGCGTGCGGGTCTCCGCACGGTCTGGCTCAACCGCTCAGGCGCTCCCTACCCCGCCGTCATGACCCGCCCGGACCACGAGGTGTCGGCGATCACCGAGCTGCCCCGCCTCCTCGCAGGATGACCGCCCCACTGGGTGACCGACGCAGGTCCTGTCCGTCCGATGGACACGCTGCGGGCCGCGCAAGGCCCAGGGCGAGACATCTCTTGTCGCCGTCCGATCCGCTCCCGCGCTACGCTGGTCATTCTGGTGAGCCGGGAAGTCTGGTCGGCGCTCATACGAGCGAGCCCGATCCCAGGAACCCATGACTTCCCACGACACACCGTCCAGCCCGCCCGGAACGTCCCGCGGCGCAACGGTCTTCAGCCGGAGCAGCTACCCGGAACACCTGCGCATCTCCGGCATCCTGCGCAAGGAGACCGTCGGCGGAGGACTTCTCCTCGTCGCCACCGTGCTGGCCCTCATCCTCGCCAACACCGCCGCGGCGGACACCTACTTCGCCGTCCGCGACTTCCGGTTCGGCTACGAACCCTGGCACCTCGAGCTGAGCGTCGGCGCCTGGGCCGCGGACGGACTGCTCGCCATCTTCTTCTTCCTCGCCGGCCTCGAGCTGAAACGCGAGTTCGTCGCCGGTGACCTGCGCAAGTTCGACCGGGCGATCGTCCCCGTCGCCGCGGCGATCGGCGGCGTCGTCGTGCCGGCCCTGGTGTACGTCGCCATCACGCTGAATGCGGGCCCCGAGGCCCTGCGCGGCTGGGCCATCCCGACGGCGACGGACATCGCCTTCGCCGTGGCCGTCCTCGCCGTCGTCGGCTCCTCACTCCCCAGCTCGCTGCGCATCTTCCTGCTGACGCTCGCCGTCGTGGACGACCTCCTGGCCATCAGCATCATCGCGTTCTTCTACTCGGAGGACATCTCCGTCCCGCCGCTGCTGATCGCGCTCGTCCCGCTGGCGCTCTTCGCCTTCCTCGCGCAGCGCTTCCCCACCTTCTTCCAGCGCCGGGTCTGGGCTCCCTGGCTGATCCTGCTGCCGCTCGGCTTCGTGGTGTGGGCCCTGGTGCACGAATCAGGGGTGCACGCGACCGTCGCCGGCGTCCTGCTCGGCTTCGCGATCCCCGTCCTCCCGCACGGCGTGAAGGCCTCCGACCTGGACGACCCGGCAGAGCCCGTGGACATCGAGCCGGCCGACGGTCCGGCCAAGGCGCACGACGTGCAGCCCGACGGGCTGGCCGACACCCTCGAGCACCGCATCCGCCCGCTGTCCGCAGGCTTCGCCGTGCCGGTCTTCGCCTTCTTCTCAGCAGGAGTGGCCATCGGCGGCGTCGACGGACTCGTGAGTGCCGTCACCGATCCCATCGCCGTCGGCATCATGGTCGCCCTCGTCATCGGCAAGCCCGTCGGGATCCTGCTGGCCACCCTCGCCGTCACGAAGACCACGAAGGCGAACCTCGACCCCGATCTCACCTGGGTGGACATCATCGGCGTCGCCTTGCTGGCGGGCGTCGGGTTCACGGTGTCGCTGCTCATCAGCGAGCTCGGTTTCGGCCAGGGCACTCCGGAGGACGACCACGCGAAGGTCGCCATCCTCCTCGGATCCCTGATTGCCGCACTCGCCGCCGCCGCGCTGCTGCGCCTGCGGAACAAGCGGTACCGCGAGATCGAGGAGCAGGAGAAGATCGACGCCGATCACGACGGCATCCCCGACGTGTTCGAGCAGCGCTAAGTCAGGCGTTCGCGCGCCGCCACAGCCAGGACAGCGTCAGGGCGCCGGCACTGCGGCGGAAGCCGCTGCGCCCGGAGACGAGCTCGAGTACGGCCCAGAGGGCCAGGCACACGGCACTGGCCCGGCGCAGGCGCTCGCGGTTCTGCTCCTCGAGCGCCAGGAAGGACGCCGCGCCGAGCGCCGCCCATCCCAGGATGGGCGCGTTCGGCTTCTGGGCGACCGTCTGGCGGCCGAGGCTGTCGGTGAAGAATCCCATCACGCGCCCTTCTTCTTCGAGGAGCCGGAGTCCTTCGCGGACCCGGCCTTCTTCTCGCGGTTCTTCTCGACACTGCGCCGCAGGGCCTCCATGAGGTCCAGGACGTTGTCGCCGTCGTCGTCGCCCTTCGCGCCGCCGAACGTCTCCTCGGTGTCGAGGGTGTCGCCCTTCTCGATCTTCGCCTCGATCAGGGTGCGCAGCTGTACCTGGTACTCGTCGGTGAAATTCTCGGGGTCGAAGTCGGTGGAGAAGGAGTCGACGAGCGCAGCCGACATCTCCCTCTCCTTGGCCGAGATCCGTACTTTCTCCTCGAGGGACGGGAAGGACGCCTCGCGCACCTCGTCGTCCCACAGGAGCGTCTGGAGCATCAGGACGTCGCCCCGCACGCGCAGGGCGGCGAGGCGGCTCTTCTGGCGGAGTGAGAACTGTACGATCGCGGTGCGGTCCGTCTCCTCGAGCGTGCGCCGCAGCAGGACGTACGCCTTGGTCGAGGTGCTGTCGGGTTCCAGGAAGTAGGCGCGGTCGAGCATGATCGGGTCGATCTGGTCGCTCGGGACGAACTCGACCACCTCGATCTCCCTGCTCTTCTCGACCGGCAGGGCGGCGAAGTCCTCGTCCGTCAGCACCACGGTGTGCTCGCCGTCGTCGAACGCCTTGTCGATGTGCTTGAAGTCCACGATCTCGCCGCACACCTCGCAGCGCCGCTGGTAGCGGATGCGGCCGCCGTCCTTGTCGTGGACCTGGTGCAGGGAGATGTCGTGATCCTCGGTGGCGCTGTAGACCTTGACCGGCACGTTGACCAGGCCGAACGCTACGGCACCCTTCCAGATGGCTCTCATGGGTCCAGTGAACACCAGGCAGGCGCACCGGGCCAGAGCAAGCCCTCCGTCCACCCCTAGACTTGAGGGGTGACTTCCGAGACCGTAGAACCCATCGTCAGCAAGACCACCAGCGACGACGGCGGGACCGTGCTGCGCCTGGAGTTCCAGTTCGCCTTCCCGCCGACCGTCCTGTGGAAGCACCTCACCGAGGTCGACAAGCTGAAGTACTGGTTCCCGTGCGAGATGGAGTTCGAGCCGCGCAGGGACGAGGAGATCCTGTTCCGCTTCGCCGACCAGAAACCCCTTCGGGGGACAGTGCTGGAGGCCGAGCGGCCCTCGGTGCTGGCCTACACCTGGGAGCGGGACGCGCTGCGCTGGGAACTCACGCGGACCGCGGAGAACGGTACCCGGCTGGTGCTGTTCCTGACCCCGGGCAGCCCCCGCCATTCGGCCACCATGGCGGCCGGGTGGCACCTGACCATCGCGGGCCTGGACGACTTCCTGAACAAGCGCAGCCTCGGCCAGGACCCGGCGGTGTGGGACACCTACGTGGCCCGGTACCGCCGGCAGTTCGGGGACTGACTCCGGCAACGGCTCCATCGAGGCGTCCCTGAGGACCGGGACTGGAATACCGCGGGCATCCGGTCAAGACTGGGGGCATGGCCCCTCCCCGCTCCGCAGGGCAGCAGACCGTCACCGTCGACGGACACACGCTGCGCCTCTCCAGCCTGGACAAGGTGCTGTATCCCGCCACCGGCACCACCAAGGCGGACGTCCTCGGCTACTACGCGGCCGTGGCGCCACACCTCGTCCACCATGCGGCGCATCGTCCGGTGACGCGCAAGCGCTGGGTGCACGGGGTCGGCACACCCGAGCACCCGGGCCAGGTGTTCTTCCAGAAGAACATCGACGACAACGCGCCGGCCTGGGTTCCGCGGAACGCGATCAGGCACAAGGACCACACGAACGTCTACCCCATGGTCGACGATCTCGCCACGCTCACCTGGCTGGCGCAGATCGCCGCGCTCGAGATCCACGTGCCCCAGTGGCGTTTTGCGGCGGACGGCACCCAGGCCAACCCCGACCGCCTCGTCCTGGACCTCGACCCCGGCACTGGCGCGGGACTCGCGGAATGCGCCGCCGTGGCCCTGCTCGTCCGGCCCATCCTGCAGGGCATGGGCCTCGAGCCGTTCCCCGTCACGAGCGGTTCGAAGGGGATCCACCTCTACTGCGCCCTCGACGGCCGCCAGACCTCCGAGCAGGTCTCCGCCGTCGCCCACGAACTCGCGCGCGCGCTCGAGGCCGACCACCCGGACCTCGCGGTCAGCGACATGAAGAAGGCGCTCCGTCCCGGCAAGGTGCTCGTGGACTGGAGCCAGAACAGCGCCAACAAGACGACGGTGAGCCCCTACTCGCTGCGCGGGCGCTTCCAGCCCACCGTCGCTGCGCCACGCAGCTGGGAGGAGCTCGGGTCCGAGGACCTGGACCACCTCGACTACCGCGACGTCCTGCAGCGGGTGGAGGACCTCGGGGACCTTCTTGCCCCAGCGACGCACCCCGTCGACCCGGCAGGGGACGGCGCGGCAACGGACCGGCTCTCCACGTACCGCTCCATGCGCAACGCCTCGAAGACGCCCGAACCGGTCCCCGAGGCGGTGGGCCCGACGGGCGGCAACAGCTTCGTGATCCAGGAGCACCACGCGCGGCGGCTGCACTACGACTTCCGGCTGGAACGCGAGGGCGTGCTCGTCTCCTGGGCCGTCCCGAAGGGTCCGCCGCTGACACCGAACAGGAACCACCTGGCGGTGCAGACCGAGGACCACCCCCTCGACTACGGGTCCTTCGAAGGAGATATTCCCAAAGGAGAATACGGCGCGGGCACCGTGTCCATCTGGGACTCGGGGACCTACGAGCTGGAGAAGTGGCGGGACGGCAAGGAGGTCATCTGCACGCTCCACGGGAGCCCGGACGGTGGCCTTGCGCGGGGTGGCGCCGCGATCCGCCGCTACGCGCTCATCAACACCGGTGGGGCGCCGGGCGGCAAGAGCAACTGGCTGATCCACCTGATGAAGGAGCAGCCCGCCCAGGCGCCGCGCGAGGATCCCGCCGAGGGTCCCGTGGAGAATCCCGTGCAGGAGGAGCGCGCCGCACCCGCCGCCACCGATCCCATGCTGTCCGGCGTCGTATCCGGCGGTCCCGCCACCCTGCGGCCCATGCTCGCGACCCTCGGCTCCGAGAGCGCGATCCCCGATCCGGAGGACTGGGCCTACGAGATGAAATGGGACGGCGTGCGCTGCCTCGCCGTCGTCCGGGACGGCCAGGTCCGGTTGATCAGCCGCAACGGCATGGACACCACCCTCACCTACCCGGAACTCGGGGACCTCGACGGGCTCCTCAGCGCGGACAGCGCGGTGCTCGACGGCGAGATCGTCGCGCTGAACGCCCGGGGGCGCCCCGATTTCGGGCTCCTCCAAACACGGATGAAGCTGACTTTCCGCACCGAGATCGAGGCCGCGCAGGCCACCACACCCGTGCGGCTCATGCTGTTCGACCTCCTGGAGCTCGACGGCAACGACCTGACGGGCCTGGAGTACCGCTACCGCCGGGAACTGCTCGGAAAGGCTGTCGACGACGCCGAGGACGGGCACGTGCAGGTCCCGGCGGCGCTCGACGCCACGCTCCAGGAGGCGGTCGAGGCGAGCCGACAGCTGGGATTGGAGGGCATCATGGCCAAACGCCTCACGAGCGACTACCAGCCCGGCGCGCGCTCGGCGTCATGGGTGAAGATCAAGCACCTGCACACGCAGGAGGTGGTCGTGGTCGGCTGGCGACCGGGCAGGGGCAGCCGCGCGGCGAAGGTGGGGTCCCTGCTCGTGGCCGTACCCGACGGTGTGGACCTGCGCTACGTGGGCCGCGTGGGATCCGGGCTGAGCGAACGCGATCTCGCGGACGTGGGCGCCCGCCTGAAGAAACTGGCACGGAAGACCGCCCCCCTCGGCGACGTCCCGGACGCCGACGCCTCCGATGCCCACTGGGTCAGGCCGGCCCTTGTGGGCGAGGTCCAGTACAGCGAGCACACCGGCTCCGGTCGCCTCCGGCACCCCGTCTGGCGCGGCTGGCGCCCCGACAAGTCACCGTCCGACGTGGTCGTCGAACTGTGACCGGATCCAGTAACCACAGCGCATCACCCAAGGAGGCAGAAATGAGCACTCTCGATATCCAGGGGCTGCACGCCTGGTGGCGGGCCGCCAACTACATCTCGGTGGGACAGATCTACCTGCGGGACAACGCCCTGCTGACCCGCCCGCTCACCGGCGAGGACGTGAAGGCGCGGCTGCTGGGGCACTGGGGCACCACCCCCGGGCTCAACTTCGTCTACACGCACCTCAACCGCGTGATCTCGGAACGGCACCAGGAGATGCTCTTCGTGACCGGCCCCGGGCACGGCGGGCCCGCGAACGTGGCCAATGCCTGGCTTGAGGGGACGTACTCCGAGACCTACAGCAGCATCGGCCGGGACGGCGCAGGGCTCAACGCCCTGTTCAGGCAGTTCAGCTACCCCGGGGGCATCCCGTCCCACGCGGCACCGGAGACCCCGGGATCCATCCACGAGGGCGGGGAACTCGGCTATGCGCTGGCCCACGCCTACGGCGCCGTCTTCGACAACCCCGATCTCATCGCGGCGACGGTGGTGGGCGACGGCGAGGCCGAGACCGGACCGCTCGCCACGAGCTGGCATTCCACGAGCTTCGTGGACCCGGCGGTCGACGGCGCCGTCCTCCCGATCCTGCACCTCAACGGCTACAAGATCGCCAATCCCACGGTGCTCTCCCGCATGCCCGAGGAGCAGCTGCGGCAGCTCATGTACGGCTACGGCTACGACCCCCGCTTCGTCACGGTGTCGGACCCCTCGGCCACGGAGGCCGCCCACCGGGACTTCGCCGCGGTCCTGGACAGCTGCATCGACGACATCCACGCCATCCAGGAGGCGGCGCGCACCTCCCCGGCGGGCCCCGACGCCCCCGCGCCCCGCTGGCCCATGATCGTGCTGCGCTCCCCGAAGGGCTGGACCGGGCCGGCCGTGGTCGACGGACTGCCCTCCGAGGGGACATGGCGCGCGCACCAGGTACCGCTGTCCGGGATCCACGAGAACGAGGAGCACCTGCGCCAGCTCGAGGAGTGGATGCGGTCCTACGACCCGGCGTCGCTCTTCACGGACACGGGGGAGCTGCAACCGGCGATCGCCGCGCTCGCCCCGGACGGGCCCCTGCGCATGAGTGCAACGCCCTACGCCAACGGCGGCCGGCTCCTCCGCGACCTCGTGCTGCCCTCCTACGCCGAGCACGCCGTCGAGATCTCCCGGCCGGGCGTGGAGAAGGCGAGCCCGATGATGACCGTCGGGGGCTACCTCCGGGACGTCATCGAGCAGAACCCGCACAACTTCCGGTTGTTCGGGCCGGACGAGACGTCATCGAACCGGCTGTCCGCCGTGTACGAGGTGACGGACAAGGTCTGGCAGCCGCGCATCGAGGACGTCGACGAGCACCTCGCCCGCTCGGGCCGCGTGATGGAGGTCCTGAGCGAGCACCTGTGCCAGGGCTGGCTCGAGGGATACCTCCTCACCGGCCGGCACGGCGTCTTCAACTGCTACGAGGCGTTCGTGCACATCGTCGATTCGATGTTCAACCAGTTCGCGAAATGGCTCAAGGTGCACCGTACGCTGTCCTGGCGCCAGCCCATCGCGTCCTTCAACTACATGCTCTCGAGCCACGTCTGGCAGCAGGACCACAACGGGTTCTCCCACCAGGACCCCGGCTTCATCGACCACGTGGTGAACAAGAAGGCGGACGTCATCCGGGTGTACCTGCCGCCGGATGCCAACACGATGCTCGCGGTGACCGAGCACTGCCTGCAGACCCGCGACACCATCAACGTGATCGTCACCGGCAAGCAGCCCGCGCCCACCTGGCTGGGGCCCGAGGACGCGAAGCTGCACGTCAGGCGGGGCATCGGCATCCTCGACTTCGCCGGATCGGAGGACCCGGGGGCCGAGCCCGACGTCGTCCTCGGCTGCGCCGGCGACGTGCCCACGCTCGAAGCCGTGGCCGCCGCCGGGCTGCTCAAGGCGGCGGTCCCCGGGCTCAGGATCCGCGTGGTCAACGTCGTGGACCTCATGCGCCTGCAGGACGATGCGGAGCACCCCCACGGGCTGTCGGCCCGCGACTTCGACACCCTGTTCACGACCGACAAGCCCGTGGTCTTCGCATATCACGGCTACCCCTGGCTCATCCACCGCCTCACCTACCGGCGGACCAACCACGCGAACCTGCACGTTCGCGGGTACAAAGAGGAGGGCACCACCACGACGCCGTTCGACATGGCGATGCTCAACCAGATCGACCGGTTCCAGTTGGCGATGGACGTGATCGACCGTGTCCCGACCCTCAGGGCCACCCAGGCCCGCCTGCGGCAGGATCTCCAGGACCAGCGGCAGCGCGCGTGGCAGTACACGCGCGACGCCGGGAAGGACCTCGAGACCATCACCGGCTGGACGCTCGACGAATCTTCGCCGGACGACGCGAAGTAAAACCCGTCGTCCACGACCAGAAGGAGAACACCGCATGACAGAGACCCGCATTTCCGCGACCCGCACCATCGACGCGCCCGCCGGGGCGATCTTCGACCTCCTCTCCAACCCCGCCCGCCACGCCGCGCTCGACGGCTCGGGCATGGTGCAGTCGGACAGCAAGTCCGACCGGATCACGGGCGTCGGCCAGACGTTCACCATGAACCAGAACTGGGACAAGATGGGCGGCGACTACCAGACGGACAACCACGTGGTGGGCTACGACCCGAACAAGCTGCTCGCCTGGAAGACGGCTCCCGCCGGCGAAGTGCCCCCGGGCTGGGAGTGGGTGTGGGAACTCCAGCCGGCGGGCCCGGACTCCACCGAGGTCTCCGTGACGTACGACTGGTCGGCCGTGACCGACAAGGCGATCCTCAAGAAGCTGAGTTTCCCCGAGGTGTCGCAGGAAGCCCTCGACTCCACCCTGGCCAACCTCGCGGCGCAGGTGTCGGAAGCCTGATCCCCTGACGCCGCACAGCGGCGCGTACGGAGGCGGTCGGTCCCGAGGGGCCGGCCGCCTTCGCGCGTCCCGACCCTGGGCAGTACAGCTAGTCCAGCAGGGCGACGTTCGAGACGAGGTCGATGTGACGCTCCATGGCTTCCGCTGCCGCGACCGGGTCCTGTGCCCGCACGGCCTCGGTGATGGTCCGATGCGATGCGAGGGACTGCTCAGGGCGGCCGGGCTGGGCCAGGGATTCGAGTCGCGTCTCGAGCACCATCTCGCCGATGAAGGCCATGAGCTGCGCGAGGACGGGGGAGTGGGCGGCTGCCGTGACCGCCTGGTGGAACAGCTCGTCGCCCCGGGCGCCCCGGCCGCCGTCGTCGATCTCCGCCCGCATCTCCTCGAGTGCGCGGTCGATCGCGGTGAGGTCCTCGTCCGTCCGGCGTTCCGCCGCGAGGGCGGCGAGCCTGACCTCGAGCGTGCTGCGGGCCTCGACGATGTCGGGGAGGCGGCTCCGATGCTCGCGCAGCCCCTTGATGACGGTCGCCACGCTGGCACGGTGACGGAGGACCGCTCCGGTGCCGTGCTGGACGTCGATGACCCCGAGGACCTCGAGTGCCACGAGCGCCTGGGCGAGAGTCGCCCGGGACACACCGAGCCGTTCGGCGAGATCACGCTCGGCGGGCAGGAGATCGCCCGGGCGCAGCTTCGCCGATTCGATGTACCCGAGGAGCTGCTCCACGAGCTGTTCGTAGAGCCGCGGACGGTGGACGCGGCCGAGCGGCGGTGGATTGGCGTCGTCGGTCATCCTGGTTCTCCCCGTGTCGTGGTGGACCAATATTACCGCTCGTTGATTGACAAGGACACCCACTGTCCTACAGGCTAGGCCAGTGCTTCTGTAATGCAGGTCACAGCTCAGCTCCCTGTCCGTCGCCCCCTGGAGGATAACGATGTCCGCCCCACTCCTGTCGATCATCATCCTCGCGGCGATGTTCCTGATAGCCACCGTCCTGCCCATCAACATGGGGGCGCTCGCCTTCGTCGGCGCCTTCCTGCTCGGTGCGGTCGTCCTCGGCATGGAGACCGACGACATCATCGCCGAGTTCCCCGGTGGGCTGTTCCTCACCCTGGTCGGGGTGACCTATCTCTTCGCCATCGCCCAGAACAACGGGACGATCGACCTCCTCGTGCAGGGCGCCGTGAAGCTCGTGCGCAACCGGGTGGCGCTCATCCCCTGGGTGATGTTCATGATCACCGCGGTCATCACCGCGGTCGGCGCTCTCGGCCCCGCGGCCGTCGCCATCATGGCCCCCGTGGCCCTCGGCTTCGCGGCCCGCCACAAGATCTCCCCGCTGCTCATGGGCATGATGGTGGTCCACGGCGCGCAGGCCGGCGGCTTCTCACCCATCGCCGTCTACGGCGTGATCGTCAACGACATCGTGGGGGAGTCCGGATTCGAGTACAGCCCGCTCGCCGTCTTCCTCGCCAGCCTCATCTTCAACCTGCTCATCGCCGTCGTGCTGTTCGTGGTCCTCGGCGGCCGCGGCCTCATGTCCTCACGTGTCACCCGGTTCGTGGAAGAGGCCGCCGAGGCCCGTCTGAGCGTGAGCCCGGGAGCCCGCCGGGCCGACGTCGCCTACAAGGGGACCGGCAGCGGCACCTACGGTCCCCGCGATCCGGCCGGCGACGGCGTCGTCGCCACCCGGAGCCGGGAGGATCGCGTCTCCCAGGGCGCCACCATCCTCGGCCTCATCGCGCTCGCGGTCGTCGCCCTCGGCTTCAGCGTCGACGTCGGCTTCGTCGCCATCACGGTTGCCGTGGTCCTCGCCCTGATCTCCCCGAAGGCGCAGAGCGGCGCGGTCAACAAGATCGCCTGGTCCACCGTCCTGCTCATCTGCGGCATGCTCACCTTCGTGGGCGTCCTCCAGGCCGCCGGCACCATCGACTACGTGTCCGACGGCGTCGCCAGCCTCGGCATGCCGCTTCTCGCGGCGCTGCTGATCTGCTACATCGGCGCCGTGGTGTCCGCCTTCGCGTCCTCGACGGCCATCCTCGCGGCGCTGATCCCGCTGGCCATCCCGTTCCTCGAGACCGGAGCCGTGGGGGCCGTCGGCGTGGTCTGCGCGCTCGCCGTGTCGTCCACGATCGTGGACGTCTCGCCGTTCTCCACCAACGGTGCACTCGTCCTCGCCAATGCCCCGGAAGGCACGGACAAGGACCGCTTCTACAAGCAGATCCTCGGCTACGGGGCGATCGTCGTCGTCGCCGGCCCGCTCATCGCCTGGCTCGTCCTCGTGGTTCCCGGCTGGCTCTGAGCCGGCCCACCGCCGACACGCCGCAGAGCCCACGCCACCAGCCCAGGCCCCGACTCCGGAGGAACCATGACCGCCGAGACCACCGCACCGCAACCGACCGCCGACGGGGACCGAGGGGGTCCGCTCGCCGGGCGCCTCGTCGTCGACCTCAGCCGGGCCCTCGCCGGACCGCACGCCGGAATGATGCTCGGTGACCTCGGTGCGCGTGTCATCAAGGTGGAGACGCCCGGCACCGGGGACGACACCCGCGGGTGGGGACCGCCCTTCGTGGGACCGGACGAGGACCGCCAGTCCACCTATTTCCTGTCCTGCAACCGGAACAAGGAGTCGATCGCCCTCGACCTCAAGAGCGACGACGGCCGGGCGGTCCTCACGGAGCTGCTGCGCCGCGCGGATGTCGTCATCGAGAACTTCCGGCCCGGTGTGCTGGACCGGCTCGGTTTCTCCACGGAGGCGATGCTGGAACTCAACCCCGGGCTGGTCATTCTCTCCATCACCGGGTTCGGGCATGACGGGCCCGAGGCGAAGCGCAGCGGGTACGACCAGATCGTCCAGGGCGAGGCGGGCCTGATGTCCGTCACCGGGCCGGACCCGGACAGCCCGCAGCGCGTCGGCGTGCCGATCGCCGATCTCCTGTCCGGGATGTACGGCGCGTACGGGGCGGTCGCCGCCCTGCTGGAACGCGAGCGGACGGGCCGCGGTCAGGTGGTGCGCACGTCGCTGCTCGCGGCGATCGTCGGTGTCCATGCCTTCCAGGGCACGCGCACCACCGTGGCGGGGGAGGTGCCCCGGGCTCAGGGCAACCACCACCCCTCGATCGCGCCCTACGGACTGTTCAACTGCCGGGGTGGCAAGGTGCAGATCAGTGTGGGCAGCGAGAAGCTGTGGTCCGCCTTCACCACGGCGTTCGGGCTCGACACCGACAGGCCCGAATTCGCCACGAACGCGGACCGGGTGCGGAACCGGGACCTGCTGATCGGGGTCGTGGAGGATGCGTTCTCCGGCCACGATCCCGAGCCCCTCCTCGCGAAGCTCAACGAGGCCGGAATCCCCGCCGGCAAGGTCCGCACGCTCGACGAGGTGTATGCGTGGGACCAGGTCCACTCCCAGGGACTCCTCCTGGACGTCGACCACCCGGTGCTCGGCAGCATCGCCCTGCCGGGCCCACCGCTGCGCTTCTTCGACGGGGCGTCGGAGACCACGCCGCGAAGCCATGGGGCGCCGCCGCTGCTCGACGGCGACGGCGACGCGATCCGTGCATGGCTCGCGTCGTCGAGCAGCAGCGACGCGTGAGCGCTGACCCCGGTGCTCGGCACCTGACCGCACGCGAACTCATCGACGCCGTCCTCGACGGCGGGTCCTTCGCCTCGTGGGACAGCCCCGTACCGTCGCCCTACCCCGGCGGGAGCGCCGCCTACGAGGACGAACTGCGGCGGGCACGCGACCGCGGAGCCGACGAGTCCGTGCTGACCGGCGAGGGACTCATCCGCGGCAGGCGCGTCGCCGTCATCGTCTCCGAGTTCTCGTTCCTCGCGGGCTCGATCGGCACGGCCGCCGCGCGCCGTATCACCGCCGCTGTCACCCGGGCCACGAGCGAGCGGCTGCCCCTCCTCGCCGGTCCGGCCTCCGGGGGCACCCGCATGCAGGAGGGTACGCCCGCGTTCCTGTCCATGGTGGACATCACCGGTGCGGTGCGGGCCCACCGGCAGGCGGGCCTGCCCTACCTCGTCTATCTCCGGCACCCCACGACCGGCGGCGTCATGGCATCGTGGGGATCCCTCGGCCACGTCACCGTCGCCGAACCCGGCGCGCTGCTCGGCTTCCTGGGGCCGCGCGTCTACGAGGCGCTGTACGGGGAACCCTTCCCGGCCGGTGTCCAGACGGCCGAGAACCTGTTCGACAAGGGACTCATCGACGCCGTCGTTCCTCCCGGGCAGCTCGCCGCGATCGTGGACACGGCGCTGTCCGTGCTGCTCGCGGACCCGGTCAACCTCCCCCCACCGCCCCCGACCGCCACGGTCGCCCCGGGGGACGGCGACGCCTGGACGTCCATCCTCATCTCGCGCAACCGGCGGCGCCCCGACCTCCGGCGCCTGCTCGCCGCGGGAGCCCGCGACGTCCTGCCGCTCAACGGGACCGGGCAGGGCGAGAAGGACCCCGGGCTGCTGCTCGCCCTGGCCCGCTTCGGGGAGCAGCCGTGCGTCGTGCTGGGCCACCAGCGGCCGCGGCGCCCCGAGGACTCCGTGATGGGGCCCGCATCGCTCCGGGAGGCGCGGCGCGGCATGAAGCTCGCCGAGGAACTGGGGCTCCCATTGCTGACCGTCATCGACACCGCCGGCGCCGACCTGTCCAGGGAAGCCGAGGAGGGCGGCCTCGCCGGGGAGATCGCCCGGTCCCTGCACGACCTCATCGGGCTGGCCTCCCCGTCCGTCTCGGTGTTGCTGGGCCAGGGGGCCGGAGGCGGCGCGCTCGCCCTGCTACCGGCGGACAGCACGATCGCCGCCGAGCACGCCTGGCTCTCCCCGCTCCCGCCCGAGGGCGCCAGCGCGATCGTGCACCGCACCGTGGACAGGGCCCCGGAGATGGCGGAGGCGCAGGGCGTGAAGGTCGCCGCGCTGGTGGAGCGGGGCGTCGTCGACCACGTGGTGGACGAACGGCCCGATGCCGCCGAGGAGGGGCGGGCGTTCTGCGAGCGGATGGCCTCGGCCATCGAGTACGAGCTGGGGCGGGTGAAGGGCCTGCCGACCGGGGACCGACTGGAGCGCCGGGCCGGGAAGTACCGGGGCGCCTGACCGTGCGCCCCGCCGGGACGCGATGGACCGGAACGGGTGGGGCGCGGGTGGCGCTCAGGCGCCGGGGTGCTGCGCCCGGTAGATCTCCATCTGGCGGTGCCGGCGCTGCAGGCTGTCCCGGCGGGACGTGCTCTCGGCATCCGGCGCCTCGGCAGTGAGGTCGATGTGGCGCTCGCCGTAGTGCCACAGCAGCATGTCGTCGAGGAGCCGATCCGGGCCGGGGGAGTACCGGTGGTCGAGGGCCTTGCGCACCGTGGTGATGGTGTCCGCCTGCAGCAGGTCCACGAGTTCCAGCGTGGTCTTCCGCCCGTGTGCGGCGAGGAGTTCGGCCGCCCACCCCCAGTTGTCGTCCGACTTCCGGTCCACGTGGGGCAGCAGCGTCTGCCAGACGTCGCGGATGCGGTTGGGCGTCAGCGGGGCGCTGCCCTCACCGTCCTCGTCCCAGAATCCCGTGACCGTCTCGTACCGCTCGTGCAGTTCCGCGAAGGCGGACTCCACGGTCTCCAGCATGGCCGCCGTCCCGGTGAACTGGCGGTCGAAGTAGGGGCTCCACGCCTTCGGGTTGGACGCCTTGAAGCGGATGTCGTGCTCGATCTCCGACCACGCGTGCGCCAGCACGGTGCGCACCTGCACCTCGAAGAGGTAGCTCCCTGCGGCCTTCGTCTCGGGGTCCACGGCCTGCTGGAAACTGCGCACCACGTCGTTGTGGATGGTGCGCATGATGAGGTGGCGGCTCGAGTAGCCGTAGGTACCGGACTCAATGGACCCGATGTCCTTCTCCCGGTCTCCCCGGCAGTCGAACTCGGAGCGCTGCCGCTTGAGGAGGTTCGCCGCGAGGTCCACCTCGTGGGGCAGGGTGGTGATGATCCGGACCCCCACGAGATCCGTGAGATTCCGCATCGGGTCCGGGAAGACGAGGGCGGGCGGGTCCGCGGGGTTCACGGCCGGCAGCGTGCGCGAGGCCTTGTCGCGGAAGGACTCGACCGTCTTGGTGCGTGCCGTGACGAATAGGGGGCTGATGTCCGAGCCCTCGAAGATCGCCGCGATGCTGGACCGCATAGCCTCGGTGACGCGGTCCAGGGCCGGCCGGACCCGTGCGAACTCCCGCGTATGCGCCTCCACGGCAGGGCGCAGCTGCTCGTCGAGATCATCCCACGCGCCCATGCATCCAGCCTTTCCGAGGAGAGTCTTCATCGTAGCCAACCGCGGTGACCGTTACGCTTCCCCTGTGCATCGCGAGAACACCGTCCGTCCGCCGGCCCGCCGCTCCGTCCTGGCCCTGCTCGCCGCCGCCGGGGCCGCCGTCCTCACCGCCTGCGGCGTGCGGCGGGAGACCGGGCCCGGCGTCGTGGCGCCCCAGCGGTACCGGTACGGCGACGATCCCAGCCAGTATGCGGACCTCTACCTGCCCGGCCCGGGGACGGCGGTGCGCGGCGTCGTCGTGATCATCCACGGCGGGTACTGGCGTTCCACCTACGGCGCGGAACTGGGCATTCCCCTTGCGCGGGACCTCGCCCCCCGCGGCTACGCGTGCTGGAACCTGGAGTACCGGCGCGCCGGGAACGGCGGGGGCTGGCCCGCCACCTTCGACGACGTCGCCGCCGGCATCGACCACCTGGCCGTCGCGGCCGGGGAGCACGGCCTGGACCTGGGCCCGACGGCGGCGCTCGGCCATTCCGCGGGCGGCCACCTCGCCGTCTGGGCGGCAGGGCGTTCCTCGCTCCCTCCGGGCGCCCCGGGTGCCGGCACGCCGGTGGTGCCGCTCGCCGCCGTCGTCAGCCAGGCCGGTGTGCTGGACCTCGCGCAGGCCCGGACGCTCGGACTGAGCGACAACGCCGTGGAGAACCTGCTGGGAGCGCCCGGAGACCCGGAACGCTACGAACTCGCGGACCCGATGACCGCCATCCCGCTCGCCGTCCCCGTGTACGCGGTGCACGGCACGGAGGACACCACGGTGCCGCCGAGCCAGTCGGAGGCCTACGTGGCCGCGGCCACGGCGGCGGGCGCAACAGCAGAGCTGGTCACCGTCCCGGGCGACCACTTCGCCGTCATCACCCCGGGATCCGAGGCCTGGGAGGCCGTCCTCGACCGCCTCGCCGAGGCGACCGGCCCCGGCCGGTCCGCGCAGGGCCGACCGGGGCCGGACTCCCCGTCCACGGGAAGCGCCTAGTTCAGGGGAAGCGTCCCCTCGGGCAGCGCGCCGCCGGCGAGCAGCTCGCGCGCGGAGTCCGCCAGCGCCGTCAGGGCGACGCGCTGCGTCCACGGACCGTAGGAGATCCGCGCGACGCCGAGTTCCTGCAGGTGCGCGGGCGTCAGGCTGCCCGGCACGTTGATCACGCTGAGCCGCTGCGGGCCGAAGGCCTCCACGAGGGTGGCCACGGCGTGCTCGTCGAGCAGGCCGGGGACGAACACGTTCGTCGCACCGACGGCGAGGAACGCCCTGCCGCGCTCGACGGCGTCGGCCAGGACGTCCGCAGGGTCTCGGTCGCCCGCCTTCACGAAGGCGTCCGTGCGGGCGTTCAGCACGAAGTCGATGCCCTCGGCCCGGCCGGCCTTTACGACCGCCTCCATCTGCGCGACGGCGTCGGCCAGCGGGCGCATCTGGTCCTCGATGTTGGCGCCCACGATGCCGACGCCGATCGCCCGCCGCACGGTCTCGCCGGGGTCACCGTAGCCGGATTCGAGGTCGGCGGACACGGGAAGCGTGGTGGCCGCGGCGATCCGCCCGACGGCCGCGATCATCTCCTCCACCGGGATGTTCTCGCCGTCGTCGTAGCCGAGGGATGCGGCGATCGAGTGGCTCGCCGTGGCGAGCGCCCTGGTGCCGGGGAGGTCTGCAATGGTCTTCGCGCTGATGACGTCCCAGACGTTGACGACCTGCAGGATCTCGGGGGCGGTGTGCAGGTGCGCAAGGGCTGTCGCCTTCGCGGCGAGGCCGGTCTGCTCGGTGTGCGTCTCAGTCATGGGGAACCTTCCGGGTGAGCGAGGCGATCCAGGCGGCTGCGCCGTCGACCTCGGTGGGGTGGATGCCGTGACCGCCCTCGCGGACGTTCCGGTGTACTTCGGCGCCGCGGCTCTCGAGGATCGACCCGAGGCGGGTCACGCTGTCGATCGGGGCCATGGCGTCGGACGTCCCGTTGAACAGGGCGACGGACGTCCCGGTCAGGTCCGCGTCGATGGTGCGCCCCTCGAGCGGGTACATGCCCGAGAACGCGACGGCGCGGAGGACGGCGTCCGGGTGGAGCAGCGCGGTGGCGAGGGCGATGTTTGCCCCGTTCGAGAAGCCGACGGCGACGAGCGGTCGGTCGGCGATGCCGTAGTGGTCCCGCGCCCAGCGGAGGAACGCAGCGAGCTCACCCGCGCGGCGGACGACGTCGTCGACGTCGAACACGCCCTCGCCGAACCTGCGGAACCACCGGTTCAGGCCGTGCTCCTGCACCGGGCCCCGCGGGGCGAGGTAGCCGGCGCCGGGTGCCAGGCGGTCCGCCAGCGGCAGGAGGTCCTGTTCGGTGCCGCCCGTGCCGTGCAGGAGCAGGAGCACCGGGGTACCCGCCGCTCCCGCCTCGAACAGGTGCGGCCATGCCTGCGGGCCGGTCATGATCCCGCCTTCTTGAAGAAGGCCTGTACAGCGGGGTTGTTCTCCTCGGGCAGGTCGATGGTCGCGACCGCGTGGGAGATGGCCTCGCGGTTCGGCTCGAGCCACGGCGGCAGTTTGAGCGAGCGACCGAGTTCGAGCAGGGGCTCGTCGATGTCGAAACCCGGTGTGTCCGTCGCGATCTCCAGCAGGGTCCCCCCGGGCTCGCGGAAGTAAATCGAGGTGAAGTACTGGCGATCGAGGATGGCCGTGACGCCGTAGCCGCGCTCGGCGAGTTCCTGGCGCCACACCTCCTGGGTCTGCTGGTCGGGCACGCGGAAGGCGATGTGGTGCACCGTCCCGCCGGCCACGAGGCCGCGCTCGCCGCGGGGGTCGGTGACGACGTCGACGACGGTGCCCGGCTCCCCGGCGTGCGTGCTGAGGCGGTAGCGGCCGTCCTTCTCGGCGAGGACCGTCATGCCGAGGTCATGAGTGAACGTCTCGAGCGTGCGGGTCGGGTCCTGGACCGTGAGCACCGAGGAGTGCTGGCCGCGGACGGCGTACTCGGCCGGGACGGAGGCGGAGTCCCACGGGTCGCGGGGGTCGGACAGGGAGGAGGCCACGAGGTCGATCTGCAGCCCGTCGGGGTCGCGGAGGGAGAGCCGCTCCTCCTCGGACGAGGCACGCGCGATGGTCGACTCGACGCCGATCGCCTTGAAGTGCTCCTGCCACCAGCCGAGCGTTCCCTGCGGTACCGAGAACGCCGTGGTGGTCGACTGCCCGCTGCCCACGCGGCCACTGCGGATGCCCTGCCACGGGAAGAAGGTCAGGAGGGAGCCGGGCCGGCCGGCCTCGTCGCCGTAGTAGAGGTGGTACGTCCCGGGATCGTCGAAGTTGACGGTCTTCTTGACCAGGCGCAGTCCCAGGCCCCTGATGTAGAAGTCGATGTTCTTCTGCGGGTCGCCCGCAATCGCGGTGACGTGGTGAAGACCTTCGGTTCGAGCGGTCACGCTGTCCTCCTGGGTTCGGACCGGCCTTCCCTGCACCGGATTGTCCATGCAAACACATGTATCCGGGATTTTGTTCCGGTCCCCAACGTTCACCTCCCGGGCGTCGTGCGCACTCGGGAGCCTGTGGCATCCTGTGAACATGGCAGACAAGCGGTTCCCGGGGTGGGTTCACCGTACCGCCGCTGAGGTGATCGGGTGGACCCTCGTGGTGCTCGGGCTCGCTGCCCTCGTGCTGCCGGGCCCCGGGCTCCTGATGCTCGCCGCGGGCCTCGCCGTGCTGTCACGGCATTACCACTGGGCGCGGTACTACCTGAAGCCCCTCAAGGAGAACGCGTTCCATGCCGCCGCCCTCGGGGTGAAGACGATCCCCCGCATCACGGCGAGCTGCATGAGCTCGTTCGTGATCATGACCCTCGGCGTGGTGTGGATCATCGAACCCACCACACCCGGCTGGTGGTTCCTCGCGGACAAGTGGTGGCTCTTCGGCGGCACCGGCACGGGTGTCAGCCTGATCGTCTCGTCGATGATCGCTCTCGCCCTGATCATCTACAGCGTGCGGCGGTTCCGCGGCCGGCCGATACCACCGCGGCCGTCGATCCTCCACCGGCGCCCGAGGTAGGCCGCCGGGAGGCATACCGGGACCGCAGCGACCGCGGCTGGTACGTTGAACGGGTGCTCACCGTGATCGGGGAAACCCTCATCGACGAAGTCGTCAGCGACACCGCGCCCATGCGCGCTCACGTGGGAGGCAGTCCCATGAACGTGGCGGTGGGCCTCGCGCGCCTCGGCCACCCCGCCCAGTTCGTCGGCCGCTACGGCGACGACGACTACGGGCGGATGATCCAGCAGCACCTCCGCGACAACGCCGTGCCGTTCCCCGTCCGCCCGGACGCCGAGCCGACGAGCGTCGCAACCGCGCGCCTCGACCCGGCGGGAGGTGCGTCCTACGCGTTCCAGCTGGTCTGGGACCTCCCGGGACTGGCAGGGAAGAAGGACACGCTCCTCGACGGGTCCACCCTGCTGCACACCGGGTCCATCGCCACCATGCTGACGCCGGGGGCCGACGACGTCCTGGGCCTGGTGGCCCGCGCCCATCCGCTCGTGACGGTCACCTACGATCCCAACTGCCGGCCGACGATCATCCGGGACGCGGTGTTCGCCCGGCGGCAGGCCGAGAAGTTCGTGGCCCTCGCCGACGTCGTCAAGGCCTCCGACGAGGACCTCGAGTGGCTGTACCCGGACCGCACGCCCGAGGAGTCGGCGCGCGCCTGGCTGGACGCCGGTCCCGCGGTCGTCGTCGTGACGCGCGGGTCGACAGGGCCGTGGGCCGTCTGCCGTGCCGGGGAAGCGGCGGTCCCTGCGCCCCCCACCTCCGTGGTGGACACCGTCGGCGCCGGGGACTCCTTCATGGCGGCCCTCGTCGGCTCGCTCGTGGACGCCGGGCTCGACGGCGCCCATCACCGCGACGAGCTGCACCGAATCACCGTCGACCAGCTGACCGGGATGCTGCAGTACGCTGCCCGTGCTGCGGCCATCACGGTCTCCCGCGCGGGAGCGAACCCGCCCACGCGGGACGAGATGGCCCCCGGCGCGTGAGTGCCCCGACCGACGACCAGAGGAGCACATGATGACCCGCGACCCGTACGCAGACCTTCCGCAGGTCCCCGAGTTCGACCTCACCAGCGACACCGTGACCGACCACGCGCCCCTCGACCCCGCGCAGGCCTCCGGGAAGATGGGGGCGGGCGGCAAGGACGAGTCGCCGCAGCTCGCCTGGAGCGGCTTCCCCGAGGGCACCCGCAGCTTCGCGGTGACCGTCTACGACCCGGACGCGCCGACCGCGAGCGGCTTCTGGCACTGGGCGGTGGCGAACCTGCCGGTCACGACGACGTGGCTGCCCGCCGGTGCGGGAACGGAGGGCTCCGGCCTGCTCCCCGAGGGTGCCGTGCAGTTGCGGAACGACGGCGGTTTCCCCGGGTTCGTGGGCGCAGCTCCGCCCGAGGGGCACGGGCCGCACCACTACCACGTGGTGGTCCACGCCGTGGACGTCGAATCGCTGGACATCCCGGCCGACGCCAGCCCCGCCTACCTCGGCTTCGCCCTGTTCTCCCATACCCTCGGCCGTGCCCGCCTGACCGGCACCTACGAGCAGTAGCGGCCCTGCCGACACGTCCTGCGGGCAGCCGGCCCGCGGGTAAGGTTGAGGTCCCCGATCCGAAGGAGTGGACGATGCGCCTCGTGGCGAGCGACATGGACGGCACCGTCGTCGGACACGACGGCAGGATGAGCGACCGGACCATCCGCGCGTTCCGGGCCTGCGTGGACGCCGGAGTGGACGTCGTCTTCGTCACCGGCCGTCCGCCCCGCTGGCTCCACCCCCTCCGGGACCAGCTCGGGCACACGGGGACGGTCATCTGCTCCAACGGCGCCCTCACGTACGACCTCGCGTCCGAGCGCGTCCTCGACGCGAAGCTCCTCGCGCCCGAGAACATCTACGCCGCGCGCGACATCATCCGTCGGCTCTTCCCCGCGGCGACCTTCGCTGCCGAGACCGTGTCGGGGTTCAAGGTCGAGTCCGGTTTCGCCGACGCCGCCACGGCAGAACTGCTCGGGGGCCTCACGGCCCAGGCCTTCGAGGAGTCCCTGCCCGGTGAGGAGATCGTGAAGTTCATGGCGCGGGAGCGGGCCGTCTCGCCCGACGACTTCCTGGCCGCGGTCCGTCCCGCCGTCGCGCACCTGGTCTCCACGACGCACTCCGCACCCTCGATGGCACTCCTCGAGATGGCCGTGCCGGAGATGAACAAGTCCGTCACCCTCGCCCGGTACGCGGCGGCGCGCGGCATCGAGGCCGCCGATGTCGTCGCCTTCGGGGACATGCCCAACGACGTCCAGATGCTCGACTGGGCGGGCCACGGGTACGCGATGGCCTCCGGTCACCCCGACGCGCTCGCCGCCGCGAACCTGGTGGCCCCCGCCTTCGAGGAGGACGGCGTGGCGCAGATCCTGGAGCAACGGCTTGCGGCGCTCCGCACGGCCTGACCCGGGCCGCTACCCCTACCTCGACAACGCGGCCGGGACGCCGCCCCGGCCGCGACCGATCGCGCTGTCCCACCGCGGCTTCGCGCCCGAAGGCGGGGAGAACACGCTGGCCGCCTTCGAGCGGGCCGTGGACCTCGGTTTCCGGTACCTGGAGATCGACGTCCAGGCCTCGAGCGACGGCGTCGTCATGGTCTTCCACGACGAGGTCCTCGATCGCGTCACCGGTGACCGGGGCCCGATCGGGGCGCGGACCGCGCAGGAACTGGACGGGCTGTCGGTCGGCGGGGGCGGGGGGATCCCGACGCTCGAGGCCGTCCTGCTCCGCTGGCCCGGGATGCGGCTCAACATCGACGTCAAGAGCGATGCGTGCGTGCGGCCCTTCGCCGAGCTCATCAACAGGCACGGCGCCCACGACCGCGTGCTCGTCGCGTCCTTCTCGGACCGGCGGAGGCGGGCGGTCCTGCGCCTGCTCGACCGGCCGACGGCGTCGTCCGCGGGCATGGCGGTCAACGCCCTCCTGAAGATCGCCGCGCCGCTGGGGCTGGCCGGGGCGATGGCCCGGACCGCCCGCGTCCACGCGCTGCAGGTGCCCGAGACGTACCGGGGCATCCGGGTCGTGACCCCGAGGTTCGTCCGGCGCTGCGAGGACGCCGGCCTGCAGGTGCATGTCTGGACGGTCAACGAGCGGGCGGGGATGGACCGGCTGCTGGACCTCGGTGTCCACGGGATCGTGTCCGACGCGGCGGACGTCCTCGCGGAATGCATGGGGGAGCGGGACGTCTGGCCGCAGGGGCGCCCGTCGCCCTGAGCGGGACAACGGCGCCGTCGGCGTCCCGGGTACCGGGCTATGCCGTCAGGACCGGGTCCGTCAGCGTCCTCAGGTAGTGCAGCGCGGCGGGGGCGTACGCGCGCATCGAGTCGTCGTCGGCGTAGACCAGCAGGCGCAGCCACGAGCCGTACCGATGCACGCCGGCCAGCGCGAGGGCGGGTTCGACGGCGGCCAGCAGGTCGGGCAGCGGCGCGTAGTCCGTCCAGCGCTCGAGGTAGGCCGCGATGACCGCCTGGATCCGTGGGTCCTCCGGCGTCGTGTTCCACTGCTCCCGCATCTGCGTCACGGGTACGAGCAGGGCACTGAACGGATGCGCCCAGTAGGCGTCCGCGAAGTCGAAGAACCGCAGCGGATCGGCGTTCGTCCCGGGCAGGAAGCAGTTCCGCGCGTGCAGATCGTTGTGGTCGAGGGACAGCGGCACCGGGACGGCCCGCAGCGCATCGACGGCGCGGTGCACGGCCGGCAGGCGGCGCACGACGTCGTCGGCCTCCTCCGCCGACAGGTACAGCGGGTGTCCGGCAGGCAGCCCCGTGTGCAGGAGCAGCTGGTTCTCGACGAAATTCGCCGCGACCTCCGGGTTCATGGTCACGAGGCCGGCCTGGGCGAGCCTCTCACCGTGCGGGGCGGCGAGCCGCTGCAGGTCGGCGAAGTCCGCGGCGATACGCGCCCAGACCGCGGGGTCGTCCGACCCCAGGCTGTCGAGCGTCGCGCCATGGTCCGCCGTCAGCATCCACCCGCGTGAGGGTTCGATCGCGAGTGGGGCCGCGACATGCTCGGGCGCCACTTCACCGAGCAGGGAGACGATCGAGGCCTCGGCGAGCTGCCCGAGGTTGTTCTCCTTGAACCAGAGCGTGCCGTGGTCCGTGGGCACGGTGAGCTGTGTCGACCAGAAGCGGATCCGCGGCTGGTCGGTCGGCCCCGTCCGGGACACCCCGAACGATTCCAGGGCCAGGTCGATCCACTGCTCCGCCTGCTGCCGCCACCCCGGGGAGGCCCATACCTCACGCGGATTGTTCATCGGACGCCGGGCACGGCGGAGGGAGGCGACGCGGCCGCGGGAGGACACATGGATCCCATCATCGCAGCAGGCACGGGTCAGCCCAGCGAGGAGGGCCTCGTGCCGAGGTCGCTCGATGCGAGCTCCTCCGCCCCGAGGACGTGCTCGCTGCCGCGCGCCCGCGCGATCGCCGTCATGCCGTGGAAGATGATGAGCGCGGCAGCCGTGCCGAGGGCGATCCCCGCGAAGGTCAGATCACCGATCACCCAGGTGAAGTCCGCGATGCCGATGACCAGTGCCACGCCCGCCGTCGACAGGTTGATGGGGTTGGAGAAGTTGACCTGGTTCTGCACCCAGATGCGCACCCCGAGGATCCCGATCATCCCGTAGAGGACCACACCCGCGCCGCCCAGCACCCCGGCGGGGACGGTCGCGATGAGGGCGCCGAACTTCGGGAAGAGGCTCAGGAGGATCGCGACGATACCGGCCACCCAGTACGCGGCGGTCGAGTAGACGCGGGACGCCGCCATCACGCCGATGTTCTCGGCGTAGGTGGTGGTCCCCGATCCGCCGCCGGACCCGGCGATCATGGTCGCGAGGCCGTCAGCCATGAGGGCGCGTCCGGTGTACGGGTCGAGGTCCCGGCCGGTCATCGCGGCCACCGACTTCACATGGCCGATGTTCTCGGCGACGAGCACGAGGACCACGGGGATGAAGAGCCCGACGACGGAGAGGTGGAACTCCGGTGCGTCGAACTCCGGGAGGCCGATCCACGCGGCGCTGCCGATCGCGGCGAAGTCCACCTCGCCGCGGACCATCGCGACGGCGTACCCGGCGAGGACTCCGACGAGGATCGACAGGCGTCCGAGAATGCCCCTGAACAGCACCGTGACGAGCAGGATCGAGACGACGGTGACCAGCCCGGTCAGGGGGGCCTGCTCGAAGCTCGCCTTGGCGGTCGGCGCGAGGTTGAGGCCGATCAGCGCCACGATGGCACCCGTGACGACGGGCGGCATGGCGAGCTGGATCCACCGGGTGCCCGCCCGATGGACGATGAACCCGATGAGCGCGAGGGCCGCCCCGGCCATGATGATGCCGCCGAGCGCGCCGGCCGCCCCGTGCTGGGACTGCGCCGCCGCGATCGGGGCGATGAAGGCGAAGCTCGACCCGAGGTAGCTGGGCACGCGCCCGGCGGTGACCATCAGGAACAGGATGGTCCCGATCCCGGAGAAGAGCAGGGTGGTCGAGGGCGGGAAGCCGGTGATCAGCGGGACGAGGAAGGTCGCACCGAACATCGCGACGACGTGCTGGGCGCCGATGCCGATGGTCCTGGGCCAGGTCAGGCGCTCCTCCGGGGCGACGAAACCGCCAGGCCGGACGTTCTTCCCGTCACCGTGGACGGTCCAGCCGATGCCTCGTGCGCTCATGGGTATGCCTTCCGAAGGGGGCGGGGGTTCCGGGAAAGCCTACCGGGAGCACACGGCCTTCGATGTTACGTTGCTTGTTCCGAAGGAAGAGGGACACGATGGGATTCACGGTTCGAGGGCGCACCGTCCTGGTCACGGGCGCCGCCATGGGCATGGGCAGGTTGTACGCCGAACGCGCGGTGAAGGAAGGCGCGGCTGCGGTCGTGCTGTGGGACGTGGACGGGCGCGCCCTCGAGGACGTCGTCGCAGGCCTCGCCTCGAGCGCCGCCTCCGTGCACAGCTACGTGGTCGACGTGGCCTCCGTGGAGTCCATCCAGGGGGCGGCCGGCGCCGTCCTCGACGAGGTCGGCGTGCCGGACATGCTGGTGAACAACGCCGGGATCGTGCGCGGGAAGTACTTCTGGGAGCACGACCACCACGCGGACATCGACCTCACGCTGAGCATCAACACCGGCGGACCCATGCATGTGACGCGCGCCTTCCTGCCCGCGATGATGGAGCGCGGCACGCCCGCGCGCATCCTCAACGTCGCCTCCGCCTCGGGCACGCTCGCCGTGCCCCGCATGAGCGTCTACGCCGCCTCGAAGTGGGCGGTCATCGGCTGGAGCGATTCGCTGCGCCTCGAACTGGCGTCCGTGGGCCACCCCATCGCCGTCACCACCCTCATCCCGAGCTACATCAGCACCGGTATGTTCGAGGGCGCCCGCGGCCCGCTTCTGACACCCCTGATGGAACCGGAGTACGTCGTCGACAAGGCCTGGCGCGCCACGCTGGCGGGCCGGGCCCGCGTGCAGCTGCCCTGGACGGTGCAGTTCGGCAGCACCCTCCGCAACCTCCTGCCCCAGCCGGTCTGGGACGTCGTCGCTGGGCGGATCTTCGGGGTGTACGGCTCCATGGACCGTTTCACCGGGCGCCCGGGCAGCACCCCCGATCAGGCGGGCGCCCGATGAGCGCCGAGATGCGGGCGACGGACGCCGCGGAACTGCTGGCCGGCCGGCGACGGTACTTCGACACGGGCGTCACCCGTCCCGCGGCCTGGCGCCGCGGACAGCTGCGTGCCCTGCGCCGGCTGCTCTCCGAGCGGGCGGACGAGCTCACGACGGCGCTCGAGCAGGACCTCGCCAAGAGCCGCACGGAGGCGTTCCTCTCCGAGATCGCCTCCGTGCGGGCCGAGATCGACTTCGCCCTGAAGCACCTGGACCGCTGGATGGCGCCCGAGAAGGTCGGCGTGCCCACGGGACTGCTCCCGGCGCGGGCCTGGACGCAGGCGCGTCCCCTCGGCGTCGTCCTGATCATCGGGCCCTGGAACTACCCGCTGCAGCTCGTGCTGGCGCCCCTCGTCGGGGCGCTCGCCGCGGGCAACACCGCCGTCATCAAACCCAGCGAGCTCGCCGCCGCGACGTCCCGCCTGCTCGCCGTGCTCGTACCGCAGTACCTGGACCAGGGGGCGGTGGCCGTCCTCGAGGGTGACGCCGATGCCAGCACCGCGTTGCTCGCCCAGCCGTTCGACCACATCTTCTACACCGGGGGTGAGCGCGTCGGGAGGATCGTCCTGAAGGCCGCGGCCGAGCACCTGACGCCTGTCACGCTGGAACTGGGCGGGAAGTCGCCCGCCGTCGTCCTGGGCGGTGATCTCCGCGCCGCGGCGCGCCGGATCGTGCTCGGCAAGTTCATGAACGCCGCGCAGACGTGCGTGGCCCCCGATTACATCCTCACGACGCCGGCGGCCGCGCCGGAGCTGGCCGCAGCGCTGGCGGCCACCGTCCGGGACTTCTACGGCAGCGACCCGCGGACGTCCGGGGACTACGGGCGGATCATCAACGAGCACCACTTCGACCGCCTCGTGGGCCTGCTGGCGGACGGCACGGTGGTCTCGGGCGGACGGCACGAGCGTGCGGAGCGGTACATCGAGCCGACCATCCTGCGCGACGTCGACCCCTCGTCCGCCCTCATGCAGGAGGAGATCTTCGGGCCGCTGCTGCCCATCCTCGAGGTCGAGGACCTGGACGAGGCGATCCGCTTCATCGGAGCCCGCCCCCACCCGCTCGCCGCCTACCTGTTCAGCGACCGCGACGAGCACCTGAGCGCGTTCACGGAGCGCGTCCACGCGGGCGGGATCGCCCACAACGTCTGCACCATCCAGCTCGCGGTCCCCGGCCTGCCCTTCGGCGGCGTCGGTGCGAGCGGGACGGGCAGCTACCACGGGCAGCAGTCGTTCCGGACCTTCAGCCACCTGCAGCCCGTGTTCTCCAAGCCCACCGGGGTGGATACGCTGCGCCTCGCGTACCCACCCTTCGGGCCGATCAAGCGGAAACTGCTGAGCCTGCTGCTCTAGGCATCCGGAGGCAGCTGGACGGGACGGTTCAGCTGATGACGCCGTCTACCAGGGCCTTCGCCTCGGCCTGCACCTGCTGCAGGTGCTCCTCGCCCCTGAAGGACTCGGCGTAGATCTTGTAGACGTCCTCGGTGCCCGACGGCCGTGCCGCGAACCATGCGTTCTCGGTGGTGACCTTCAGCCCACCGATGGACGCGCCGTTGCCGGGCGCCTCCGTCAGGCGGGCGGTGATCTCCTCGCCGGCGAGCGTGGTCGCGGTGACGTCCGACGGCGAGAGCTTGCCCAGCGCCGCCTTCTGCTCGCGCGTGGCTGCGGCGTCGATCCGCGCATACACGGGTGCGCCGAAGCGGTCCGTCAGCCCGGCGTAGTGCTGGGACGGCGTCCTGCCGGTCACGGCGGTGATCTCCGAGGCGAGGAGGGCCAGGAGGAGGCCGTCCTTGTCGGTGCTCCACGGCGTGCCGTCGAGGCGAAGGAAGGACGCGCCGGCGGACTCCTCGCCGCCGAACGCGAGGTCGCCGCTCAGCAGGCCGGGGACGAACCACTTGAAGCCCACGGGGACCTCGTGGAGCACGCGCCCGAGGTCCGCCGCGACGCGGTCGATGATCGACGACGAGACGAGGGTCTTGCCGATCACGGCGTCCGCGCGCCAGTCGGGGCGGTTGGCGTAGAGGTACTGGATGGCGACGGCGAGGTAGTGGTTGGGGTTCATGAGGCCGCCGTCGGGGGTGACGATCCCGTGGCGGTCCGCGTCGGCGTCATTGCCCGTGGCGATGTCGAACTCCGAGGCCCGCTTGATGAGGGAGGCCATCGCGGACGGGGAAGAGCAGTCCATCCGGATCTTCTCGTCCCAGTCCAGCGTCATGAACGCCCACTGAGGGTCGACCGTCGGGTTCACGACCGTCAGGTTCAGGTTGTGGCGCTCCCCGATCGCACCCCAGTAGTCCACGGAGGCGCCGCCCATGGGGTCGGCGCCGATGTGCACGTCGGCCGACCGGATGGCGTCGAGGTTCAGCACCGACGGCAGGTCGTCCACGTAGTGCTGCAGGAAGTCGTAGGTGCCGATCCCGTCCGCCGTGCGGGCCTGGGCGATCGGCATGCGCTGCACCCCGCGCAGTCCGTCCTCGAGCAGGGCGTTGGCCCGGTCCGCGATCCAGTTCGTGGCGTCCGAGTCGGCCGGGCCGCCGTGCGGGGGGTTGTACTTGAAGCCGCCGTCGCCCGGAGGGTTGTGCGACGGCGTGATGACGATGCCGTCGGCCTGCTCGGTGCGCGTCGCGTTGTGGGTGAGGATCGCGTGGGACACCGCGGGGGTGGGGGTGTAGGCGCCGCGGGCATCGACCAGGACGGTCACCCGGTTGGCCGCGAGGACCTCCAGTGCGGTGTTCTGTGCCGGCTCGGACAGCGCGTGGGTGTCCTTGCCCATGAACAGGGGGCCCGTGATGCCCTGGCCCGCGCGGTACTCGACGATCGCCTGCGTGATCGCCGCGATGTGCCCCTCGTTGAAGGAAGACTTCAGGGACGAGCCCCGGTGGCCCGACGTCCCGAAGGCCACGCGCTGGCCGGGATCGGAGAGGTCGGGGTCGACGTCGAAGTACGCGTCGAGGAGTTTGGTCACGTCGACGAGGTCGCTGGGGAGGGCCACTGTGCCCGCTCGGTTAGCCATGGCCCCAGCATGCCAAAGAACACGGCCGATTACACCAGCGCACCGCGGGTTACGCCGGAGTTCCGCGGGGGCGCCTTCGGGTTGCCGGGGACCCGATCATCAGTAAGCTGAGTATCAGCGCCCAGCCAGGGAGCAGACGCACCACGGAAGGCAGCACCATGAGTGAGAATTCCAGCGACACCCCGAACTCCGACGCCGAGGAGCAGGGCGCCGACCAGGCCGGTGCGCCCGAGGACCAGGACGCCGGCGGTTACGGCGGACCTGCCACCGAGGACGAGGTGGCCCCCGGCTTCGAGGCTCACAACGACGGCGGGACCGGCGCCTGAGCAGCGGGACCCCTCTCCGGAGGGCCGCAGCCGCCGCTAGGGTGGACACGTGATCACGCCCGTGCAGCAGCGCCCGCTCAGGATCGTCCTCGCCCCCGACTCCCTCAAGGGCAGCCTCTCCGCGCGAGAGGCTGCCTTTGCCATGTCCGCCGGCATCACGGCCGCGGCCGGCCGCCTCGGCCACCCGGCGCCCGACATCGTCCTGGCCCCCCTCGCCGACGGCGGCGAGGGGACGCTCGACGCCCTCCTCGCGGCCTGGCACGTCGAGGCGCGGACCGCGCCCTGCCACGACGCGGCCGGCCGGGCGCGGACGGCACGGTACGGCGTCTCCGCGCAGCAGGGCTCCCCGGTCCGGGGAGTCCTCGAGGCGGCGGAGGCCAACGGCCTGCCGCTGGTCGCCGACCGTCCCCTCGACGCCCTCACCGCCACCAGCTACGGGGTCGGGGAGATCGCCACCCGCCTCCTCGACGACGGGGCGGAGGAGATCCTGCTGTGCATCGGCGGCTCGGCGACGACCGACGGCGGCGCAGGTCTCCTGTCGGCCCTCGGGGCCCGGTTCCTCGACGCCGACGGCGCCCCCCTCCCGCCGGGTGGGGGCCCGCTGGGCGCCCTCGCGACGATCGACGCGACGCAGCTCCATCCCCGCGCCCGCGCCGCCCGCTGGCGCATCGCGGTCGACGTCGACAACCCGCTGTGCGGACCGCGCGGCGCCGCGGCGGTCTTCGGGCCGCAGAAGGGTGCGACGCCGGAGGGCGTCGTCGTCCTCGACGCCGGCCTCGCCCATCTGGCGCGGGTGGTCGCCGACGCGACCGACGTCGACATGCTCGACGTACCGGGGGCGGGCGCGGCCGGCGGCCTCCCGGCCGTGCTGGTGCCGTTCCTCGGCGCCGAGATCGTCCCCGGCTCCGCCCTGGTGGCCGAGGCCGTCGGCCTCGCCGGCGCGCTCGCCGGAGCGGATCTCGTGCTCACCGGAGAGGGCTCCCTCGATTCCCAGTCACTCGGCGGGAAGGTTATCCACGCCGTCGTGGCGACCGCCCCGGCGACGTGCGCCGTCGTCGCGATCGCCGGACGCGTCCAGCTCTCCGCCGCCACGGTGCAGGACGCCGGGCTGGCGGCGGCGTTCTCCCTCGCCACCGGCCCGATGGCCCTCGACGAACTGATCGAGGGAGCGGGGTCCCTGATGGAGGATGCCGCCGCCCAGGTCTACGGCGTCTTCAGCGCGCTCCGGAACTAGAGCGTGATCTCGCGCTTGAGGATCTTCCCCGTCGGTCCCTTGGGCAGGGCCTCGACGAGCACCACGCGGCGCGGGTACTTGTACGCGGCCACGCGCTCCTTCACGAAGTCGGTGATCTCCGCCGCGAGGGTCTCCCGGGCGGCGTCGTCGGCCGGTGCCTGCTCGGCCCGGACACCGATGACCGCCACGATCTCCTCGCCGTGCAGGTCGTCCGGAACGCCGATCACCGCGGCTTCCGCGACCGCGGGGTGCTCGTACAGGACCTCCTCGACCTCCCGCGGGTACACGTTGTAGCCGCCGCGGAGGATCACGTCCTTCTTGCGGTCCACGATGAACAGCAACCCGTCCTCGTCCACGCGCGCGAGGTCGCCGGTACGGAACCAGCCGTCGGGGATGGCGGCCTCGGTCGCCTCCGCGTTCTCCCAGTAGCCCTTCATCACGCAGTGGCCGCGCACGGCGAGTTCTCCGACCTCACCCTGGGGCACCTCGACACCCTGGGGATCGAGCATCCGAACCTCGACGCCGTCCACGGGGGTGCCGATGGAGCCGGGCTTGCGCAGCCGCCCCACGCGGTTGAAGCTCACGATCGGCGAGGTCTCCGACAGGCCGTAGCCCTCCAGCAGGTCCGCCTTGAACACGCGCTCGAACTCGTGCAGCACCTCGACCGGCAGGGCGGAGCCGCCGGACACGGCCACGCGGACCGAGGAGAGGTCCGTGCCGGTGACGCTCGGGTGGCGGAGCATCGCGACGTACATCGTCGGGACGCCCTCGAAGATCGTCACGCGGTCCCGCTGGATGATCTCGAGGGCCTTGCCCGGCTCGAAGCGGGGCAGCAGGGTCACGGTGGCGCCCGTCAGCACCGCCGCGTTCAGTGCGCAGGTCTGCCCGAAGATGTGGAAGAACGGCAGTCCCCCGAAGAGGACCTCGCCCTCCGCGATCCCCATGAGGTCGCGGGAGATCTCCGTGTTGCGGGAGAGGTTGGTGTGGGAGAGCGTGGCGCCCTTGGGTCGTCCGGTGGTCCCGGAGGTGTACAGCACGACGGCGGTGTCCGCCCCGTCGAGTTCGACGACGCCCGGTGTGGGCTCGACCGCGGAGACACGCTGCATGAAGGCGCCGCCGTCGACCGTCACCACCTTGACCTCGCCGCCCGTCTCCGCACCCGAGGCTTCGGCCCCGGCCTGCGCCTCCGCGATGATCCCCTCCCAGGCGAACAAAAGCCTCGCCCCCGAGTTGGTGAGGTGGTAGGCCACCTCGCGCCCCTTGAGGAGCGGATTCAGCGGGACGACGACCGCCCCCGCCCGGAGGACGCCGTAATACACGAATGCCATCTGCGGAATATTCGGCATGATGAGGGCCACGCGGTCACCGCGCTGCACCCCGTACTCCGCGAGGAGCGTGGCGACCTTCTGGCTGAGTACCTCGAGGGCGCCGAAGGTGACCTCGACGTCGTCGAGCTTGATGGCCACCGCCGAGGGGCTCCTCGTCGCTGTGGCCACGAGGTTGTTGGCGAGGTTCGACACGCGATCTCCTTTGATCTCTCAACGCTTACCTGCAGGGATCCTGCACTGCCGGTACGGAAGTTACCGGTGGGTAGAAGTCTGGGTGATCGGGGGCCCCCATGCAACAGGACCCTCCCGATGCCGGACCGATGTGCGGGGAGGGTCCTGTCGCGTACGGGCTGGTGCTACCGGACGCCGCTCATGCCCTTCCGGATCGCGGGAGCACCCGCGAGCAGTGCCGCACCCAGGACGATCGCCGTGATGCCGCTGAACGCGAAGTACGGCACCTCCGTCTCCTCCGAGTACAGGCCGGCGAGCAGGCCGGACATCGTGGTGCCGAGCGAGATGGAGAGGAAGAACAGCGCGAGCATCTGGGTCCGGAACGCCTCGGGGGCCAGCTTGGTGGTCACCGACAGGCCGATCGGGGAGATGAACAGCTCCGCGAAGGTGAACAGCAGCAGGATCGCGGCGAGGCCGATCAGCGGCGTGCTGTTGGGCCCGCCACCCGCGAACGGGATGAAGGCGAGGAACGCGGCGCCCATGACGATCAGGCCGAAGGAGAACTTCACGGGCGAGGACGGCTGGCGGCTGCCGAGCCGCGTCCACAGGGTCGCGAAGACCCCGGCGAAGATGATGATGAACACGGGGTTGATGGACTGCACCATCCCGGGAGGCATCTCCCATCCGAACAGGTTCCTGTCCAGGCGGCTCTCCGAATAGAGGGCCACGACGGTGAACTGCTGCTGGAACAGGGACCAGAATGCGGCGCTGGCCACGAAGAGGGGCATGAAGGAGTACACACGGCGCCGCTCGACCCCGGAGACCCTGCTGCTCGAGAGGATCACCGCGAAGTAGGCGATGGTCGCTGCGATGGCGGTGTACGCCATGACGTCCGCCAGGTTGCCGGCGTTGAGGACGCCGGTGACCAGGGCGACGCCGAGGAGTGCGACGGCCGCGGCGGTGATGCCGATCCAGCGCCGGTACTCGGTCCGGGGCAGCGGGTTCTCGACCTCGTGCGCCGCCGCAGGCAGATTCTTGCGGGCGAGGGAGTACTGGATGAGTCCTGCCGCCATGCCGACCGCGGCCAGGCCGAAGCCCACGTGGAAGCCGTAGGCGTCCCACGCCAGGTTCGTCAGCAGCGGGCCCACAAGGGCGCCGATGTTGATGCCCATGTAGAAGATGGAGAAGCCGGCGTCCCGCCGGTCGTCCCCGGACCGGTAGAGCGTGCCCACGAGCGAGGACGCGTTCGCCTTGAGCCCACCCGAGCCAACGCCCACCAGCACCAGTCCTGCCGCGAGGCCCATCACACCGGGCAGCAGGGCGAGGGCGATATGCCCGCACATGATGACGATGGCGGAGTAGAACAGCACCCGCTCGGAGCCGAGGACGCGGTCGGCGAGCCATGCGCCCAGGATCGTCGAGAGGTAGACGCCGCCGCCGTACGCGCCGACGAGCCCGGCCGCCAGTCCCGGATCGAAGCCGAGCCCGCCCTCGGCGAGCGAGTACGTCATGTAGTAGAGGAGCAGCGCCTGCATCCCGTAGAACGAGAACCGTTCCCACAGTTCGACACTGAAGAGGTTCGCCAGCATGCGCGGGTGGCCGAGGAAAGTCTTCCCGTCAATATCAGCGGTGCGCTGCGTTGTACTCATTTGCTCCATGGTGCCGCTCGGCGCGGCGGGATGCAAAATCGCGGATCTACGGCCGATATGCCTCGATCTGGGTCGCCGCGGCGAGGAGTTGTGCCTCCTCCCCGGGCCGGCCGATGAGTTGCACGCTCATGGATAGGCCGTCGGGCAGGCGCAGTGTGGGCACGGTCACGGCGGGTAGGCCGCAGACGTTCACCATCGAGGTGTAGGGCGAGTACCGGCATTGCCGCAGGTAGTCGGTGTCGCCGTCGGCGTCGGTGTACCAGCCGACCGGCCGGGGCGTCATGGCGAGCGCCGGTGTCAGGATCATGTCGTAGCGGGAGTACTGCTCGATGGTGTCGTGCTCGAACTGCCGCAGGACGTCGACGGCGCCCGCGAGGTCCGCCGCGCTGCGGCCGAGGGCCCGTCGGCGCAGCACCCGGGTGATGTCCGTGAGTCGGTCCTCGCGGTCCTCGGGGATGGGGGCCGTGGCCAGTCCTGCCGTCCAGACGAGCTGGAAGGCGTCGTGGTAGCGGGGGTCGTAGCTCAGGTCGGCGTCGACGAGGTCGTGGCCGGCGCGCTGCAGCGTCTGGATGCCGGCGGTGAACGCGTCCGTGGCGGCGGTGTCGAGGGCGATCTCCACGGCGCCGGCGAAGGGCGAGGCGGTGCTGACGCCGATGCGGAAGCGCCCCTCGGCACGCAGCGCCGCGTCCGTGAAGGACCCCGGGTAGCGGGAGGCCGCGCTCGTGGGCCGGTAGCTCGGCTCCTGCACCAGCGCGTCGAGCAGCAGTGCGGCGTCCACGGCGGAGTGTGCGAGGGGGCCGGCGACGACGAGCTGGCCGAGATCGGCCTGCCCCGATCCCGACGGCACGCGGCCGCGGTTCGGCTTGAGACCCACCAGGCCGGTGGCCGCCGCGGGGATGCGGATCGATCCGCCGCCGTCGGTCCCGGGCGCGAACGGGATCATCCCCGCCGCCACCGCTGCGGCGCTGCCGCCGGAGGAACCGCCCGGGCTGAGGCGGCGGTCGAGCGGATTGCGGGCCGGCGGGGCGATGCGGTTCTCGCTGTAGCAGCTCAGCCCGAACTCGGGCACCTGGGTCTTGCCGAGGCTCACGGCGCCGGCCCGGCGCAGCACCGCGGCGAGCGGTGCGTCACGCTCGGCGACGGCGTGGTCGAGGGCCGCGGTGCCCAGCGTGGTCCGCACGCCGGCGACGTCGGTGAGGTCCTTGTGCGCGAGGGGCATGCCGTGCAGTGGCCCGAGAGGGGCGCCGGAGGCACGGACACGGTCGGCGTTGTCGGCGGCCCGGAGTGCGTCGTCGTACGTGACCGTGACGAACGAGTCCAGCCCGGGATCCAGGTCCTCGATCCGCCGGAGGAAGTGCTCGGTGACCTCCCGCGCGCCGGCGGCGCCGCGCGCCAGGGCATCCCGAAGGGTGAGTGCGGAGAGTTCATGGAGTTCGCTCATCAGGGACCACTATAGGAGCCGTCACCCGCCCGACGGACCGTAGCAATGGCGACGCCCCGCCGGCCCGTGAAAAGGTAGGCGCATGAGCGACATCCACAACGTACCGGTGACGGCAGTACCTCCCGACGCGCGCATCCTCGACGTGCGCGAGCACGACGAGTGGGAGGCCGGGCACGTGGCCGGCGCGCTGCACATCCCCCTCGCGGAGCTCCCCGCCCGGCTCGCGGAGCTGGATCCGGAGAAGGACCTGCATGTGATCTGCCGCAGCGGCGGCAGATCGCAGCGCGCCGCCGAATGGCTGGAGGGGAACGGCTACACGGCCGTCAACGTGAGCGGGGGCATGGGCGCCTGGCTCCAGGCCGGGAAGCCGATGGTCTCCGAGGTGGGCGGCGAGCCCACGGTCCTGTGACCGGCCCCGTCCGAACCGACGGTCCCGCCTACGCGTACCTGGGACCCGAGGGGACCTTCACCGAGGCCGCCCTGCTCCAGGTGCCGGGCGCCGGCGCCGCCCGGCGCGTCCCCGCCGCGACCGTGGGGGCGGCGCTCGACGCCGTTCGCACGCGCTCCGTCGACGCGGCGATGGTGCCCATCGAGAACTCGGTCGAGGGCGGGGTGAGCGCCACCCTCGACGCCATCGCCGTGGGAGAGCCGCTGCGCATCCTCCGCGAGGAGCTCGTGCCCATCACGTTCGTCCTCGCGGCCCGGCCCGGCACCGCCCTCGCCGCGGTCCGGCGCATCGCGACGCACGGGCACGCCTGGGCGCAGTGCCGGAACTGGGTCGACGCGCACGTGCGGGAGGCCGAGTACTTCCCGTCGTCGTCGACCGCCGCGGCCGCCTTCGGGCTCGCCGGCGAGGAGTGCGGCTACGACGCGGCGATCTGCTCGCCGCTGGTGGCCGAACGCCTCGGCCTCGCCGTCCTCGCCCTGGACATCGGGGACGTCACCGACGCCGTCACCCGCTTCATCCTGGTGGGCACGCCGGACGCCCTGCCCCCGCGGACGGGAGCGGACAAGACCACGCTCGTGATCCCCCTGCCCGACGACCATCCCGGCGCGCTCATGCAGATCCTCGACCAGTTCGCCGCCCGCGGCGTGAACCTGAGCCGCATCGAATCGCGGCCCACGGGGCAGTTCCTCGGGGACTACTTCTTCAGCGTGGACGCCGACGGCCACGTCGAGGACGCCCGGGTGGCCGACGCCCTCAAGGGCCTGCACCGCATCAGCCCCGGCCTGCGGTTCCTGGGCTCCTACGCCCGCGCCGACCGCCGCTCGCCGGCGGTGGAGCGCCACACCTCCGACGACGCCTTCGGTGCCGCCGATGCCTGGCTGGAGGGCATCGTCGGTGGAGGGAGGACGGCCCGACGCGGGGGAGCCGAAACACAGTAGGCTTAGTATCGAAGGTCCTCCTCCCACCGAAGGCTGGTTTCACGATGGCTCGATTGCGGCGCAGCAATACGCGCAGGCCCGGTATCACCCGCCGCCGGCATGGCAAGGGCTTCAGCTATCGCGCGCCCGACGGCGCGCTGCTCCAGGACCGCGACGAGGTGGAGCGCATCAGGGAGCTCGTGATACCGCCGGCGTGGAAGGACGTGTGGATCGCGCCCTACCCCAACGGGCACGTCCAGGCCATCGGCACGGACGACGCCGGCCGGCGGCAGTACATGTACCACCCGGCATGGCGGGAGCAGAAGGATCGCGAGAAGTTCGACCGGGCCCTGGCGTTCGGCGCGAAACTGCCGAGCGCCCGCCGCGCCATCACCCAGCACCTGCGCAGCGACGGCGTGCCCCGGGAACGCGCCTTCGCCGCCGCGCTCCGGATCGTCGACGCCGGGGCCCTGAGGATCGGCTCCGCCCAGTACGCGGAGGCCAACGGGTCCTTCGGCGTCACGACGCTGCTGGTGGAGCACTGCACCGTAGAGGGCAGCGTCATCATGTTCGACTTCCCCGGCAAGAGCGGCCAGCAGTGGGACACCCGGCTCGAGGACGAGGACCTCGCCGGCGCGCTGCGTCCCATGCTGGAGCGCGAGGACCCCGACACCGTCCTCGCCTACCTCACCGAGGACGGCATGTGGCACCACGTGGACGGATCCCAGCTCAACGAGTTCCTGCGCCAGGTCACGGGCGGGCCGTTCACCGCCAAGGACTTCAGGACCTGGCAGGCAACCGTCGTCGCCGCCATGGCCCTCGCCAGGGAGGACCTCGGCGCCACGACCCGCACCGCGCGGCAGAAGGCCGTCAGCGCCACGATGCGAGCCGTCGCCGACCACCTCGGCAACACCCCCACCGTGGCCAGGAGCTCCTACGTGGACCCGCGGCTCGTGGATCGCTTCATGAGCGGCGAGGTCATTCCCATCGCCTCCTACTCGGCCTCGGAGAAGGCCGTGCAGGAACTGCTGCGCGATTGACGCGGGCATTTCAAAGCATCCCGTTCGTCAGTACGCTGGCAGCGGGCGCCCAACGAGGAGCGCATCCTCCCAGGAAAGGCAGCATCATGACCGAGAACTCGCACGAAGGACACATCGTGAACCCCAACAAGGGTGACGGCTCGACGTCGGATCCCAACTGGCACGGCGACGCAGGGGACCAGGGCAACGATCTCCGCTTCGCCGAGGAGCAGGCGCTGATCAACGAGCAGTCCGACGGCGGCGCGACGGAGGTCACCAAGGACACCACGGGCAGGAAGGGCACGGAGGCCGGAGACGCCCTCGATCCCGACGGCCACTACACCAGCGCCGATCCCGTGGGCGGGTCGGGCGGCTACACCTCGGCCGAGAACCCGGCGGAGGAGGGCGAGTACACCGACAAGGACCGGCCGCTCGTCGACCCGCCCTCCGGCGAGGGCGAATACACCGACCGCGACCGCTAGCAGCCGGCGGTCCCTGCCCGGCGGTGCGTCAGCGCCGCCGCCAGGACGGGAGCGAGGTGGCGCCCGCCGGTGGTCCGGGGACCGGAGGCGGCACCCGGACCACCAGGGCGCCCGGGTCCGCGCGGGCGGTCATCGAGGTGACCGTCCCTGACGCGTCGCCGTCGAGCTGGGTGGCGATCGGTTCGCCGGACCACACGGAGACCTCCCGCGCGCGGTAGTAGCTGATGGCCGGGATGCCGCCGCGGTGCCGAAGGAGGATCTTCGCGGCCATGAACGTCCAGCCGAGCAGGCTGCGCGGACTGAGCACGACGACGTCGAGATAGCCGTCGTCGATCCGCGCGGCGGGTACGAAGTCCACGCCCGCCGGCAGTTTCCCGCAGTTGGCCACCAGCAGGCTGCGCACCTTCCGCGTCTGCGGAGGCTGGCCGTCCAGGCTGATCGAGATGCGGCGGCGCCTGCCGGGCAGGTGCCGCACGCTTGCCTCGCTGTAGGCGAGCCAGCCGTACTTCTCCTTGAGGTCGTCCTTGGTGGACGCCATGACGCTCGCGTCGAACCCGATCCCTCCCATCACGAGGAACGGATAGTCCGACGTCGTCATCGTGTGCTCGTTGCGGAGCGTGATCCGCGCCATGTCGATGCGCCGTTCGAATCCGTGCAGCGCGAAGCGGAGGCACCCTGCGACGTCGTTGTACGGCAGGCCCAGATTGCGCACCAGCAGGTTGCCGGTGCCGAGCGGCAGCAGGCCCAGGGCCGCGGGCTGATGGGCCAGGGCTTCCGCGACGGCGCGCACCGTCCCGTCACCGCCGGCCGCGATCACGAGGTCCGCTCCGGCCGCCAGCGCCTGCTCCGCCTGGCCCGTCCCCGGGTCCGCGACCGTGGTCTCGAGGATGAGCGGCGGGGTCCAGCCGGCGTCGGAGCACGCCTGTTCCACGAGGGCCCGCGTGGCGGCGGCCTGCAGCTTGGTGGGATTCACGACGAGGGCCACGCGCTGCGGCCCGGCGTCGACCGGGACGGGTTCGTGGACGGATGCGGTGGGCGTCCTCGTCTGCTGGAGGCGCCGCACGGACCAGAAGGACTGGATGGACGCGACGGCGGCGGACGCCGCGGCGGTTCCGGCGAGCAGTTTGCGGCGCATGATCACCCACAATAGCGGCCGGATCCGCCGGGCCGGGCGGTCGCGGGAGGTTGGGTAGTCTTAGCGGGTGATCGACGTCAACGACCTCCGCCTGAAGCCCGAGCAGTTCCGAGCATCGCAGCGTGCCCGCAGGGCGGACGAGTCGCTGGTCGACGCCGTCCTCGCCGCCGACACCCGCCGCCGTGAGGCCGTGACGGCCTACGAGACCCTCCGCGCCGAGCAGAATGCCTTCGGGAAGCGGGTCGCCCAGGCCAAGGGCGAGGAGAAGCAGGCGCTGCTCGCCGAGGTCAGGGAGCTCGCCGCCGCCGTCAAAGCGGCCGCCGCCGCATCCGAGGAGGCCAAGACCGAGCAGGAGACGCTCCTGCGGAAGCTCCCCAACCTCGTGCAGGACGGCGTGCCGGAGGGCGGCGAGGCCGACTACGTGGTCCTCAAGAAGATCGGGACTCCCCGCGACTTCACCGCGGAGGGTTTCGAGCCCCGCGACCACCTCGAGATCGGCGAGCTCATCGGGGCGATCGACATGGAGCGGGGCGCCAAGGTCTCCGGCTCGCGTTTCTACTTCCTGAAGGGCGTCGGCGCGCGCCTCGAGATCGCGCTGCTGCAGATGGCGCTGGACCAGGCCATCGCCGCCGGGTTCACGCCCATGATCACCCCCACCCTCGTGCGCCCCGAGACCATGCAGGGCACCGGCTTCGACATCGCCCACGACGCCGAGATCTACCGGCTCGAGGAGGACAACCTCTACCTCGTGGGCACCTCCGAGGTCGCCCTCGCCGGGTACCACTCCGACGAGATCCTCGACCTCGGTGCGGGCCCGCTGCGCTATGCGGGCTGGTCGTCCTGCTACCGCCGCGAGGCGGGCTCGCACGGCAAGGACACCCGCGGGATCATCCGCGTGCACCAGTTCAACAAGGTGGAGATGTTCACCTACACCACGGTGGAGGACGCCGCGGCGGAGCACGAGCGCATGCTGGCCTGGGAGGAGGAGATGCTTGCGAAGGTGGAGTTGCCCTACCGGGTCATCGACACCGCGGCCGGTGACCTCGGGATGTCCGCGGCCCGCAAGTTCGACTGCGAGGCGTGGGTTCCCACGCAGGGCGACTACCGCGAGCTGACCTCGACGTCGAACTGCACCACCTTCCAGTCCCGCCGGCTGAACATCCGCGAACGCCAGGAGGGCGAGGGGCAGAAGGGCACGCGCGCCGTCGCGACCCTCAACGGGACCCTCGCCACCACGCGCTGGATCGTCGCGATTCTCGAGCACCACCAGAACCCGGACGGCTCCGTGACGGTCCCCGCGGCCCTGCGTCCGTACCTGAACGGACTGGAAATCCTTCCCGTACTGTGAGGGCTGCCCTACCCGGGCGTCGGAGGCGTCTGCTTCACTAGGGGGTATGACTACCCTCAGCAACGCCGGCATCGATGACCGGCAGGAGAACCGTACACAGCATCTGGTCGCCCTCGACGTCGACGGCACCCTCGTGGATCACGAGGGGACGATGACGGACGAGGTGCGCGACGCCGCGCAGGCCGTCATTGAAGCCGGGCACGACGTCATCATCGCCACGGGGCGCTCGCTCGGTGCCACACTGCCCGTGATCGGGCTCCTCGGCATCACGCGCGGGTACGCCGTGTGTTCCAACGGGGGCGTGACGCTGCGGATCGACTCCGCCCTCCCCGAGGGCTTCGAGGTCATCGACCGCGTGACCTTCGACCCGAAGCCGGCCCTCAGCGCGCTGCGCGACCGCCTGCCGTCCGCCAAGTACGCCCTCGAGGACGACCGCGGGAGGTTCCTCTCGACCGAGAGCTTCCAGGACGCGAGCTTCGGCTCGGAGGCGGAGAGCGTCGGATTCGAGGAGATGGTCGAATCCCGCGCCGTCCGCGTCGTGGTCTTCAGTACCGACAGTTCGGCCGAGGAGTTCGGCCATGCCGTGGCGTCCATCGGCCTGCACGGGGTCACCTACTCGGTGGGCTGGACGGCATGGCTGGACATCGCCGCGGCGGGCGTCACGAAGGCCAGCGCACTCGAGGTCCTCAGGGATCGCCTCGGCACCGCCCGGGAGCTCACGGTCGCGGTGGGCGACGGTCGGAACGACATCGAGATGCTCCAGTGGGCCGGACGGGGCGTGGCCATGGGGCAGGCACCGGACGAGGTCCGCTCGGCCGCCTCCGAGGTCACGGGCAGCGTGTACGACGACGGCGCGGCGAAGGTCCTCCGCTCCCTCGTCTGACCCGCGGGTCCGCGCTCGCTCCGGCGCGCTCGACCCGTGCTCCGGGGCGCCCGATCCGACGGATCAGTAGGCCAGCGCTGCCGCGGGCAGGGACGCAGGACCGTGCGCGAGGTCCAGCAGCCGGGCCGCAGCGGGCCGCGTGGCCCACTCCTCCGTCCAGTGGGAACGCACGACGGCCCGGCTGACGGCCTGCGTGGTGATTCCCAGTTCCTGTGCCACATACTTCTGCTGTCCCCGCGCGCCGGGCGTCAGAAGGTCCACGACGGCCCACTCGGCGTCCGTCCGCGTGGCGACGATCTGGCCGAGCAGGCGCAGCACGGCCTCCGCCTCGGCGGCGATCCCGCCGTCCGGGCCCTCGACCGCGAGCGGGATCCGTTCCCCGGTCCTCCGGGCACGGTCCACCGCGCGGCGCGCGTACACGAGGCCGTAACCCTCGGCGTCCACGAGGCGTTCGGGTACGGGAGGGGTGAGCCCGCCGACGCCGATGCCGACGTGCCAGCAGCGGTGGCGGAGGGCCCGGAGCGCCGCCTCGACCGCGGCTGTCGCCGAGTCCACCACGCCCTGCACCTCGTCGCCGAACGACTGCTGGAACGGCACCGCGGCGGGCACGGGCCGCAGCGCCCTCAGCAGGTCGGCGGTGAGGTCCCCGACCTCACGCGAGTTCCGCTGATTGATCGTGAGGACGTAGTGCATGGCATCAGTATGGAGCCCGGAGGACGGGAATCAACGCAAGGGCGTTGATTCCACGTCGCTCCCGGTCAACGTCCTTCGGGCGTCTCCGTGGCGTTGCTCGCCTCGACGTCGACGGAGCGGCCCTGCGGCTCGTCCTCCTCGCTGGCGTCACCGAGATCCTTGAAGCGCTTGAGCGAGGCCTCGACCTCGGCCTCGGCCTCCTCACGGCCGGCCCAGTCCGCGGCCTCCACCCACTTGCCGGGCTCGAGGTCCTTGTACTTCGTGAAGAAGTGCTTGATCTCGTCCAACAGAAAGTCCGAGACGTCGGACAGGTCCTGGATGTGGTCGAAGCGGGGGTCCACGGGGACGCAGAGCACCTTGGCGTCCCCGCCGCCGTCGTCGACCATGTTGAAGACGCCGATGGGGCGCGATTCGACGAGGACTCCCGGGATGAGGTCGAAGTCCTGCAGCATCACCAGCGCGTCCAGCGGGTCGCCGTCCTCACCGAGCGTGTTCTCGAAGTAGCCGTAGTGCGTGGGGTACTGCATGGCCGTGAACAGGACGCGATCCAGGCGCAGGCGGTGGGTCTCGTGGTCGATCTCGTACTTGACGCGCGAGCCCTTCGGGATCTCGATGGTGACGTCGAGCTTCATCATGGCAACTCCTGGGGTAGGTCGATGGGGTGGACCCGCGGCTGCGCCCTCGGGGACAAGGGGGCTCCGCCGGTCTACTGTTTGATCGTCAGCCCTAACATATCGGTCGTCCGCCGGTACCCGGGCATTTCCCTCGACTGCAGCGCTCCTGGCGGCACTGCGCGAAAGGACACCGCGTGCGCCCGCTCCGCCTGCTGACCGGCCTCCTCCTGGTCCTGGTCATGGGAGCGGTCGCGGTCCCGGTGGCCACCCAGGTCACGCCGGGCGTGCTGGCGGCGGTCGCCCCGCCGCCGCCGGTGGTCCCGCCCGTCACCCCGCCGGCCCAGATCCCGCCCACCGGGGCGGCCGTGCCCGACGTCGTGACGACCCTCTCGCCGTCGGCGCCGGTCCCGGACCCGTCGGTGCTGGGGGCAGAGCTCGATGCCGCCCTGCAGCTCCCGGGGGCCGACACCTTCGCGGGCACCGTCGTCGACCCCGCGGACGGGAGCGTCCTCTACGCCCGGGACGCCGCACGCCTCCAGGCGCCGGCCTCCAACATCAAGCTCCTCACCGCCGTGGCGGCCATGACGTTCGGGCAGCCCGAGCAGGTCCTGACGACGTCGGTCCTCGCTGCGGAGTCCACGCCCGGAGCCCTCTACCTCCACGGCGGCGGTGACGTGCTCCTCGGGGCGGGCCCGTCGGATCCGGACGCCGTGGTCGGCCGCGCAGGCCTCGGGACCCTCGCTGCGGAGACGGCTGCGGCGCTGCCCGGACCGGGGACCTACACCGTGTACCTCGACGACACCCTGTTCGTCGGGGCGACCCTCAACCCCACGTGGGCGGAGGGTGACGTGGCGGCCGGCGAGATCGCACCCGTCCACTCCCTGGCCGTCAACTCCGCCTGGCTCCAGGAGGGGAGCAGCGGGCCACGCTCGCAGGACGCGGCCCTCGACGCGGCCCGCGTGTTCACCGCCGCCCTCGTCACGGCGGCCGCGGACCGCGGGATGATCGTGGTCCCCGAGGTGCAGCGGCGGGCGGCGCCCGAGGACGCCGAACCGCTCGCGGCCGTCGACTCGGCACCGTTGCAGGACCAGGTGCGGCGCATGCTGGAGATCTCCGACAACTACCTCGCGGAGGCCCTCGCCCGCACGGCGGCACGCGCCAGCGGACGCCCGGCCTCGTCCGGCGGCGCCACGGAGGCGATCGCGGAGGCCGCCGTGAGGACGGGGGTCCCCGAGGAGGGGCTGCTGGTGGGGGACGCCGCCGGCCTGTCCACCCGGAACGCCGTCTCACCCGCGCAGCTGGCCGCGCTGATGCGCGGGATCACCACGTCGGACCGTCCGGGGGTCGCCGCCGTCGCCGGGTCGCTGCCCATCGCCGGTCTCACCGGCACCCTCTCCTCCCGGTTCACGGCGGAGCACGGCCCCGCCGCCGGCGGTGCGGGCACCGTCCGCGCCAAGACGGGGACCCTCAACGCGGTCACCGGGCTCACGGGGCACGTGGTCACCGCTGACGGTCGCCTCCTCGTGTTCTCCTTTCTCGCGGCCGGACTCGACGGCGCCACGGTCGAGGCACGGGCCGCCGCCGACCATGCGGCGGCGATCCTTGCCGGCTGCGGCTGCCGCTAGCGGTACCCGCCCCGACCGGGCGGACGCCGGGCTCGCCCCCGGGGAGCCCCCGACGACGGGATGTGATCGAATAGGCGCATGTCCAGGAACGAGTCAGCCACGCCCCGCCCGCAGCTGGTCAACTGGGATCTCGCGGCCTCCACGGCCGCGTCCCTGACCCCGGCCGGGCCCACCATGTCCCCGGCCGACATCAACCGCGCCGTCGAGAACATGCGCCACCTCGCCGGTGTCTCCGTGGACCACGTCCACACCATCTCTCGTCTCGACGCGGCCCGCGACCTGCGGGACTCCGAGCTGCTGATCGTCGACCGCGCCTCCTGGTCCCGGGCCAACTCGCAGAGCTTCCGCGCCCTGCTGGATCCCGCACTGGACCAGCTCGCCGCGACGCGGCCCGAGGTGCTGAAGTCCGCTTCCCTGACCCTCGGCGGGACCGTGACGGGGGCGCAGCTCGGCGCGATCCTCGCGTTCCTCTCCAGCAAGGTCCTCGGCCAGTACGATCCGTTCGCGCCCCCACGCAACGGGCTGGGCGGTCGGCTCATGCTCGTGGCGCCGAACATCATCACGGTCGAGCGGGAGCTGAACGTGGACCCGTCCGACTTCCGGCTCTGGGTCTGCCTCCACGAGCAGACGCACCGGGTGCAGTTCGCGGCAGCGCCGTGGCTGAAGGACCACATGACCAGCCACATCGGGCAGCTGACCTCGGGCCTGATGGACCAGGCGGACACGCTCTCCGAACGGCTCGGCGTCGCCGTCAGGAACATCACCGCCGCGAAGACCCGCTCCCGCGGCGAGGTCACGGCGGGTGCGGAGAGCGCAGCGGCCGAGGGCGTGCCGCCGCGGCCCGCGGGACTGCTCTCGATCCTGCAGGCTCCGGAGGACAAGGCGCTGCTGTCCCACCTCACCGCCGTCATGAGCCTGCTCGAAGGCCACGCGAACGTCGTCATGGATGGCGTGGACGGCAGCATCGTCCCCTCCGTCAAGACCATCCGTCGCCGCTTCAACGCCCGCGGCAAGTCCCGCGGGCCGCTCGAGAAGGTCATCCGGCAGCTGATGGGCCTGGACGCGAAGATGCGCCAGTACAGCGACGGCTCGAAGTTCGTCCGCAGGGTCGTCAGCCAGACCGGCATGGACGGATTCAACGCGGTGTGGGAAGCGGCGTCGAACCTGCCCACCGAGCGGGAGATCCACGCGCCCGACGAGTGGATCGACAGGATGAGCCTGCGCCGTCATGGCTAGGCGTCCGCGACTGCTCCCGGCGGTCGGCACCGCGCGCAACCTGCTCGCCGCGAGCCTGGCAGGCATCCTCGCCGAACCGACCCGGGCGGGCGGACGCTCCGGCGGCCGCGGTGATGACGCCGATCACGGCGACGGCGCCACGGCGCGGGAGCTCGCGGACCTCCCGCTCGTCCTCGTCGCCTGCAGCGGTGGACCGGACTCGCTGGCCCTCGCCGCGGTCGCGGCGCACTTCGCGCACACCGGGCGGTGCCGCGTGGGCGCCGTCGTCGTCGACCACGGGTTGCAGGCCGGCAGCGCCGGGACCGCCGAGCGCGCGGCAGTCGCAGCCCGCGGACTCGGACTCGATCCCGTGGAGGTGCGTCGCGTCAGCGTGGAGCGCGACGGCATGGGCCCGGAGGCCGCCGCGCGCGGTGCCCGCTATGCCGCGCTCGACGACGCCGCGTCCAGGCTCGGGGCCGTCGCCGTACTGCTCGGCCACACGCTCGACGACCAGGCGGAGCAGGTGCTGCTGGGCCTCGCCCGCGGCTCCGGCACGCGGTCCCTGGCCGGCATGCCGGACAGCCGCGGACCCTACCTCCGGCCGTTCCTGGACCTGCGCCGGGCCGAGACGGAGGCGATCTGCGACTTCTACGGCCTCGACCCGTGGCACGACCCCACCAACCTCGACCCGTCCTACGCGCGCTCCCGCGTCCGCGGTGAGGTGCTGCCGTTCCTCGAGGACCAGCTGGGACCGGGCATCGCGCGGGCCCTGGCACGCACGGCACGCATCCTCGGGCAGGACGCCGACCTCCTCGAGCAGCTGAGCGCCGACGCGTACGCCTCCCTGCGCACCGTGGGCGACGACGGCACGGTGCTCCTGCCGGAGGACGGCCTGCGGGCGCTGCCGGCGGCGCTCCGGCAGCGTGTCCTCGCGCTCGCCGCGCTCGAGCTCGGCGCGTTCCAGCCGAGCTTCGAGCGCCTCCGCGCGGCCGAGTCGCTGCTGGACAGGAAGGGCTCGGCAGGCCCGGTGCAGCTGGGTGGGAAGGTGAGCGTGCACCGCCAGGTGCGGGGACGATCGGTTCTTCGGGGAGAACAAAGCTATGGCAATCTTGTCCTACGGAACAATGGCAGCAACAACGGTCCCGGCGGGAAGCAGCACCGCCGGCCAATCCAGGAGTAATCGGTGGATTCGAACGACGTCCAGGCAGATCTCAAGCACGTCCTCTACACCCGGGAGGAGATCCAGCAGCGGATCAACGAACTCGCGCGGCAGATCGACACCGACTACCAGGGCCGGGACATCCTCCTCGTCGGCGTGCTCAAGGGCGCGGTGATGGTGATGGCCGATCTCGCGCGTGCCCTGAACTCCCACATCACGATGGACTGGATGGCCGTCTCCTCCTACGGGTCGGGTACTCAGTCCTCCGGGGTCGTCCGGATCCTCAAGGACCTCGAGACCGACCTCATGGGCAAGCACGTCCTGATCGCCGAGGACATCATCGACTCCGGGCTCACGCTCTCCTGGCTCAAGGCGAACCTCCTGTCCCGCGGTCCCGCCTCGGTCGAGATCTGCACCCTCCTGCGGAAACCCGAGGCGGCGAAGGTCGAGATCGACGTCAAGTACGTCGGCTACGACATCCCGAACGAGTTCGTCGTCGGCTACGGTCTCGACTTCGCGGAGAAGTACCGCAACCTCGATTTCATCGGCACCCTGGCGCCGCACGTCTACGAGTAGGACTCCCTCTCGCTGCCTGCCGCCGCTACGCCCGCAGGGGAACTATTGCCCCGATCCGCGCGTGGTCAATCTCAGACGGTGTATATGTTGAGGTGCTCAGGGGGCACCCGCACGCCAGTGCGCCCGCACATTTTTACTTGCATCAGCAGGAGGGACAGGGCTTGCCGCCCTGAGACGAATGAAATTCAAGAACATCTTCAAGGGGCCCATCTTCTGGATCGTCCTGGCCGTCGTGGCGCTCCTGCTGGTCCTGCCCAGCCTGTTCGGCACGGGCAGCTCACGCGTCGACACGAACGTCGGACTCCAGCTCCTCGAAGATGATCAGGTCGCCCAGGCCAAGATCTACGACGGCGAGCAGCGCGTGGACCTCACCCTGCGTGAGGACTACGAGGACATGGGCAAGAGTGTCCAGTTCTTCTACAGCACCGCGCGGGCGGAGGGCGTGGTCGCTGCCATCGACGCCTCGGACACCGACGGCTTCACCGACCAGCCGGCGGAGAGCAACTGGCTCCTCAGCCTCGCCGGCCTGATCGTGCCGATCCTCATCCTCGGCGTCATCTTCTGGTTCCTCCTCAGCCGCATGCAGGGCGGCGGCTCCAAGGTCATGCAGTTCGGCAAGTCCAAGGCCAAGCTCATCACCAAGGACATGCCCCAGGTCACGTTCAACGACGTCGCCGGCGCGGACGAGGCGGTCGAGGAACTGCTCGAGATCAAGGAGTTCCTCCAGGAGCCAGCGAAGTTCCAGGCCCTCGGGGCGAAGATCCCCAAGGGGGTGCTGCTCTACGGTCCTCCGGGCACCGGCAAGACACTGCTCGCCCGCGCGGTCGCCGGCGAGGCCGGCGTGCCGTTCTACTCGATCTCGGGCTCCGACTTCGTCGAGATGTTCGTCGGAGTGGGCGCGTCCCGTGTCCGGGACCTCTTCGAACAGGCCAAGAACAACGCGCCGGCGATCATCTTCGTGGACGAGATCGACGCCGTCGGGCGACACCGCGGTGCCGGCGTGGGCGGCGGCAACGACGAGCGGGAACAGACCCTCAATCAGTTGCTGGTGGAGATGGACGGCTTCGACGCCACCACCAACGTGATCCTGATCGCCGCCACCAACCGTCCCGACGTCCTGGACCCCGCGCTCCTGCGCCCGGGCCGCTTCGACCGCCAGATCGGCGTCGAGGCACCGGACATGAGGGGACGCGAGCACATCCTCACCGTGCACTCCAAGGGCAAGCCGATGGCCGGCGGCGTCGACCTCAAGGGCGTCGCGAAGAAGACCCCCGGCTTCACGGGCGCCGATCTCGCGAACGTCCTCAACGAGGCCGCCCTCCTCACGGCACGCTCGAACGCCCAACTGATCGACGACCGCGCCCTCGACGAGGCGATCGACCGCGTCATCGCCGGGCCGCAGAAGCGCAGCCGCCTGATGAAGGAACTCGAGCGGAAGATCACGGCCTACCACGAGGGTGGCCACGCCCTCGTGGCCGCGGCCCTGCGCAACACGGACCCGGTCACCAAGGTGACCATCCTGCCGCGCGGACGTGCCCTCGGATACACCATGGTGATGCCGAGCGACGACAAGTACTCCGTGACGCGGAACGAACTCCTCGACCAGCTCGCCTACGCCATGGGCGGTCGGGTCGCCGAGGAGATCGTGTTCCACGACCCCTCCACGGGTGCCTCCAACGACATCGAGAAGGCCACCGGGACCGCGCGGAAGATGGTCACCCAGTACGGGATGAGCGAGCGCATCGGTGCGGTGAAGCTGGGTCAGGGCGCGGGGGAGCCGTTCCTCGGGCGCGACATGGGCAGCGACCGCGACTACTCGGACCAGCTGGCCCTCGTGGTCGACGAGGAAGTGCGCCGACTGATCGACAACGCCCACGACGAGGCGTACCAGATCCTCACGGAGAACCGTGACGTCCTGGACCGGCTCGCCCTGGAACTGCTGGAGCGCGAGACGCTCAACCAGGCCGAGATCGCCGAGGTCTTCACCAACGTCCGCAAGCGCGAACTGCGGGAGGTCTGGCTGTCCAAGCAGACCCGCCCCGTGCATTCGCTGCCGCCGGTCACGTCGCGCAAGGAACGCGCGGAGGCCCTGGAGGGCGGCCAGCCCGCCCCGGAGACCGTGGCCCCACAGGATCAGATCGCCCATGCGAACCTCCCGAACGACTTCGACGTCCACGAAGGGGAGCTGCCGGCACCCGAGCCCTCGGACAACGGGCCGCGGAGCACCGCCGGCGGACCGGAACGCCCGGAGAGCCCGGAGAGCACGGACCGGTAGGGCAGCCGGTCCCGCAGGGGAACGACCCCGGCCACCGGGCCGGCGGCGACGCAGTGCCACACCGAGAGGAAGAGCCCGTGACAGATTTCGACGACGAAGTAGTGGATGCAGCGCTGGCGGCCACCGGATCGCCCGTCGACCTGCTCCGCATCCAGCGGGCGATCCGGGAGATCCTGGTGGCGATCGGGGAGGATCCCGAGCGGGACGGACTGATCGACACCCCGAAGCGCGTGGCGAAGGCCTACGCGGAAATGTTCTCGGGATTGCACCAGGACGCGGGCGAGGTCCTCTCGACGTCCTTCGACATCGGCCACCAGGAGCTCGTGCTGGTGAAGGACATTCCCTTCTACTCCACCTGCGAACACCACCTGGTGCCGTTCCACGGCGCGGCGCACATCGGCTACATCCCCTCGGAGGAGGGGCGCGTCACGGGCCTGAGCAAACTCGCCCGGCTCGTCGAGGTGTTCGCGCGGCGCCCGCAGATCCAGGAGAGGCTGACCAGCCAGATCGTTGATGCGATGATGGAACACCTGAAACCCAACGGCGCGATCGTCGTCATCGAGTGCGAGCACATGTGCATGTCGATGCGGGGGGTGCGGAAGCCCGGCGCCAAGACCGTCACGTCGGCGGTCCGCGGCCAGCTCCGCGAGACGGCGACACGCGCCGAGGCCATGAGCCTCATACTCGGAAGGTAGGACCAGACCCGATGGATTCACTCGCCGCAACGCCCGGAACCGGCCCGGCGACCTCGCCGCTGCCTGTCATCCGGCCCGTCCGCGTCCCCAGGACGGTCCGTGATCTTCCGTCGGACCGCGCGGTCGTCCTCGGTATCCTGAACGTCACCCCCGACTCCTTCAGCGACGGCGGGCGGTACGCCACGACGGACGACGCCATCGGCCACGGGCTGCGGATGCACTACGGCGGAGCGGACATCATCGACGTCGGCGGGGAATCCACGCGCCCCAACGCCCGCGACGTACCGGTCGAGGAGGAGCTGGCCCGCGTCCTGCCCGTCATCAAGGCGCTCGTGAAGGCCGGAGCGCTCGTGAGCATCGACACCATGCACGCGGAGACCGCCCGGCAGGCCCTGGACGCCGGTGCCGCGATCGTGAACGACATCTCGGGTGCAGGCTACGAGGACGCGATGCCGGCGCTGGTCGCCGAGCGCGAGGTCCCCTACATCCTCACGCACCGCCGCGGCACCGCCGCGACCATGGGCGCCCTGACGGAGTACGACGACGTCGTCGCCGACGTGGTGCGCGAACTCACCGCGCTGCGGGACCGCTTCGTCGCGGCGGGTGTCGCCGCCGAGCAGATCATCCTCGACCCGGGGCTGGGTTTCGCGAAGACCGACGAACAGAACTGGGAGATCCTCCGGAACCTGGACGCCTTCACCGACCTCGGGCACCGCGTCCTCGTGGGTGCTTCCCGGAAGCGGTTCCTCGGGACCCTGCTGACCTCCGCGGGGAAGACGGCGGCGCCCGTGGAGCGCGACCACGCCTCCCTCGCCGTCGCGACCCTGGCCGCCGCAGCCGGCACCTGGGGTGTCCGGGTCCATGATCCTGCCGCGACGCTCGACGCCGTCAAGGTCGCAGCCGCCGCCGGCCTGCGGCCGTGACCACGGCCGCAACCACGGCCGCGACCGTGCCGCCGGCCCCCGGCCGGTCAGGCTCGCCCTCGGGGGATCTCGACGCCGTCACGCTCACGGGCATCACGGCCACGGGCTACCACGGCGTCTTCGAGCACGAACGCCGCGACGGCCAGCCCTTCGCGGTGGACCTCACGCTCCACCTCGACCTGCAGCCGGCCGGGACGAGCGACGACCTCGCCCGGACCGCCCACTACGGCGAGGTCGCGGAACTGGTGCACGGCATCATCGAGGGCGATCCCTTCGACCTCATCGAGGCCCTCGCCGAGGCGGTCGCCGCCGCGATCCTCGCCGCGTTCGCCGTGGCGGCCGTCGACGTCACCGTCCACAAGCCGAAGGCCCCCATCGCGGTCCCGTTCGGCGACGTCGCCGTGACGCTGCGCAGGAGCCGGGCATGAGCAGCACGGTGCGGTCCGTGCTGGCCCTCGGCAGCAACCTCGGGGCCAGCCGAGACACCCTGGTGCGTGCGGTCGCGGACCTCGTCGGGTCCGACGACGTCCGCCTGCGCGCCGTCTCGCCCGTGGTGCGCAGCGAACCCGTCGGCGGCCCGGAGCAGCCCGACTACCTCAACATGGTCATCGAGATCGAGACGGATCTGGGACCGTACGAGCTGCTGGCCCACTGCCAGGCCGTCGAGGAACGCCACCACCGCACGCGCACCGTGCGCTGGGGTCCGCGGACGCTCGACATCGACATCATCACCTACGGGAGCTGGGTCTCCGACGACGAGACCCTGACCGTCCCGCACCCACGCGCTGCGACCCGCGCGTTCGTCCTGCAGCCCTGGGCGTGGATGGACGCCGGGGCCGAACTCGGGGGACGACGCGTGGCCGACCTCGCTGCGGAGGCCGAGGACCGTGCGGGTCTGGTGCCGTTCGAGGAAGTCTAGGACGCCGTGAGCTCCCTTCGGTTCCGCTGGCTGGCCCTCGTGGGACTGGTGGCCGGTCTCGCCGGCTGGCTGGTCAACTGGTTCGCCACCCGCAACGGCTACGGCACACCGGCCCTCCCGCTGACATCCCTCGTCACCACGGCGGCGATCATCGCGATCACCCTGGTGTTCGGGCGGCGCGTGCTGCGCTGGCGCAACGGCAAACGCGACCGGCCGCTCGATCCGATCCTCGCCACCCGCACGCTCGTCCTCGCTCAGGCGTGCGCCTACGCCGGCGCGGTGAGCCTCGGCTGGCACGCGGGGATCTTCGTGGACCAGGTGGTGCTCCTGTCTGTCCGCGCCGCCACGGCGCCCCTCTGGGGGTCTGTGGCCCTCATGGCAGGCGGAATAGTGATGATTATGGTGGGATTGGTGGTCGAGGACTTCTGCCGGCTCCCGTCCGACGACGACGGTACGGGGGCGACAGGTGAGGAGAGCGAGGGGGAATATGCGTAGGGAACCGATCGATCCATCCGGGCTCGCGTGGTCCAGGGTGTCGCCGAAGTACCTGCGGGTCCGTGTGCTCGGCTGGCTCATCGGATCGCTGGTCTGGCTGGCCCTGGCCTGCGTCCCGCTCGTCCTGCGCCTCACCGGGGTCTGGGAGTCCTTCCCTCCGCTCTGGCTGGCCTGGCTGCTGCCCGGCGCCGTGTTCATCGGCGTGGTGTGGCGGGGGCTGCTCCTCCCGCGCCAGGTCGCCGCGATCGGCTACGCCGAGCGCGACGACGACCTCCTCGTGCGTCACGGCGTGATCTTCCAGCGCACCATGGTGGTGCCCTACGGCCGGATGCAGTACGTCGACGTCGCCGTCGGCCCCCTCGAGCGGGCCTTCGGGATCTGCACCCTCAAGCTCCACACCGCGTCCCCCGCCACGAACGCCGAGATCCCCGGGCTGCCGACCGATGAGGGCGCCAGGCTGCGCGAGCAGCTGTCCGCGCGCGGGCAAGCCCGGCTGGCAGGGCTGTGACGCAGCCGCAGCAACCGCCGCTCGAGGCGCCGCGGCCCGCGTCCGGCGACGCCCCGCCGGCGGATCCCGGCGGAGGCTGGCTGCGCGTCCACGTCATCTCCCCGCTCGTACGCGGCTGGATCGCCCTCGTAGCGATCCTCTACTTCGTGGGTCGGGACTGGTTCGAGGGACTGTTCGGCCCGGGGGCGCGCGAGCGGTCGCCCCTGCCCGAGGGGCTGGGCCTCCTCGCGGCCGTCGGGATCCTGCTGGGCGTCGTCGTCATCATCGCCGGCGCGTTCCTCCTGTCCTGGTACTGCACCCGCTACCAGATCACGCGTGACCACGTCCGCGTGCACTCCGGCGTCGTCTTCCGCCAGCAGCGGCAGGCGAGGCTGGACAGGGTCCAGGCCATCGACATCGTGCAGCCGTTCCTCGCCCGCGTCTTCGGACTCGCGGAACTCAAGTTCGAGGTGGCCGACGCCGGGGAGTCGGCGGTCCGGCTCGCCTTCCTGAAGCTCGACGACGCCCGCCGCCTGCGCGCCATGATCCTCGCCCGGGCCGCAGGAGTGGAGCCGGACCCGGACCACCCCGACGAGATCATCGAGGCCCCCGAACGCGAGGTGGTGGTGGTCCCGCCCGGCCGGGTCGTCGGATCCACGCTCCTGTCCGGGACGAGCATCGCCCTCGTGGTGGCCACTGTCGTCATCATCACCCTCGGCGTGGTGTTCGAGACGCCGGTCGTGGCGACGTCGTTCATCCCGATCCTGATCGGCGTGGCCGGATCCTACTGGTCGTCCCTCAGCACGGGATACAACTTCCGGGCGGCGACCTCCCCCGACGGCCTCCGCCTCCGCTACGGCCTGCTGGACACCCGCGCGCAGACCGTACCTCCCGGGCGCGTGCAGGCGCTGGGCATCGTGCAGTCGCCCCTGTGGCGGCTCAAGGGGTGGTACCGCGTGACCGCGAACGTTGCCGGGTACGGCGCGTCGGCGTCGAACGAGGGTCAGGCCCGGGCCACCCTCCTGCCCGTCGGGACGCGCGACGAGGTGCTGCAGATCCTCGCCCTCGTCCTGCCCGATCCGGGCACGGACCGGCCCGTCGAACTCTTCGCCGCCGGGATGGCGGGCCGCGACGGCGGGGAGGGGTTCGTCACCACGCCCCGCCGCGCACGGTGGCTCGCGCCATTGGCCTGGCGCCGCACCGGGTTCGCGGTGACCGCCACGGCCCTGCTCCTGCGCTCCGGCGTCCTGTGGCGGCGGCTCGCCGTCGTCCCGCACGCGCGGACCCAGTCGCTGGCGATCGAGCAGGGACCCGTGGATCGCCGCTTCCGCGTGGCCCATCTGGTCCTGCACACGACGCCCGGTCCCGTCAGCCCGCGCGTGAGCCTCGCGGACGCACCGACGGCGTGGGAACTGTTCCACGGGCAGGCGGCGCGTGCCGCCGAGGCGCGGCGCCGCAGCGGGCCCGAACAGTGGATGCGGCCTCTACCGGAGGAAGCGTTGCCGACCGCTGCGCCGCCGACCGATGCCCCGGCGTACCCCGCTGTGCCGCCGCTTCAGGACCGTGCTCCGCTCGCCGGTGATGGCGCGCCGGCCCCGGCCGGGCCACCAGGCGACGACGCGCCGTCCCCGGCTGGACCTCCCTCCGACGGCGGGCCGCCCGACGGCACGCCGCCGCACACCGGCCGGCAGCCCGGGCCGGCATCGCCGGCTCCCCATCAGGTGATGCCCGTCGCACCGCGCTACACGCCGTCGCCGGGGAACGCGGAGGAGGTCCCCGATGGCCGGCACTGACGCGTCCCGGCGCCCCGGTCGGCTCGGCGTCGGCATCGTGGGTGCGGGCCGGGTCGGCTCCGTGCTGGGCGCTGCCCTGCGGTCGGCCGGGCATGCCGTCGTCGGGGTCTCCGCCGTCTCCGAGGCCAGCCTGGAGCGGGCCGAGAACCTGCTGCCCGGGGTGCCGGTGCTCGAGATCCCGGACATCATCGAGCGGGCCGAGCTCGTGCTGCTCACGGTGCCCGACGACGCCCTGCCGGACCTGGTCGAAGGGCTCGCCCGGCTCGGCGCCTGGCAGGCCGGGCAGCTCGTGGTCCATACCTCCGGGCGATACGGCACCTCCGTGCTGGCTCCGGCACGCGCGGCCGGGGCCATCCCGCTGGCGATCCACCCGGCCATGACCTTCACCGGGCTCTCGCTCGATCTCGGACGCCTGCCGGACAGCGTGTTCGGGGTCACCGCACCGTCCGCCGTCCTGCCGATCGCGCAGGCGCTCGTCGTCGAGATGGGCGCCGAACCGGTGGTCATCGAGGAGGAGTCGCGGGCGCTGTACCACGCGGCCCTGGCCCACGCGTCGAACCATCTCGTCACCATCGCCGCCCAGTCCGCCCAGCTCCTCGCGGATCTCGGCGTCCAGCAGCCCGACCGCCTCCTCGGCCCCCTCATGAAGGCCTCCCTCGAGAACGCGCTGTCCTCGGGCGAGGGCGCCCTGACCGGCCCGGTGGCCCGCGGCGACGCCGCAACGATCCGGGCCCACCGCGGGGCGCTCGACGCCCACGACGCGGCGGACGTCCGCCAGGCCTACCTGGGCATGGCGCGGGCAACGGCTGTGCGCGCCATCGAACGGGGCGTCCTCTCGCCCGCCCAGGGCGAGGCGATCCTCGCGATCCTCGCGGACGCACCGGGCGGGGGCGGGCCGTCCGGTCCCCACACCTCCGGCGGTCGCGGCGCTCCCGGCGTTCCCGACGCCGGGTCCTCCTGACGTTCCCCGCACCGGCGGACCGCAACCGCGCGTCGGCCGTCCCACCACTTCCCGAAGGACCCTCCGTGATCCCGTCCGGCCCCGACAGCCCGGCCACCCCGCTCCTCGTCTCCACCCCCGCGGACCTCCGTGTGGCCGCGACCGCCCTGCTGGACGCCGCCTCCCGCGGGGCGGCGGATGATCGGCCATCGCTCGGGCTCGTCCCCACCATGGGGGGCCTGCATGCCGGCCACGCCGCGCTCGCCCGTGCCGCGCGCGCCGCCGACGACGTCGTCGTCGCGTCCATCTTCGTCAATCCCCTCCAGTTCGGCGACCAGGCCGATCTCGACCGCTACCCGCGCACGCTCGACGAGGACCTGCGGCTGCTCGGCGCGGAGGGGGTCGACATCGTGTTCGCCCCGGCTGTGGAGGACATGTACCCGGGCGGGGAGCCGCTGGTCCGCGTGAGCGCCGGCCCGATGGGCACGGTCTTCGAGGGGGCCTCGCGGCCGGGCCACTTCGACGGCATGCTGACCGTCGTCGCCAAGCTCCTCAACCTCGCGCAGCCCGCCACCCGCGCCCGGTACCGGGCCTACTTCGGCGAGAAGGACGCCCAGCAACTGGCCCTCATCCGCCGGATGGTGGTGGACCTCAACCTCCCCGTGGTCGTCGAGGGCGTGCCGATCGTGCGCGACGCCGACGGCCTCGCGCTGTCGAGCAGGAACCGGTTCCTGGCCGCCGACGAACGGGCCGGCGCCCTGGTCCTGTCGCGGGCACTGGCCGCACTTCGCGACCGGGCCGCGAGCGGTGAACCGCTCGACCTCGCCGCCGCCCGAGCGCAGATCACCGCCGAGGAGAGGGTGGACCTCGACTACCTCGACGTCGTCGACCCGGCCTCGTTCGCTCCGGCGGGCGGGACCGGCCCGGAGCCGCACGCGGCCCTCGCCGTCGTCGCCGTCCGCGTGGGCGCCGTCCGGCTGATCGACAACATCCTCCTGCCGGCCCGACGCTGACGCGCACCGGACGCCCGGACGGGAGCCGTAAACTTGTCTACCGTGACCCACGACGACACCCTCCCCGCGGACGACCTCAACGAGCAGATGCGCTTCCGCCTGCAGAAGCGCGCAGCCCTGCTCGACGCCGGAACCGAGCCGTACCCGGTCCGGCCGGAGCGCTCGCACTCCCTGGTGGAGATCCGCGACCAGTTCGCCGGACTCGAGACGGGGGAGTCGAGCGGGAAGCTCGCCGCCGTCGTCGGCCGCGTGGTCTTCCTCCGGAACTCGGGCAAGCTGTGCTTCGCGACACTGCAGGAAGGCGACGGCACCCGGCTCCAGGTCATGCTGAGCCTCGCAGAGATCGGCGCCGACCGCCTCGCCGAGTGGAAGGCGCTCGTGGACCTCGGCGACCACGTCCAGGTGCATGGCGAGGTCATCAGCTCCCGCCGCGGTGAACTGTCCGTCATGGCCGACTCGTGGACCATGGCATCGAAGGCCCTCCGCCCGCTGCCCACGCTGCACACCGGCGTCAACGAGGAGACGCGCGTGCGCCAGCGCTACGTCGACCTCATGGTGCGCGAGGAAGCCCGCCAGATGGTGCGCACGCGCGCCGCCATCACGCGGACCGTCCGGGAGACCCTCAACCGCCGCGACTACATCGAGGTGGAGACCCCCGTCCTCCAGCTCGTCCACGGCGGCGCCACGGCCCGTCCGTTCGAGACGCACCTCAACGCGTTCGACCAGAAGATGACCCTCCGGATCGCCCTCGAGCTGTACCTCAAGCGCGCGGTCGTCGGCGGGATCGACCGCGTCTACGAGATCGGGCGCATCTTCCGCAACGAAGGCGTCGATTCCACGCACAGCCCGGAATTCACGATGCTCGAGTGCTACGAGGCCTACGCGGACCAGTTCGTCATGGCCGACCGCATGAAGGAGATCATCCTCGCGTGCGCCGACCTGCTCGGGTCCCGCACCATCGAGACGGCGAAGGGCACGATCGAGCTCGACGGTGAGTGGGCCTGGCTCGGTGTCTACCCGGGCCTGTCCTCGGCCATCGGCCGGGAGGTCACGCCGGACACCCCGGTGGAGGATCTCCGCTCCATCGCCGGGCAGCACGAGGTCTCCCTCGACCCGGCGTGGGGTGCCGAGAAGATCGTGCTCGAACTGTTCTCGGAGATCGTGGAGCCCACGCTCATCCAGCCGACCTTCGTCTACGACTACCCGCCCTCCGCCCAGCCGCTCGCCCGTCCGCACCGCGACGACCCGCGACTGATCGAGGCCTGGGACCTGATCATCGGCGGCATGGAACGCGGAACGGCCTTCTCCGAGCTCATCGACCCGGTCATCCAGCGGGAGCGGCTCACGGAGCAGTCACGCCAGGCCGCAGCCGGCGACCACGACGCCATGCAGCTGGACGAGGATTTCCTCCGGGCGCTCGAATACGGTGCCCCGCCCATGGGTGGCATCGGGCTCGGGATCGACCGCCTCGTCATGCTTTTCACGAACGTCGGAATTCGCGAGTCCATCCTCTTCCCCATTCTCAAGCCGGAAGGGGGGCAGTGACCGTGGAATATGTGGCGGTCCTCCTGCCCTCGATATGCCTGGCCGTGCTTTTCTACTTCGTGATCAAGGCCATATTCAATGCGGACCGGGCCGAGCGGGAGGCCATGGCGCGTGCGGAGGAATTGCAGGACGCCGAGGACGCGCGGAGCCGGGAAACGGCGGACGAGGAAAAGGGCGAGCGGGAAAACTAGTCCACAAACAGAATTTCCTTCTTTGACCTCGATCTGACGGTGCCGCATAATTGATTGAGCGCATTCATATCGAGGAATTTCAGGAGAGCACCGTGGCACAGAAGGTAAACATCATTCTCATCGATGACATCGACGGCGGAGAAGCCGACGAAACCGTGCGGTTCGGGCTCGACGGCGTGCAGTACGAGATCGACCTCTCCGAGGCGCACGCCGCGGAACTGCGGTCGGCGTTGTCCGGTTACGTCGACAAGGCCCGCCGCGGTGGCCAGTCGAAGCAGCGATCGAACACCTCGAGCGCGTCGTCGTCGCCCTCGCGCAACCAGGAAGCCGCCCGGATCCGGGAGTGGGCGAAGGAGAACGGCTACAACGTGTCCTCCCGCGGCCGCGTGAACAGCGAGATCGTCGAGGCGTACAAGGCCGCCCAGCGCTGACCCACCCCGGGACGACGCCGGGGCGGATGCCCCGGCGTTATCTCGCCTGTGGCGAACACGTGCCCAAAGCACACCCCGGACCCGTAGCATCGAAATACGCGTTAGCTAGGAGTGTGTGTCTGATGTTCGAGAGATTTACAGATCGTGCCCGTCGTGTTGTTGTGCTGGCCCAGGAAGAGGCCCGCATGCTCAACCACAATTACATCGGCACCGAGCACATCCTGCTTGGCCTGATCCATGAGGGTGAGGGTGTCGCCGCCAAGGCGCTGGAGTCGCTCAGCATCTCGCTGGGTGCCGTGCGGGAGCAGGTGCAGGAGATCATCGGCCAGGGCCAGCAGGCCCCGTCCGGTCATATCCCGTTCACCCCCCGCGCCAAGAAGGTCCTGGAGCTCTCCCTGCGGGAAGCCCTCCAGCTCGGCCACAACTACATCGGCACCGAGCACATCCTGCTCGGTCTCATCCGCGAGGGCGAGGGCGTCGCCGCCCAGGTCCTCGTCAAGCTCGGTGCGGACCTCAACCGGGTCCGCCAGCAGGTCATCCAGCTGCTGTCCGGGTACCAGGGCAAGGAGCCCGCTGCCGCGGGCGGCCCCCAGCAGGAGGGAACCCCCGCCGGGTCCGTGGTCCTGGACCAGTTCGGCCGCAACCTGACCCAGGCTGCCCGCGAGTCCAAGCTGGACCCCGTGATTGGGCGCGAGCAGGAGATGGAACGCGTCATGCAGGTCCTCTCCCGCCGTACCAAGAACAACCCCGTGCTGATCGGTGAGCCCGGCGTCGGCAAGACCGCCGTCGTCGAGGGCCTCGCCCAGGCGATCGTGCGCGGCGACGTGCCCGAGACCATCAAGGACAAGCAGCTCTACACGCTCGATCTCGGGTCCCTCGTCGCCGGGTCGCGCTACCGCGGTGACTTCGAGGAACGCCTCAAGAAGGTCCTCAAGGAGATCCGCACCCGCGGTGACATCATCCTGTTCATCGACGAGATCCACACCCTCGTCGGGGCAGGTGCCGCCGAGGGTGCCATCGACGCCGCATCGATCCTGAAGCCCATGCTCGCGCGTGGGGAACTGCAGACGATCGGCGCGACCACCCTGGACGAGTACCGCAAGCACATCGAGAAGGACGCAGCCCTCGAGCGCCGCTTCCAGCCCATCCAGGTCGCCGAGCCCTCCGTGGCGCACGCGATCGAGATCCTCAAGGGCCTGCGTGACCGCTACGAGGCGCACCACCGCGTGTCGATCACCGACGGCGCGCTGGCCAGCGCGGCGACGCTGGCCGAGCGGTACATCTCGGACCGGTTCCTGCCGGACAAGGCGATCGACCTCATCGACGAGGCGGGCGCGCGCCTGCGCATCCGCCGGATGACCGCGCCGCCCGAGCTCAAGGAGATCGACGAGCGCATCGCGAACGTCAAGCGCGAGAAGGAATCGGCCATCGATTCCCAGGACTTCGAGGGCGCTGCGGCGCTGCGCGACAAGGAGCAGAAGCTCCACGACGAGCGCAGCGACAAGGAGCGCCGCTGGAAGTCGGGTGGACTGGACGACATCGCCGAGGTGGATGAGGAACTCATCGCCGAGGTGCTCGCCAACTCCACCGGGATCCCCGTGTTCAAGCTGACCGAGGCCGAGTCCTCGCGACTACTCAACATGGAGGCCGAGCTGCACAAGCGGGTCATCGGGCAGAACGAGGCCATCAAGGCCATCTCCCAGGCCATCCGCCGCACGCGGGCCGGCCTCAAGGACCCGAAGCGTCCGGGCGGTTCCTTCATCTTCGCCGGTCCCACCGGTGTGGGTAAGACGGAGCTCGCCAAGGCCCTCGCCGAGTTCCTCTTCGGTGAGGAGGACGCCCTCATCACGCTGGACATGTCCGAGTACTCCGAGAAGCACACCGTCTCGCGGCTCTTCGGTGCCCCCCCGGGCTACGTGGGCTACGAGGAGGGCGGACAGCTGACCGAGAAGGTCCGCCGCAAGCCGTTCTCCGTGGTGCTCTTCGACGAGGTGGAGAAGGCACACGCCGATCTCTTCAACTCGCTCCTGCAGATCCTCGAGGACGGCCGCCTGACGGACAGCCAGGGCCGCATGGTGGACTTCAAGAACACCGTGATCATCATGACCACCAACCTCGGTACGCGGGACATCTCGAAGGGCGTCATGACGGGCTTCCAGTCCGGCACCGACACCAGCACGAGCTATAACCGGATGAAGGCCAAGGTGCAGGAGGAGCTCAAGCAGCACTTCCGCCCGGAGTTCCTCAACCGTGTGGACGACACCGTGGTGTTCCCGCAGCTCACGCAGGACGAGATCGTCCAGATCGTGGACCTGTTCCTCGAGCGCCTGAGTGGCCGCATGGCCGACAAGGGCATGACGATCGACCTCACGCCCGCAGCCAAGGTGCTTCTCGCGACCCGCGGCTACGACCCGGCGATGGGTGCGCGGCCGCTGCGCCGCACCATCCAGCGCGAGATCGAGGACCAGCTCTCCGAGAAGATCCTCTTCGGCGAGATCAAGTCGGGCGAGCGGATCGACATCGACGTGGAGGGCGAGGGTGTGGACGCGCGCTTCACCTTCGTCGGACACGGCGCCCCGAAGGAGATCGAGGACGCCCCGGCCGCCATCGAGGCGACCGTCCCCGAGTAGCCTCGCCGCTCCGACGGCAGCATCCGAACCCGCCCTGGGCTCCCAGGGCGGGTTCGCTGTTCTCCGGCACCTTCGCCGGTTGGGTGCCCATGGCAACGGATTCGTCCCTGAGTGAACGCCTGTGACCTCGACCACAGGCCGGTGGTAGAGATGAGACATGACCACCCCCTTCTCATCCCTCGACGACTTCGTCGCCCTGCCCCGCCAGAGCGGGCTCGTCCTCAACCGGGAGGGCACGCGGCTCGTGACCTCCCTGGCCACCCTCGATCCGAAGAAGACCGCGTACCAGACGGCGCTCTGGGAGATCGACCCGGCCGGTAAGCAGCCGGCCCGGCGGCTCACGCGCAGCTCCGCCGGCGAGTCCGGCGCGGCGTTCCACGCCAGCGGCGACCTGCTGTTCACCTCGTCGCGGCCGGACCCGGACGACGCCGACGGCGAGAAGCGACCGGCTCTCTGGCGCCTCCCGGCCACAGGCGGTGAGGCCTCCCTCGTGCTGACCCGCGCGGGCGGGGTGGCCGGGGTGGCGGCGGCGGAGGCGGCCGACGTCGTCGTCGTGACGGGCGATGCGCTCGCCGGGTCCGCGAACGAGGAGGACGACGCCGAGCGCCGGAAGGCCCGCAAGGAGGCCGGCGTCGCCGCCATCCTGCATTCCGGGTATCCCGTCCGCTACTGGGACGCCGATCTTGGCCCCGGCGAGCCGCGCTACTTCGGGCTCAGGGACCTCGACGGCGAGGGGTCGCTGGACGACCTCGTCCCGTCCGCCCGGGGAGGCCTCAGGGACGCCCATCCGGTGCTCGCGCCCGACGGAACCGCACTGTTCTCCTCCCTCACCCTGCCGGAGGAGCGCGGGTCCCAGCGTGCGGTGCTCGTCCGGGTGGACGTCTCCACCAAGGAACTCACCGTGCTCCTCGACGACCGGGGGAACGACTACTCCCCGGGGCCCGTCAGCCCCGACGGACGCTTCCTCGTCGTCGTCAGGGACCGGCGTACGACCGCCGAGCTCGCACCGCGGACCAGCCTGCTGCTGCTCCCGCTGGACGGCGGAGAGCCCGTGGCGCTGGCGGAGGACTGGGACCGCTGGCCGTCGCCCGCCGCCTGGCTGCCCGATGGGTCGGCCCTCCTGGTGACGGCCGACGACGACGGCGCGGCCCCGGTCTTTCTCATCGACGTCGCCTCAGGGGCCGTGCGCCGGGTGACGGAGGACGCCGCCGCCTACACGGACGTCCGCGTGTCCCCCGACGGCGCCACCGTCTACGCGCTGCGCAGCTCCTACCTGTTCCCGGCGGAGGCGGTCCGCATCGACCTCGCGACCGGCCGGACGGAGCGCCTGCTCAACCCGACGGAGCGCCCCGCGGTGCCCGGTTCCCTCGAGCGCATCGAGTCCGTCGGCGAGGACGGCCAGCCCGTCAGGTCCTGGCTCGTGCTCCCGGAGGGGGCCTCCGCCGATCGTCCTGCCCCGGCCCTGCTGTGGATCCACGGTGGGCCGATCGGTTCGTGGAACGCCTGGACCTGGCGCTGGTCGCCGTGGATCATGGCGGCCCGCGGCTACGCCGTCCTGCTGCCCGATCCGGCGCTCTCCACGGGGTACGGCCAGCACATGGTCGACCGCGGGTGGGGGCAGTGGGGACGCGCGCCCTATACGGACCTGATGGCCGCCACGGACACGCTCGTGGCGCGTCAGGACATCGATCCGACGCGGGTCGCCGCGATGGGTGGCAGCTTCGGTGGCTACATGGCGAACTGGGTGGCCGGACACACCGACCGCTTCGCGGCGATCATCACCCATGCGAGCCTCTGGGCGCTCGACCAGTTCGGTCCCACCACCGACGCCGCCTTCTACTGGGAGCGGGAGATGACGCCCGAGGCCAGGGAGGAGAACTCCCCGCACCACCACGTCGCGGAGATCGCAACGCCGATGCTCGTCATCCACGGGGACAAGGACTACCGCGTGCCCATCGGAGAGGGACTCCGGCTCTGGTACGAGCTGCTGTCGCAGTCGAAGCTCGCGGCCGGCGAGGGTGGCGAGACGCCCCACCGCTTCCTCTACTTCCCCGATGAGAACCACTGGATCCTGAAACCCCAGCATGCCCGGATCTGGTACGGGGTCGTCGAGTCGTTCCTCGCTGCCCATCTCCTGGGGGAGGAGCGCGAACTACCGCTCGAGCTCGGACTGTAGGCCCGCGGGGTCGGGACGCTCCACCGGCTCTCCCGGCCCCGGCAGGAGGCGGAAATCATGAACCGCGACCTCTGGACAACTTTTCTACAGACCGTAGAATATATGCAAGCTCCGAGTGGAACGGGCTCCTTTCCGGTTCACCGGGGTGCAGGGTTCGACGCTTTCATCCCGTCCGAAGGAGCACGTCCATGATTCCTGACGCCCTCACGCAGGGCCAATTCGATACGGTCTACAACTTCCTGTCGCTCGTCATCGCAGCCCAGTTGTTCACCGCACTCTTCCTGATCCTCGCTCTCCAGCGGGTGCTGCCCCGGTACCGGCAGGCACTGATCATCGCGGCCGTGGTCTGTGGGATCGCGGCGTACCACTACTTCCGCATCTTCGACTCGTTCAGGGACGCCTTCGTCACCGACGCCGTCGGTGGCCGTGGCACCTATGTCTAGGCGCCCGGGGCCTCCTTCAACGAGGGGTACCGCTACGTCGACTGGCTGCTGACGGTCCCGCTCCTGCTGGTGGAACTCATCGCCGTGCTGGCCCTGGCGGCCGCGGTGCAGAGGACGTTGCTGTGGAAGCTGATTCCCGCCGCGACCCTGATGATCCTCCTCGGGTACCCCGGGGAGATCAGCACGACCGACGGTGCCCGGGTGCTGTGGGGCGTGCTCTCGACCATCCCGTTCCTGTACATCCTGTACGTGCTGTTCGTCGAGCTGACGAAATCCCTCGACCGGCAGCCCGCCGGCGTCAAGGCCCTGATCAGCCAGCTGCGGGTCCTGCTCCTGGTCAGCTGGCTCGTCTACCCGGTGGCCTACGCCCTGCCGTTGCTGGGCATCTCCGGCGCGGACTCCTGGGTGCTCAAGCAAGCCGGTTACTCGCTCGCGGACATCGCGGCCAAGGCGGTCTACGCACTGATCATCTACCGCCTGGCGAAGCTGAAGTCCTACGCGGACGACCCTTCGTTCGCCGCGATCGAACGGGGCTTCGACGACGACGACGACCTGCAGCCCGGGCGCCGCAGCGCTGCAGCGCAGCCGGCGCGGTCGCAGCGTCGCGAGGCGGACGAAGTGGCCTGACCGCACGACCGGACCGCCTGACCGCGGGACCGCAGCAGGCCCGACCGGGAGATCCCGGTCGGGCCTGCTGCGTGGTGGGGCTCAGTAGAGTGGGGTGAATGACCGAGCCCTTCACCATCCGCCCCGCCCGCACCTCGGACGTCCCCGCCATCAAGGCCCTCGTCGAGCCGCTCGCCGAGGAGCGCATCCTCATGGCCAAGGAGACGGTGGCGTACTACGAGGGCCTGCCAGAGTTCCGGATCGCGGAGGCCGACGGGGGCGAGGTGCTCGGATGCGGAGCGCTGCACGTGATGTGGGAGGACCTGGCGGAGGTGCGCACGCTCGTGACCTCGCCCGCCGCCCGGGGGCGCGGCGTGGGACACGCCCTGGTGGAGCAGCTCCTGGAGGAGGCCCGGGCCTTCGGTGTCAGCAGGGTCTTCTGCCTGACGTTCGAGGTCGGTTTCTTCCGCCGTCACGGGTTCGAGGTCATGGCCGACCAGTCCGCCGTCGACCCGCGCGTCTACTCCGAGCTCCTCCGGTCGCACGACGAGGGCGTCGCCGAGTTCCTCGACCTCGCACGGGTCAAGCCGAACACCCTCGGCAACACCCGCATGATCCGGACGCTGTGACCCGCCGGTGGCCGCGCTGGCCTTATCCGCGTGCACGGGGATAAGGTAAGACAGCTTAGCGTTCCTCAGGAATGACAGGCAGGCCGCCGGAACCGGTGGCCGTACACCGAGTTGAAGGAGGTCCGAACTATGGGACTGGATGACAAGATCGGGAACAAGGGCGAAGACCTCGGCGGCAAGGCCAAGGAAGGCCTGGGCAAGGCGACCGGCAACGAGAGCATGGAAGCCGAGGGCCACAAGGACCAGGCCAGCTCGAGCCTCAAGGACGCCGGCGAGAACGTCAAGGACGCCTTCAAGCGCGACTGATGCATTGCGGACCGCCCTCCAGGGGCGGTCCGGCCACCTGAGGGAGGGCGCCCGTGAGGGCACCTCCCTCAGGCGTTCAACGGGTGGGAACGGGCGATGCCGACCTATAGGCACGGGCAGCAACGGGCGGTAACGTTCACAGTGGCCAGGGTGGTCCAGGTGAGGCGGGCTGCAGGCTGTCAAAGTGTCCGTTCGCAGTCAAGGAGCAGCGTCATGAAGAAGCTCATCAATGACCCCAAGGCCGTGGTCAACGAGTCGGTCGAAGGATTCGGCATCGCGCACGCCGACCTCGTGACCGTCCATCCCGAGCCCCTGTTCATCACCCGCAAGGACGCCCCCGTCCAGGGCAAGGTCGGCCTGGTCTCCGGGGGCGGCAGTGGACACGAACCGCTCCACGCAGGGTTCGTGGGGCGCGGCATGCTCGATGCCGCCGTCCCGGGGGCCGTCTTCACCTCTCCCACCCCGGACCAGATCATCCCGGCGACCACGGCGGTCAACGGTGGTGCGGGCGTCCTGCACATCGTGAAGAACTACACCGGGGACGTCCTCAACTTCGAGACAGCTGCGGAGATGGCCGAAGCGGAAGGCGTCACCGTCCGCTCCGTCCTCGTGAACGACGACGTCGCCGTCGAGGACTCGCTGTACACGGCGGGCCGGCGCGGCGTCGGGGGGACTGTCCTGGTGGAGCGGATCGCCGGGGCAGCAGCCGAGCGCGGTGACGATCTCGACGGTGTGACCGCCGTCGCGCAGCGCGTCATCGACAACGTCCGCTCCATGGGTGTGGCCCTCGCGGCCTGCACCGTACCCCACGCGGGGGTACCGAGCTTCGACCTCTCCGACGAGGAGATCGAGATCGGGGTCGGCATCCACGGGGAACCCGGCCGGCACCGGATCGCGATGGAGAACGCCGACGGCATCACGCAGCGGCTCCTGGATCCGATCCTCGCGGACCTGGGACTGGCGTCCGGCGACCGCACGATCGTGATGGTGAACGGCATGGGCGGGACGCCCGCGAGTGAGCTGTACATCGTGTTCCGGAAGGTCGCCCAGCTGCTCGAGGGGCTCGGCGTGAGCATCGATCGCTCCCTCGTCGGCAACTACATCACGGCGCTCGAGATGCAGGGGGCGTCGCTGACGATCCTGCGGGCGGACGACGAGATGCTCGACCTCTGGGACTCGCCCGTGCACACCGCCGCACTGCGCTGGGGGGTGTGAGGATGACGCAACCCCTGGACACCCGGTGGGCCGTCCTCTGGATCCACGAGGCGGCCCGTGTCGTCGCCGAGAACCGCACGCGCCTGATGGAACTCGACAGGGCCATCGGGGACGCCGATCACGGCGAGAACATGGACCGGGGCTTCAGCGCCGCCGTCGCGAAGCTCGATGCGGGGGAGGTGCCCGCCACGCCTGCGGCAGTGCTCAAACAGGTCGCCATGACGCTGATGTCCACCGTCGGCGGAGCCGCCGGGCCCCTGTACGGGACGGCGTTCCTGCGGGCCGCGACCGCCCTGGGGGATGCGGAGGAGATCGACGCCGCGGCGGCCGCGGGCATGATCAGGGCCGCGCGCGACGGCATCGTCGCGCGCGGAAAGGCGGAGGTCGGGGACAAGACCATGGTCGACGCCTGGACGCCCGCCACCGACTCGGCCGCGACCGCGGCGCAGGCCGGGGCGGCCCCGGCCGAGGTCCTCGCGGCAGCGGCCGCCGCCGCGCGCACCGGAGCTGTCGCGACGGAACCGCTGGTCGCCCGGAAGGGCAGGGCCAGCTACCTCGGCGAACGCAGTGCCGGGCACCGGGATCCGGGCGCGGAGTCGACGGCCCTGATCCTGCAGGTCGCCGCGGAGACCGCCGGTGGGCAGGTGGCATGAGCGTCGGTCTTGTCATCGTGTCGCACAGCGAGAAGATCGCGGAGGGGGTCGTCGAACTCGCCGCACAGATGGCGCCCGACGTCGTCCTCGCCCCCGCCGGGGGAACCGGCGACGGCACCGGGCCCGCCCGGATCGGCACGAGCTCCGAGCGGGTGCAGGCAGCGATCGCGCAGGCGGACGGCGGCGACGGCGTCGTCATCCTCACCGATCTCGGGTCCGCCGTCATGACGGCGGAGATGGTGCTCGAGTTCCTCGACCCCGAGGTGCGTGAACGGGTCCGCCTCGCCGAGGCGGCCCTCGTGGAGGGGGCCGTCGCCGCCGCGGTGCAGGCACAGGGCGGGTCCCCGCTGGACGAGGTCGTGCGGGCAGCCGAGGGCGCCGTCGTCTCCCTCCGGCCCGAGGAGCTCGAACCTTTCGTGACTCACGCCGCCGCGGCGCCGGGTGCCGGTTCGCCCTCCCCGGCCGCTCCCGACCCGGAAACGACGACGGAAGGGGAGTCCGGGCCGACGGCCCGCGGCTCGTGGACGCTCCCGAACCAGATGGGCCTGCATGCCCGCCCGGCCGCCGTCCTCGCCACCGGGCTCGCGGACCTCGACGCGGAAGTCACGGTCAACGGCGTCGACGGCAAGTCGGTCATGCTCCTGATGAGCCTCGGTCTCGGCCAGGGCCGGACGATCACGGTCGAGGCCGCCGGTCCCGAGGCGCAGGAAGCAGTGGACCTCGTCGGCCGGGAGGTCGAGGCGGGTTTCGGCGAGCCAGCCTGAGCGGATCCTGCTAACCGGGGCCTCGCGCCCGCGGTGAGGGCCGCTCAGCCCGGCAGCCGGATCCCTTCGCCCAGCTCCTCCGCAAGCCCGTCGGCGAGCAGGCCCGCGAGGGCGCGTTCGAGCTGCTCGGCCGGGGCCCGCAGGCCGTGCAGGGTGGCCAGGGGGCCCGGCAGGACGACCGCTGTGCCGGAGCCGTCGGGCGACGCCACGGTGAGGTCGACGGGCGCGTCCAGCAGGAGGGACCGCGGGACTGGGTCTTCGCTGCACCTCAGCACGGCGACGATGGCGCCGCGCACCTGCCGGTCCGTCCCGGCCCAGGCCTGGCCCTTGGGGACGTAGTCCGGGGCGGGCCGCCCGGCCGCCACCCAGGCGCAGGCGTCCAGCACGGGACAGGCATGGCACTGCGGGGCCCGGGCCGTGCAGACGACGGCCCCGAGCTCCATGACGGCTGCGTTCCACCGGACGGAGAGCGCCTCATCGAGCGGCAGGAGGTCTGCGGCGCGCTTCGTCTCGGCGGCCGTCAGCGCCGGTGCAGGGAGCGCGCTGCCGCCGAAGAGGCGCGCGTGGACCCGACGGATGTTCGTGTCGACGACGGTCTCGCGCCGGCCGAACGCGAAGGCGGCCACCGCGGCTGCGGTGTAGGTGCCCACCCCGGGCAGGGCCAGGAGCTCCTCGTAGGTCGAGGGGACCGCGCCGCCGTGGCGCTCGACGACGGCCGTGGCCGCCGCGTGGAGGCGCAGGGCGCGCCGGGGGTAGCCGAGGCGCCCCCAATGCCGGACGGCGCTGCCGGGAGGTTCCACGGCGAGGTCCGCGGGGGACGGCCAGCGGTCGAGCCACTCGTGCCAGACCGGGAGGACCCGGACCACGGGAGTCTGCTGCAGCATCACCTCGCTGACGAGGATGCCCCACGGGGAGCAGCGGGCGTCACGCCACGGCAGGTCACGTGCCGATCCGGTGAACCAGTCGGTCACCCGGCCGTGCAGTTCGGGCAGGGTAAGCGCTGCCGGGCCGACCGTGTCCGTCGGTCGCAGTGGACCGGCCGTCGCCGCGGTACGGGGGTTCATGGGTGCTCCTGGGTCTCGTCGTCACTACTCTATCCACCGGCGTGGTGCCCGGAGGAACGCCGAACCCCCTAGCCTTGATGGATGGCATCAACGGCTCACGGCACCGGCGGACCGACAGGCGGCGGACGGCGGCCCAGCTCCACCGTGTACCGGCGGCGCCGCCTCGCGGTGACCATCCTGGTGCTCGTCGTCATGGCAATGCTGGCCGTCGGGGCTGCTGCCGTGGCGGGGCTGTTCGGGCGGCAGGGCACCGCGGGTGAGCCGTCGCCGGCCGGACCGGCGTCGCCGACGGCCCCCACCGATCCAGCGAGCCGGACGCCGTCGACCGCCGACGCGACTCCGTCCCCGGCCGCCTCGTCCGCCACTGCCACCGCAGGCGCGAGCCCGTCGTCGGACCGATGTGATCCCGGTGCCGTGGTGGTCGTGGCCGAGACCGACGAGCGCACCTACTCCCCGGGGCAGACCCCCGTCCTGTCCCTGGTCATCCGCAACGGGGGGACCACCGCGTGCACCGTCAACGTGGGTACCTCGCAGATGGAGTTCGTCCTCACCCGGGGCGCCGAGCGCGTGTTCTCCTCGGCCGACTGCCAGGAGTCCGCGGAGGATCTCGACCACGTCATCGGGCCGGGCGATGAGGAGCGGGCGACGTTCGAGTGGGCGCGCAACCGCACGGTGCCCGGGTGCACCGTCGTGGAGGAGGAGCCTGCGGAGGGCACCTACACCCTGACCACGCGGCTGGGTGCGACGAGCAGCGCCCCGGTGACGTTCGTGCTGCAGTAGGCCGCGTCGGCGTCCTCCGTGCGGCCCTAGATGAAGCGGTCGAGGAGGCTCGTCTCGGCAATGCGCGACAAACCCTCGCGGACCGTCCTGGCGCGCTGCTCGCCGATGCCGTCGACCGCCATGAGGTCCTCGATGTTGGCGGCCATGAGGTTCTGCAGTCCGTCGAAATGCTCGACCAGCCGGTTCGCCACCGCGGGCGGCATGGCCTTGATGCCGGAGAGCAGCCGGTAGCCCTTGGGCTGGATGACCGCCTCCAGCGAGTCCAGTGACGGGTTGAAGCCGAGCACGCTGGCGATGGTCCCCAGGTCGATGAGGTCCGTCGAACTGAAGCCCTGGAGCGTCGCCACGCGCTCGTCGACCGGCGCCGTGCTGCTGCCGAGGTCCATGTAGTCGCGCAGCACCATCTCGCTGCCGGGACCGAGGCCCGTGGTGAGCTCCTCCACCTGCAGGGAGAGCAGGCGACCGTCCACGCCGAGTTCCAGCACGTACTGCGAGATCTCCTCGGAGATCCTGCGCACCATCTCCTGGCGCTGCAGGGTGACGGCGACGTCACGCACCGTGACCATCGCCTCGATCTCGAGGGCCGACAGGGAGTTGGTGACCTGGTCCAGCCGTGCGCGGTACCGCTCGAGGGTGGCCAGCGCCTGGTTGGCGCGGGCGAGCACGGGCTCGGACCCCTCGAGGACGTGGCGGAGGCCGTCGATGTACAGGGCGATGATCTGCATGGACTGGCTGACGCTGATCACGGGGAGGCCGGTCTGCTTCGCGACCCGCTCGGCGGTGCGGTGGCGCGTCCCGGATTCCTGCGTCTCGATGGTGTGGTCGGGGACCAGCTGCACCGCGGCGCGGAGGATCTTGCCGGCGTCCTTGTCGCAGACGATCGCGCCGTCCATCTTCGCCAGTTCGCGCAGGCGGGTGGGGGAGAACTCGATCCCGATGTCGAACCCGCCGGAACAGATCGAATCCACCGTGCGGTCGAAGCCGAGGACGATCAGCGCGCCGGTGCGCCCCCTCAGGATCCGCTCGAGACCGTCGCGTAGGTGCGTGCCCGGGGCGACTCTGGCGAGGGTGGCTTTGAGCGCGTCCTCCGGACTACGAACCATGGCCTATCCTTTCACCGCCCGCGCTCCTGAAGGCCCGGCGCAGTCGGGCGGCCTCCGTCGAACGTCGGACGGCATGCAGCGGCTCCCGACGGAACGCCAGGGCCGGATCCCATACTACTGGCGTACGGAATCCTCCGTCGCCCTCGTCCGTTGCAGAGACGTAACACAGTTCCCGTCCCGTGACGGGTGGGGCGACGTCGTCAGAACAGCAGCGCCAGCGCTTCCGCGAGCGTGGAGACCTCCCGCACGGAGAAGCCCTTCGGCACCGGTCCCGCGCCGGCGGGCGAGGCCGGGACGATCGCATGCGTGAAGCCGAGACGCTGCGCTTCCTGGATGCGGCGGCCGATGCCCGGGACCGGGCGCACCTCGCCGGCGAGACCGACTTCCCCGAACGCGACGAGCCGTGCGGCCAGGGGATGGTCCGTCTTCGCGGAGGCGATCGCCAGGGCGACGGCGAGATCGGTGGCGGGCTCCGTCAGCCGGACCCCACCGACCGTCGCCACATAGCTGTCGTCCTTGTGCAGGCTGACCGACGCGCGACTCTGCAGCACGGCCAGCAGCATCGCGACGCGGGAGCTGTCCAGTCCGCTGGTGGCCCGCCGCGGCTGGGAGTTGGGCGACTCGGCGAGCAGGGCCTGGACCTCCGCGAGCAGGGGGCGCCGACCCTCCAGCGTCACGGTGATGCACGTCCCCGACACCGGGTCCTTGGTGCGGGACACGAAGAGGCCACTGGGATCGGCCAGCCCCTCGATGCCGCCGTCCGTCAGGTCGAAGCAGCCCACCTCGTCCGTGGGCCCGTACCGGTTCTTGACCGCGCGCAGGAGCCGCAGGCGCGAGTGGCGCTCGCCCTCGAACTGGCAGACGACATCGACGAGGTGCTCGAGGAGCCTCGGCCCGGCGATGGAACCGTCCTTGGTGACGTGCCCCACGAGCAGCGTGGTCATGCCCCGCGCCTTCGCCGCACCGATGAGCGACGCCGCGACCTCCCGTACCTGCGTGACCCCGCCGGCGCTGCCGTCCACCGCGGCGCTGCTGAGTGTCTGCACGGAGTCGACGACGAGCAGCGCGGGGTCCACCTTCTCGACCTGGCCGAGCGCCTGACCCAGATCCGTCTCCGCGCTGAGGTAAAGGGAGTCGGCGACGGCGTCGATCCGGTCCGCCCGCAGTTTCACCTGGGCGGCGGACTCCTCCCCCGTCACGTAGAGGACGTTCTTGCCGAGTCGTGCGACCCGCGCGGCGACGTCGAGCAGGAGGGTCGACTTGCCGACGCCCGGTTCGCCGGCGAGGAGGATCACGGCGCCGGGCACCAGCCCGCCGCCGAGGACGCGGTCGAGTTCGTCGATCTTCGTGGGCTGGAAGCCGGAGAGCGTCGCGTCGACGTCGGCGATCCGCCGGGCCGGGGTCGTGACCGCCGTGGCGGCCGTGGTGCGCGCGAGGACCTGGCCGGTCTCCTCGACGGTGCCCCACGCCTGGCACTCGCCGCAGCGACCCACCCACTTCGCGGTGGTCCACCCGCATTCCGCGCAGCGGTACCCGGGGGTGTTGTTGCGGCCCGCACGGGCGGCGGGGGAGGTCTTCGTGGCCATGCTTTCAGGCTACCGGCGGCCACCGACAGCCCCGCCACGCCCGTGATCCCCTAGAGCCGCGGGAGGTAGTCGGAGGCGTCCTCGTGCGAGAGGCCCGTGGCGCCGAGCAGATCCACCACGAGCGGCCGGAGGAGGAGCACGAGGCCCTCGCCCTCGAGCCGGCTGATGTGGAGGGTCTTCGGGTGGAGGTCCGTGGCGACGGCGGCCAGCTCGTTGCGTGCCTGCCGCAGGTTCAGGCGCCGCTCGGCCGGATCGCTGACCGACAGGGCGCGGCTCAGCACGTCGACGGCGTCGGCCGTGTCCTCGAGGGACTGGCTGAGGGCCTCGATCGCCTCGTCGGTGAGCGCCGCATGGTTGATGACGGACGTCAGGCGGCGTGAGAATACCCGGCTGTTGCGGATGGCGAGGTCGATCGAGTCGATGGAGTCCCCCAGGGAACCGAGCTCGTCGCGGTGGCGACGGTAGGCGGGGGAGATGCGTGCGACCTCCTGGGCGGCCTTCATGCTGCCCGTGAGGCTGTCCAGCTGGGACTGGCAGTTCCGCGCGCGGATCAGCGCGTGCCACGCCTGCGTGGAGTCGCTCTCCCGAAGGGCCGATGCACCTTCGCGGAGCACGCCGGAGAGTTCGTCCAGGAGCCCGCGCACGTTCGTCTTCGGCTCCCGCCGCGGGTCGCGGGGCAGGAACACGGTGATCACGAGGGCGAACAGGCCACCCACGATCGCGTCGACGCTCCGGGTGAACGGCCCCCCTTCCGGCGCCGGAAGCAGCACCACCAGCAGGGACTGCAGGCCGAGCTGCGTCGTGAAGATCGTCCCGCTGTCCAGGAACCGGGCCAGCAGGATCGAGACGAACAGCACGAGGGCGGCCTGCCACAGGCCGTTGCCGAACAGGGCGAGCAGGAGGTCGCCGACCGCGATCCCGAGGGTGCAGCCGATCGCCACCTCCAGGACGCGCCGCAGGCGTGGATCGCGCGAGAACCCCAGCGAGATCATCGAGGCCGTCGCCGCGAACAGTGGTCCCTCATGACCGAGGACCTGCTCCGCGAAGGCGTAGGCGCCCACCGCGCAGACCGTCATCTGGAGGGCCGTGACCACCGAGTTGGCGCTGCGCTTGAAACCGATTCGGGAGCGCTTGCGCAGGAAGGCCAGCGTGGTGGCTATTCCCTGGCGCGGCGGCATGGACCCAGTCTATGAGGTGCGCCGTCAACCAGGATGCCGCCGCTTCGGCCGTGACACAGCGGCGCGACCGGAGGATGGACCGGCGTTGTTCACCTTCCGTTAATGTTCCTCCGTCAGTCTCTTCACCTGGACTGCCTAGCTTTGATGGAGTACGGGAATGCGTACCCCTCTCGAGCGCCGTCCGCGCATCGATGAATTGATCCCTGGAAGGGGCAAAATCTAGTGAAGGTTCTTCGCTTTGGCCGCGCTGCGGCAGTTATCTCGGTCGCCGCGCTGGCACTGACCGCGTGTGGTTCCGACAACGCCACGGGCGAGGCCCCCGCAGCCGACGGCGGCAACGCCACCGAGGGCGCAGTCAGCGGCACCCTGACCGGTGCAGGCGCCTCCTCGCAGAACGCCGCCATGACCGCCTGGCAGGACGGCTTCGCCTCGGCCAACAGTGGAGCCACCGTTCAGTACTCGCCGGATGGCTCCGGCGCCGGCCGTGAAGCCTTCCTGGCGGAGGCCGTGCAGTTCGCCGGCTCGGATGCCTACCTGAACGACGAGGAGTACGCGGCCACGCAGGAATTCTGCGGCCCCGACGGCGCCCTCAACATCCCCGTTTATGTCTCCCCGATCGTCGTCGCGTTCAACCTCGAGGGCGTGGACTCGCTCGACCTCGACGCGGACACGATCGCATCGATCTTCCGCGGCGAGATCGCCACCTGGGATGACGAGGCCATCGCCTCGACCAACCCGGATGCAGAGCTCCCCAGCACGCCGATCACCGTCGTGCACCGTTCGGACGATTCCGGCACCACCGAGAACTTCACCGACTACCTCGCCGCGGCGGCTCCCGATGTCTGGACCGACGAGGCCGACGGCTCCTGGCCCGCATCGATCGTCGCCGAGAACGCGCAGGGCAACAACGGTGTCGTTTCGACCACCACGAGCACCGATGGCGCCATCACGTACGCCGACGCCTCTGTTGTCGGTGATCTCGGCCAGGTCTCCGTGCAGGTGGGCGATGAATTCGTTCCGTTCAGCGCCGAGGCCGCTGCCGCTGCCGTGGACGTTGCAACTCCGGTCGAGGGCCGTTCCGACCTCGACCTGTCCTTCGATCTCGAGCGCGACACCGAGGAGGCCGGGACTTACCCGATCGTCCTCATCTCCTACCACATCGTCTGCAGCACGTACGAGGACCAGGAGACCGTCGACCTCGTCAAGGCCTTCGAGTCCTATGTGATCAGCGAAGACGGTCAGGCCACTGCTGAGGGATCCGCCGGTAGCTCACCGATCTCGGAGACCATCCGTACGGATGCTCAGGCCGCGATCGATTCGATCACCGTCGCGTCCTAGTTCGTTCCTGGCGCCCCGTGCTGTTCCTCCAGGGGAACAGGACGGGGCGTCGTCCTTCGGGGTTCTACCCCCGGGGCGTGTTCCTGATCCAAGCGCGCAGCGCCCACCATCTGTTCCGAAGGGTTCCCCGTGTCGACCAAGACTCTGGCCAAACGTGAAGTGGGAGGGAAGTCCGGAGACAAGGTGTTCTCAGGGGCCACCCTCACCGCAGGCGTCCTCATCCTGGCGATGCTGTTCGGCGTCGCACTCTTCCTCGTCGTCCAGGCGCTGCCCACATTCGGCGCCGATCCGGCGGACATCTCCGGCGGCGACGGTTTCGCGTCCTACATCTTCCCGATAGTCGTCGGCACGATCATCGCCGCCGCGATCGCCCTGCTGATCGCCACCCCGCTCGGCATCGGCGTCGCGCTCTTCATCTCGCACTACGCGCCGCGGCGCCTCGCCCAGGGCTTCGGCTACCTGGTCGACCTCCTCGCGGCGATCCCGTCCGTGGTCTACGGCGCCTGGGGGTACGCGGTCCTCGCCCCGCAGCTCGCCGTCGGTTACGCGTGGCTGGCGCAGAACCTCGGCTGGCTGCCGATCTTCGAAGGTCCGGCGAGCCAGACGGGGCGCACCATCCTCACAGCCGGGATCGTCCTGGCCGTCATGGTCCTGCCCATCATCACCTCCCTCAGTCGCGAGATCTTCCTGCAGACGCCGACGCTGCACGAGGAGGCTGCGCTGGCCATGGGCGCCACACGGCTCGAGATGATCCGCATGGCTGTCCTTCCCTTCGCCCGCGCGGGTATCGTCAGCGCGGCGATGCTCGGCCTCGGTCGGGCGCTGGGTGAGACCATGGCCGTGGCGCTCGTCCTCTCCGGAGGGGCACTCACGGCGAGCCTCATCCAGTCAGGGAACCAGACCATCGCGGCCGAGATCGCCCTCAACTTCCCCGAAGCCTACGGTCTGAGGCTGAGCGAGCTCATCGCTGCTGGTCTGGTGCTCTTCGTCATCACGCTGGCGGTCAACATCATCGCGCGCTGGATCATCAGCCGCCACAAGGAATTCTCGGGAGCAAACTGATATGAGCAGCTCGACACTCGAGAAGCGGCGCTCGCAGCTGACCAAGGGCAAGATGCCCGGGTACGTCGCCTGGGTGGTGCTCGCTGCGGCCGTCGTCCTCGCCGCAGCAGTCTCCGCCCTCACCGGGTTCAACGTCATCGCGTGGGCGGTCCTGGCCGCGGTGTTCTTCGTCGCCGGCGCCACGATTACCACGATGGCCTTCGAAGGCAGTCGTAGGGCGTCCGACTCACTGATGACGTACCTCGTCTACGGCTGCTTCATCATCGCCTTGCTTCCTCTCCTGTCCGTCATCTGGACCGTTCTCGAACGCGGCCTGCCGGGGTTGTCCTACGACTTCTTCTTCACGTCGATGAACGGCATCACGGGGGCCGTCGACAATGCCTCGGCGGAGACCGGGTCGCCCGTCCTGGGTGGCGCCTACCACGCCATTATCGGGACCCTCCAGATAACGTTCTGGGCGACGCTCATCTCCGTCCCCATCGGACTGATGGCGGCCGTCTACCTGGTGGAGTACGGCACGGGCGGAAGGCTCGATCGTGCTATCACGTTCTTCGTCGATGTCATGACCGGCATCCCGTCGATCGTCGCCGGCCTGTTCGCAGCAGCTTTCTTCGGACTGCTGTTCGGCCCCGGCACGCGGACGGGTTTCGTGGCAGCGGTCGCGCTGTCCGTGCTGATGATCCCGGTAGTGGTCCGCTCCACCGAGGAGATGCTGAAGATCGTCCCGAATGAGCTCAGGGAGGCCTCCTACGCGCTGGGTGTCCGCAAGTGGCGGACGATCGTGAAGGTCGTGGTGCCGACCGCGATCTCAGGCATCGCTTCCGGAGTGACGCTCGCCATCGCCAGGGTCATCGGCGAGACCGCGCCCATCCTCGTCACGGCGGGCTTCGCGAGCGCGATCAACACCAACGTGTTCAGCGGGTGGATGAGCACTCTCCCGACGTTCATCTACTATCAGATCCTCACCCCGACGTCCCCCACCAACATCGATGCCAGCACCCAGCGAGCCTGGGCGGCAGCGTTGATCCTCATCGTGATGGTCATGCTCCTCAATCTGGCCGCCCGTCTCATCGCACGCGCCTTCGCGCCGCAGACCAGCCGGTGACGCCACGCTGCGGCTCCGAGATTCCCTCCCCCACGATCAGCCGCTGACAGCACGCGGTCACTACTGATAAGGAAACAATGTCCAATCGCATCGACGTCAAGGACTTGAACGTCTACTACAGCAAGTTCCTTGCCGTGGAGGACGTCAACATCAACATCGAGGCCCGTTCGGTGACGGCGTTCATCGGTCCCTCGGGCTGCGGCAAGTCCACCTTGCTCCGCACGCTCAACCGCATGCACGAGGTCATTCCCGGTGCTCGCGTCGAAGGTGAGGTGCTGCTCGACGGCGACAACCTGTACGACTCGGCTGTGGACCCGGTGACCGTGCGCGGACGGATCGGTATGGTCTTCCAGCGCCCCAACCCGTTCCCCACGATGTCCATCCGCGACAATGTGCTGGCGGGCGTGAAGCTCAACAACAAGCGCATCAGCAGGTCGGATGCGGACGACCTCACCGAGAAGTCACTGCGTGGTGCCAACCTGTGGAACGAGGTCAAGGACCGCCTGGCCCGTCCAGGGTCAGGCCTCTCCGGCGGGCAGCAGCAGCGTCTGTGCATCGCCCGCGCCATCGCGGTCTCGCCCCAGGTGATCCTGATGGACGAGCCCTGCTCGGCCCTGGACCCCATCTCCACGCTGGCCATCGAGGACCTCATCAACGAGCTCAAGGCCGAGTACACGGTGGTGATCGTGACGCACAACATGCAGCAGGCGGCGCGCGTCTCGGACAAGACCGCGTTCTTCAACATCGCCGGTACGGGTATGCCGGGCAAGCTCATCGAGTACGGCGACACGACGGCGATCTTCAACAACCCGGCGGTGAAGGCCACCGAGGACTACGTCTCCGGCCGCTTCGGATAGGCCATCCTGCATGATGACGGCGGCTTCCGAGGAGGCCGCCGTCGTCGTGTGCTGTGCTTGCGCGCGGCAGGCCGTCGTCCGGCATGAGGGCCGGTTCGGGTGCCCCGGCGGGTCGACCGCCGCGGCGGCTGCCCAGACCCGGGGGGACGCCGCACCGGGTTTGCGCGCCCGCCGCGGCGGCCCACCCCGGGAGGGGCCCGCACTACAGGAGCGGGCTGAGCGCCAGGAAGAAGACAGCCCCCAGGAGTGCAGTGGCCGGGGCCGTCGCGAACCAGACGCCGAGGATCCGGATCACGCGGGGACGCTGGACGGAGGCGAACCGCTGGCTCGCGCCGGAGCCGATGATCGCCGCAGTCATCGTGTGCGTGCTGGACAGCGGCATGTGGAGCGAGATGGCGCCGAAGAACAGCATCGCCGAGCTCACGCCCTGCGCCGTCATGCCGCGGAGCGGATCGATGTGCACGAGGCGGTTGCCGAGGGTGTGGGTGATGCGCCAGCCGCCGAAGAGGGAACCCGCAGCCAGGAGCGCAGCGGCGAAGAGCTGGACCCAGAGGGGCATCTCGGAGCCCGTCGCGTAGCCCGAGCCGACCAGGGCCAGCAGGATGACCGCCATGGTCCGTTGGCCGTCCTGCACCCCGTGCCCCAGGGCGAACGTCCCGGCCAGGACGGACTGCGCCATCCGGTTCCCGCGGTTCACCCTGGCCGGGGAGCCATGGCGGAGCAGCCACGTGGCGGGGAAGACCGCCGCATACGCGAGGAGGTAGGCGGTGATCGGCGACAGCACGAGGGGCACCGCGATCTGCAGCAGAAGGGTTTCGCCCGCGCCGCTCATCGCGGGCCCGTGGGTCAGCTGCGAGGCGCCTCCCGCGCCGAGGATGCCCCCGAGGAGCGCGTGGGTCGACGACGACGGCATGCCGCGGTACCAGGTGAGCACATTCCAGAGGCAGGCGGCGAGCAGGGCCGCCATGAGGATGCCGAGCCCGGACGGTCCCGAGGGGAGGCCGATGGCGGCTTCCGTGAAGAACAGTGCCAGCGCCGTGCTGAGCAGCGCGCCGATGAAGCTGAAGAGGGCCGCGAGCAGGACGGCGACCGTGGGCGTGAGCGCCCGGGTGCGCACGGCGGCGGCCACCGAGTTGGACACGTCGTGGAAGCCGTTGAGGAAAGCGAAGCCGCCCGCGGCGAGGACCACCGCGCCGAGGAGGAGTGGCTCCACCTACGATTCCTTGACGAGGATGCTGCCCACCTGGGTTGCCACCCGCCGGATATCCCTGGTGACGTCGACGAGCTGGTTGGCGACGTCGCGGTGCCGTGCGTAGACGAGCGGCTTGTGGGCGTCGAGAAGTTCCGCGCACCAGCTGCGGTGCGTCCGTTCGGCCCGTCGCGCCAGCCGCAGGATCTCGATCCAGTATTCCTCGAGGTCGTCCATCGAGTTCAGGTGCTGCATGGCGACCGCGGTCAGTTCGGCCTGCCGGTTGATCACCTCGAGCTGGTCGGCAGCACGATGGCTGAGTTTGCTCAGCTTGTACAGGGCGATCAGTTCACCCGCGCCGTCCAGCTTCTCGATGGCCTCGTTGAGCAGGCGGGACAGGGCGTACAGGTCCTCGCGGGGCAGCGGATTGATGAAGGACGTCCGCATGGAGGTCAGGAGGGCGAAGTGCAGGTCCGTCGACGCCGACTCGTGCTGGTGGAGTTCCTCCGACAGGCGGTCGTACTCCTGCGTCGAGGCACCGAGGATGGCGGACATGGTCCCCACGCCGAGCACGAGCTGCCGCGCCATGCGGGACAGGAGTTCGAGCCCAGCGTTCTCCTGCGGGAAGAGGCGTAGTTTCACGGAGTCTTCCTCAGGAGGGCAGGGGGCTGTCAGCATGCCCGAGGGGGCCACGCTGAATGCGGGAGGGCAGAGTAGTGGCGTCGAACCGGGAGCGCCTCTCGGCGGAAGGCCGCTCGAAGCGGCTGAGTGTTGAAGCCCGGGGGTTCCACGGTCCGACGCCGACTTAAGTCTTGCCCTCCCCGGAGCCCCTGTCAACATCGGCTCCCACCGTGGGGTTCAGTCGAGCTCCCCACGCCGCCAGGACACCGCGGCATGCTCGAGGTCCTCGGCCGTCTTGATGAGCTGGTGCGAATTGCGGGTGAGCTTCGAGGCGTGGGGGCCGTTCGCGACCTCGGCGTCGTCGGCATGGTTCGCCTGCCCGAGCGCGACGACGCGGCAGAACGCGGCAAAGCGTTCGAGCGCGACGTCGAAATCCCCCTCGAACGCTCCGGAGAGGATGGTGTCCGCCATCTCGGCCATCTCCGTGGCGCCCGGCGGCTCGGCGACACCGGCCACGACCTTCGAGACCTGCGCGGCTTCCTTGCCCGAGGCGAAGAACGCCGCCATGCGCTCAGGGTTGTGCTGGGTCGCCGCGCGGAGCGCGTACAGGCGCCACAGGGCGCCGGGCAGCGACCGCGGCGGACTCGCGGCCCACATCTCCGCGATCGCGTCCAGTCCCTGTCGGTCGGCGAGTTCCACGAGCCGGCGCGTCACGTCGGGGTCATCGGAGTCGCGCCCGTGGTGGACGAGGGCATGGGCGGCCATGTGCGCTGCCTCCGAGACCCTCGACGGATCGATTCCCCCCGCGAATACCTCGAAGTCCGCGGGGGCGAAGGGCTTCGGCTTGTGGGGCCGCGGGCTGTTGTTCCTGTATTCGCCGTCCATGGAACGAGGATACTCCTGGGCGATTTCAGGCAGGAAGGCGCGAGCGCGGAGCAGTCCTCGGGGCGGGAACGATTGCGATAAAGTAGGCGGGTCGGCGCCCGACGGCGGCATCCACGGATGCGGTGTGCGGGGGCATGGCGCGGGCCCTTAGCTCAGTTGGCTAGAGCAACGGACTTTTAATCCGTGGGTCGTGGGTTCGAGCCCCACAGGGCCCACCATCAGGTGCAGAAGGGTCCCGGCCTGGCCGGGACCCTTCTGTGTGAGCGGACCCCCTGCCCATGAAGCCGCGAGCCCCCTCCCCGATGCGTTCCGGCACGACGCCCCCGGGAAACGGCCCTCCGTTGCCCGCCGCCCATGATCCCGTGGGTCGGGAAGTCCCTGCCGCAATCCGGGATTGACTCGGGGCTCCCGCTCGTTTGAACTGGTAGAAGCTATTGCGCGGTGGGCGCGCAGGGAAGCCCGCCGCGGTGCACCGGAGAGGGGTTCATGGACGCCGTCGCCCTGATGGGTAGCCTGGCCGCCTGTGCCGTCATGGTCGGCGCGGTGACTCTGACCGCATGGCGGGTCGACGCCGTCTCCAGGGACGGCGGCGACGCGGACGACTCCTTCTGGCTCGCCTTCGGTGGGGCTGTAGTCGTCGCCGGGGCGGGCGTCGTCGCCGGAGCCCTCGGAGCGGCGTGGCTGGCGCTCGCGGTGGGCGTCACCTCTTCCACTGCCGCCGTCGTCTGGACCTGGCGACGCCACGAGCTGCGGCGCCGCCGCGCGGAGGAATCGTCGCGCGCGGCGGTGCGGGAAGACCTGCAGGGCCGTCACGACCATGTGCTGCGGCGCTGGGCGGACTACGACGTCGATCCTGGCAAGGCCATCCACTATCCGGGCATGCACGAGCCCGGCAACCCTGCCCTGCGTCCCGTGGTGCGGGCCGTCCGTGCGGCCGGGTCGGCACGTGACGCCGTCGCATCGAACCCGGAGGACGAGGCCGGGTCGGTGAGGTACGCGGTTGCGGTGGCGCGGCTCGAGCAGGCGTTCGACGCGGCGGAGCAGGACCTCGGCGCCCTCGAGGCGCCTCGCCACGGACGGCATCGGGCGACCCCGGGCCGACCCTGAATCGTTACCTCCGCGCCGGTGCACGGACGCGTTCCGCCGCTAGGATCAAGTTACCCGAGCGAACAGCCTGGGGTAGGACGCGGCAGAAGGGCGGCGTCCGTTGCCCGGTCCGAGGAGGGAAGCGATGCGACTCCTGGCCCGCTGTGCCACCGGTCTGGTGGCCGTCTCACTGCTCGTGGCACCCGCGCCCCTCGCTGTCGCGAAGTCGGCGGACGACACACGCTCCGTGCTCTCCGTCAGCCAGGCCGCGCAGCAGGAGGTCCGCTTCGCGACCTACAACGCGAGCCTGAACAGGTCCTCGACCGGCGGGCTGGTGCGGGATCTGGCGACGCCGGGCAACGCGCAGGCGAGGGCGGTCGCCGAGGTCCTGCAGATCAACCGCCCCGACGTGGTACTCCTCAACGAGTTCGACTACGTCCCCGGAGGCCGGGCTGCCGACCTGTTCAACCAGAACTACCTGTCGGTCGGTCAGAACGGCAAGGCCCCGCTCGACTACCCCTACGTGTACACCGCGCCGTCGAACACCGGTGCCCCCAGCGGGTACGACCTCGACAACGACGGCTTCGTGGGCGGCGCGGACGATGCCCTGGGTTTCGGCGAGTTCGAGGGCCAGTACGGCATGGTCGTCTACTCCAGGTACCCGATCCTCACGGAGTCGGTGCGGACTTTCCAGAACTTCCTGTGGAAGGACATGCCCGGTGCGCTCCTTCCCGACAATCCGGCCACGGCCACCCCTGACGACTGGTACTCCGCGAGTGAGCTCCAGGTCCTCCCGCTGTCCAGCAAATCCCACTGGGACGTGCCGGTGAGCGTGGGCGGGAAGACCGTCCACGTCCTGGCCAGCCACCCCACGCCTCCCGTCTTCGACGGCGTGGAGGACCGCAACGGCAGGCGCAACAGCGACGAGATCCGTTTCTGGTCCGACTACGTCACCGGAGGCCGCGATGCCTCCTACATCTACGACGATGTCGGCACGGGCGGAGGATTGCAGCGCGGCGAACGCTTCGTCGTGATGGGGGACCTGAACAGCGACCCGATCGACGGCGACTCGATCGGCGGATCGATCGATCAGCTCCTGGGCAACAAGAGGGTGCAGGACCCACTGCCCTCGTCGGCCGGAGCCACGGAGGCATCGGCGTTCCAGGGCGGGGCCAATGCCGACCAGCGGAGTGACCCCCGATTCGACACCGCGGATTTCGAGGACCTCGATGTCGGCAACATCCGGGCCGATTACGTCCTCCCGTCCCGCACGCTGCGGGTCGCAGGGTCAGGGGTGTTCTGGCCGAGGGCCGGCACGCCCGGCTCGGAGCTGACCGGGATCTTCCCGTTTCCGACGAGCGATCACCGTCTGGTCTTCGTCGACGTCGCACTGCACGTCAGCCGCGAGCGCTAGGCCGCCGGACCCGCTCCACCCCTTGTTCCGCCGCTCCGGGCGGGTGTACGGTCATGGGCATGAGGACACTTCTTTTCCAGTAGGTGAGCCGGCCCCTGCCGAGCTCCACGCCACTTGTCGATGACACCCTCCAAGTGCGCCCTCTGACTATGTCCGGTCCTCCCAGCGCCGATGCCGCGGTTCCCGCATCCTGCGTGCTGGCCCGTCCAGTCGTGGTCCGTGGGCGTGATACCTGAAAGGAACACCATGACCACCACGCCCCGTAACCAACAGCCCCAGGACGACGCGTCGGCGACGAACGCCGGCGGCACCCCCGCGGGGGGCGCCCCGAAACTACAGGACGATCCCCGGGCGCAGCTCGCCCTGGCGAAGAAGAACCACGCAGCCAGTCCCACCGCCGCGACCGGTGCCGGCCATGCCAAGGCCGCGCACGAGAGCAGCAAGCAGGGGAAGAAGGAGAAGAAGGTCCGCTGGTGAAAGCCCTGCGGACGGCCCGGGCCGTGGGCACGGGGATTGCCGCTTAATTGGAGCTGGCTCCGGGTTCTGCGTATGGGGGAATCGCAGAACTCGGAGCCAGCGATCTCAGTATACTTCGACGGTAGACAGGAAAGTCCAATCGAAAGGTGATGATGGCCGTCACAGCGAAAGCGTTCCAGCTGTGGCGTTCCCGAATCGCACCCGAAGAAACCGTGACCGACCTCTGCCGGGTCGCAGGCATCAAGCGATCCACCCTCGCCCAGCAGCTCGTCCGGGGCAAGGTCTCCGTGTCGACCATCGTGGCCATCGCCCGGGCCTACGGGCTGCCGCCCGCGGAGGCACTCGCCGAGTTCGAGGGCTACGGCGATCTGCCCGACGGCATCCGGGCGCCGACCGACGCCGAACTCGTCAGCCAGGTCTCACACATCGACATCCTCCGCCTGCTCGTGGCCCGCAGTGAGGACAGGGAGTGCGCGGGGACGGACCTGCAACTGAACCTCGCGCCCTTCCCCCACCGGAGTTCCGTGCGGGCCTGGATCGAGGCGATCGACCCGGGTGACCTCCGCCAGCACTTGGCGGCCAGCACGGGCGTCGCCCGCCAGAATCTGTCCGCGCAGCTCACGGCGGGACGGCTCGCACCCGAGATCGCCGTCCAGGCCGCCAGGATCGCCGGTGTCTCCCTCACGAGCGGGCTCGTGGTCACCGGGCTGCTCACCCCGCAGGAGGGAGGGTGGCCGGAGGACGGGCGCGCCCGGGCCCTCTGTGCCCTGAGCGATCTCGATCTCGTCTTCCTCGCCCGCGACCGCCTCGACGTCCTCGGCAAGCAGCTTCGGCGGGCAGAGCTCGACGACGGCAAGGACCGCGCCATGTGGGAGAACCTCGGATGAACACGACGATGATCCAGTGGGCTGCACTCGGCCTCTGCGCGGTCGGAACCGCAGTCCGGGTCCCGGGCCTGCGCGAGGGCCGGGGGCGCACCATGTTCGTGGCGCTGCTGCTCCTCACAATCGCCGTCGGCCTGTCCATCGACCCGATCTACCTGGCGGTCGACGGCGCCCTCGGCGGGGTCAACGTCGCGAACCTCATGCTGCGCATGGCCCTCTACGCCGTCTTCCTGCTCCTCGGGATCCGGACGGCGGCGGCTTTCGGGTCCGCCCGCGCCCGGCGCCTGATCGTCGGCCCCGTCGGCCTGTTCATCGTGGCCCTGACGGTATCGGCGACGCTCTACTTCTTCGTGTCCAGCGAGCTCGGGGGAAGTTCGACCGGGCTGCGGGCCTACGAGGACCAGGGCACGGTGCAGCAGTACGCTGCCGTCGGCCGGCTGTACCCGGGCTATGTGGCCGCGTGCCTCGTCCTTCCTGCGGCGCTGTCGGCCTTCGACCGGCAGGCACGGACGATTCACCGCATCGCGTGCGCCCTCATAGCCTGCGGCTTCACGCTGGTGGTGGTGTTCGTGCTGCTGAGGCTGACGTCCCTGGACCTGATGCACTGGGACATCGTCCTGCCGTTCTCGGCCATCCTGCTGACCGTCCTGGGTCTCTGCCTGATCTGGGCGAGCCGCGCCGTCGGCAGGAAGGGCCGCTCCTCCGCGAACAGGCTGGCCTGATCGGCGCGACGGTTCCCGGAAACCTGCACTCCGTGCTGGAAACGTGACACGAATATGTCCTGCTGCTGTTCACGAATCCATGACGATGTGTCAAAATTATGATTATGTAACTGCCGCTTTCCGTGGGGGGTCAGCGGATCGTTACCCGGCAGGCAGGGTGCCCATCAGAACGGATGGACCCACCTGCGTGTCCTTGCTGGGGACGCAAGAAAGGGCACCACCCGCCACGTATGTACGGCGGATGGTGCCCTTTGTGGTGGTGCGGTCTACGCGGCGTCGTGGTCCGTCTCGATGATGCGGGCCAGGGCCTCCAGCGCGTCCTCCGCACCGTCGCCCTCGGCGCGGAGAACGACGACGTCGCCGTGCGAGGCCCCGAGGCTCATGAGCGAGAGGATGCTCGACGCGTCCATGGCCTCCTCGACGGGCTCGCCGTCCATGGCGATGGTCACCTCGAGGGGGAGCTCGCCCGCCGCCTCTGCGAAGATCGATGCCGGGCGGGCGTGCAGCCCGACGCGACTGGCGACGGTTGCCTTGCGTTCTGCCATGATGTGCTCCTTTTTCGTGAACAGGTCCAGGTACAGCCAAGCCGACCGGTGATCAGGCTGCAACCGGCTCGGCTGCAGGGGTCTGCGTCTTGCGGGTCGCGTAGCGCTTGAGGGCGATCACGGCGAGGGCCGAGATGACCATCCCGACCACGATCGCGAGCAGGAACATCGCGAAATTCCCGATCGCGAAGAAGACGAAGAAGCCGCCGTGCGGAGCCTGCGAGGTGACGCCGGTGCCCATGATGATCGCGCCGGTGGCCGCGGCACCCAGCAGCGATGCCGGGATGACGCGCAGCGGGTCGGCGGCGGCGAACGGGATGGCGCCCTCGGAGATGAAGCTCGCGCCCAGCAGCCAGGCGGCCTTGCCGTTCTCCCGTTCCGGTGCGGTGAAGCGGTTGCGGTCGATCAGCGTGGCCAGGGCCATGGCCAGCGGCGGGACCATGCCGGCGGCCATGACGGCCGCCATGATCTGCAGGGGTGCGGTGTTGTCGATCGACGCGGCTCCGAGTCCGGCGACGGCGAAGGAATAGGCGACCTTGTTGACGGGGCCGCCCAGGTCGATGGCCATCATGAGTCCGAGGATCACGCCGAGGCCGACGGCGGCCGTGCCGGTCAGGCTGGACAGCCAGTCGTTGAGGCCCGCGGTGAGCGCGGCGATCGGTCCGCCGAGCAGGAGGAACATCAGGCCCGACGCCACGATGGACGCCACGAGCGGGATGATGACCACCGGCATGAGGCTCCGCAGCCAGCGAGGCACCGACAGGCGCCCGATCATCATGGCGGTGTACCCGGCGAGCAGGCCACCGACGATCCCGCCGAGGAAGCCTGCGCCCATGAACCCGGCCACGGCGCCTGCCACGAAGCCGGGGGCGATACCCGGGCGGTCCGCGAGGGCGTACGCGATGTAGCCGGCAAGCGCCGGGACGAGGAAACCGAGCGACAGCTGGCCGATCTTGAAGGCCACGGCCCCGAGGTACTCGCCGAGCCCGCCGGCCGGCAGGTTGGCGAGGCTGTTCTCGAGGACCACCGCGTCCGCGGTCTCGGTGATCAGGTACCCGCCCAGGAGGAAGCCGAGCGCGATCAGCAGACCGCCGCCGGCGACGAACGGGATCATGTAGCTGACCCCGGTGAGCAGTGCGCGCTTGAGCGTGCTGCCGATGCTGTCCCGGCCGCCGTCGTCGTCCGCCTGCTGGTCGCCGGCAGTACCGGCGACGCGCCGTGCGTTCGGGTTGCCGGCCGCGGCGAGGGCTTCCTCCACCATCTCGCCCGGTTCGTCGATGCCGCGTTTGACGGGCGAACTGATGACGGGGAGCCCGGCGAAGCGCTGCTTGTCGCGGACGTCGACGTCGACGGCGAAGATGACGGCGTCGGCGGCAGCGATGACCGCGGGATCCAGCGGTGTGGCGCCGGAGGAGCCCTGGGTCTCGACCTGGAGGTCCACCCCGCGCTCCTTGGCCGCCGCGACCAGGGAATCGGCGGCCATGTACGTGTGGGCGATGCCGGTGGGGCAGGCGGTCACGGCGACGAGGCGCCGGGTGCGGGTGTCGGTGGCCCGCTGATGGTCGACGGCGGGACCCGTGGTGTCGGTCCCGGCGGGCGAGGTGCCGAGCGAGGCCGCGGCCTCGCTGGTGCGCGAGCCGGCGGCGGACCCGGCAGCAGCGCCCGCGGAATGGGCTCCGGCGGCCGGGGCAGCCGGAGCGTCACCGAGGCCGAGGGCACCGTTGACGAGGGCGACGACGTCGGCCGGCGACTGCGCGGCGCGCAGCGAGGCGGTGAAGTCCTTCTTGATCAGTGACCGGGCGAGCTTGGAGAGCAACTTCAGGTGTTCCTGGTCCGCCCCGTCGGGTGCGGCGATGAAGAACACGAGGTCAGCCGGGCCGTCCTTGGCCCCGAAGTCCACGGGCGGGGACAGGCGCGCCATGACGAGTGTCGCCTCCGAGACGGCCGAGGACCGGCAGTGCGGGATGGCGATGCCGCCGGGGATGCCGGTGGCGGTCTTCTCCTCCCGGGCGAGGGCATCGGCGTACAGGCCATCGACCTCCGTGGAGCGACCCTGGGCAGCGACCCGCTCCGCGAGATGACGGATCACCGAGGGCCGGTCGGCCCCCAGGTCCTGGTCCAGAGCGACGAGCTCCGGCGTGATGATGTCGGACATCAGAATTCCTCCTGTAGGGGCCCTGCGACGGACCCGATTGCGCTTGGTTCGGTCACGGACGGCGTGACCTTCAGGGGTGTGACCGCGACGACCGCCGGCGTGGTCTGGTCGAGCGATGGGACGGTGGAACCGGGAAGGGCAGCGGCCGCCGATCCGTGGGCGACGGCCTGGCGCAAGCAGTTCTCCGGAGGTTCTCCCGCAGAGTGCGCCAGCAGGTACCCGGCCAGTGCTGAGTCGCCCGCACCGACCGTGGAACGCGCCGTGACGGGCGGATGCACGGCGTGCCACGCTCCCGCGTCCGTCACGAGCAGGGCGCCCCTGGAGCCAAGGGTCGCCAGTACCGCGCCCACCCCCGCGGTGATGAGCACCGCGCAGGCCCTCGCGGCCAGTTCATGGTCCTGCTCCAACTCGTCCCCCGTGCCGATGCCGGTGAGCTCGCTGAGCTCCTCGGCGTTGGGCTTCAGCAGGTCCGGCGCCGGTATGCCGGCCGCGGCCTCGACGAGGGGTTCGCCGCTGGAATCGATCGCGACGAGGGGCGCAGCCGCCCCGTAGGCCTTCCGCACCGCCGCCGTCACCGTCGTGTAGAAGGTGGACGGGACCCCGGGCGGCAGGGAGCCGGCGAGGACCAGCCAGTCCGCGCCGTCGCACTCCGCGACCACGATGGCGAGGAGGTCCTCGAGGCGGGCCGGCGAGATCTCGGGACCGGGCTCGTTGATCTTCGTCGTCGTGCCGTCCGGCTCGGTGACCGCCGTGTTGATGCGGAGCCCCGCGCCGATCGGCAGGTTGCGGAACGGGAGGGAGATGCCGCGCAGGCCCGTGAGGACCGCGTCGTCGTCGTCGCCCGGCAGGACCGCCAGGGTGGGGACACCGGACATCGCGAGGGCGCGGCTGACATTGACGCCCTTGCCGCCCGCCTCCTGCACCACGTGGACGGCGCGCTGGACTGCTCCGCGCATGAGGGGGGCGGTCAGCTCGACGGTGCGGTCGATGCTCGGATTCGCGGTGAGGGTCACGATCACGCGACGATCACCTCCACGTCGGCGTCGGCGAGGGCGTCCGCGAGGGGTCCGCGGGGTGCGCGGTCGGTGATAAGGGCATCGATGTCCTCCAGGTAGGCAAAGCTGGTCAGGGTCTCCTCGTCGAACTTCGACGAGTCCGCCAGGAGCACCACGCGCCGGGCGGAGCGGACGATGGCGGTCTTCACGGCCGCCTCGTCGACGTCGGGCGTGCTGAGGCCGAAGCCGGCCGCGAGCCCGTTGGCGCCGATGAAGGCGACATCCGCACGAAGGCGGGAGAAGTGGGTCACGGTGCTGCTGCCGACGGCGGCGCTCGTCAGTGCCCGGACCCTGCCGCCCACGAGTTCCACGCTCAGTCCGGCACCCGAGACCAGGGCCGCGATCGGGACGGAGTGGGTCACCACGGCCAGGCCCGGGCGGCCCTCCTCGACGAGGAGGTCGGCAAGCGCGCCGGTGGTACTGCCCGCATCGAGCACGACAGCGCCGGTCTGGGGGGTGAACGCGAGAGCGGCCTGTGCGATGCGCCTCTTCTCGGGGGATCGCTGTGCCGATCGGCTGGTCAGGCTCGGCTCGTTCGTCGTCGCGCCGCTTCCGGCGATGGCGCCTCCATGGACGCGCCGCAGGACGCCGTCGTTCTCGAGGAGCGCGAGGTCCCTCCTGACGGTCTCCTTGGTGATCCCGAAGCGCGAGGAGAGCCCCGCGACGGTGACCCGCCCGTCGGCGGAGACCAGGCTGCTGATCTGGCGGTACCGCTCTTCCGCGAACATGGGCGTCCTGTCGTCGTCGGTCGAAGCCGAACTCGTGTGGCTTTGTCTTTGTTTGAGTGACTCTATCTTTGGTTAGGTGTGACGTCAAGCACTTTTTGCGGACCTGGTCAGCCAAACGTGCATATCCGGGGGCGGACGCAGACGAAGACCGGGACATGGTCCCGGTCTTCGTCTGTCTGGCTGTGAGCTACAGTCCCGCGTCGCGCGTCTCGTTGCGCGTGATGGTCTCGCCCGTGTTCGGATCGACGACGCTTCGCGACTCCGAGATGCGGTTCTGCCTGCGGGGCGCCGCAAGGACGAGGGAGGCGATGAGGCCGATCAGCCCCACCGCCATGAGGATGTAGCCCACCAGGGTGATGTCGACGAAACTGATCTCGGCCTGAATGGCAAAAGCAAGAATTGCACCGAGTGCAATGAGGAAGATCGATGAACCGATTCGCATTGTAAATACTCCTTCAGGGAGGCGGCGGGAGTTTCGAAAGAATTCACCCAGCGGTTTTGCTTCCTGCGCCACCCACTCCCAGGACGGCCCGCTTCGCGTCATCCTACGGCGCGGTGGGGCGGCGGTACCGTAAGCCCGCCCCCGCCCCTGTCGCGTCCGCATAACAATTCGGAAAAGTTCGCCCGTGCCGTGCGCGACAGGGATATCGTGATAAGAGGTTCCACGCTAAGCAGGCTGATGAAGTACACTCAAGGTGAGTTGCACTCCGGTGCATCGAACTATCAGGTAGTGCCCTCCCCTCGGGCAGGGCACTGAATATCACTCAAGGAGCATCATTATGGGAATTATTGGTTGGCTCATCCTGGGCCTTATCGCCGGCGCAATCGCCAAGCTGATCCTCCCGGGTCGTCAGGGTGGCGGCTGGATCATCACGCTCGTCCTCGGCGTCGTCGGCGCCCTGCTGGGCGGCTTCATCGGTAGCGCCATCTTCGGCGTCGGTGTCGACAGCTTCTTCAGCCTCTCCACCTGGCTGCTGGCCATCGGCGGCGCGCTGATCGTGCTCGTCATCTACGGCGCCGTCACCGGCCGCAAGGGCTCGCGCGTCTAGTCGGAAGTACCGGCTGCACCGTGGGGGAGCAGTCGAGGAGAAGGCGCCACCGGCTCCCGGTGGCGCCTTCTTCCTTTTGTCCGTACCGCCGCCGGCGCTCTGCGCCGGCAGCGGAACCCCGCCGCGGCGGCAGACGCCCCACCTAAAATTGCCAGCAGGACACCGATCACCGCCGGAAGGACCACGATGTTTGGCCGTAACAAGGAGAACCCAGCCGTGAAGGCTGCGAACGGGACGCTGTTCGACAAGGACGGCAACCCGAAACCCGCCATCCTCCGGGGCATCGAACGGGCGCTGGACGTCCAGCGCCCCCTGATCATCGCCAACATCGACCGGCTCCGACGCCGCCACCCGGAGGCGTCTCCCGCCGAACTGACTCTCCTGCTCGAACGCGACTACCTGCGGGCCACGACGGTCGCCGGCGCCGCTGTCGGCGCCACCGCGGCCGTTCCCGCCGTCGGAACACTCGCCGCGCTCGGTCTGTCCGGCGCCGCGACGATCGGGTTCCTCGAGGCCACCGCGCTCTATGCCGAATCGGTGGCGGAGCTGCACGGCGTCAGTACGGCGGACCCCGAGCGCTCGCGCGCCATGGTGATGGCCATCCTCATGGGAGAGGAGGGCACCGCGCTCATCCGTTCCATCCTCGGCTCGTCCGCCGGGCAGGGCGCGCCCCAGTACTGGGGCCAGCTGGTCAACAAGTCCGCCTCGCCGTCACTGGTCAAGACCCTCACCGGGTCCATCCAGCGGCGGTTCCTGAAGAAGTTCCTCGCCAAGCAGGGCGGCTTCATGCTGGGGCGCGCCCTCCCGTTCGGGGTGGGCGCCGTCATCGGCGGAAGCGGCAACCACCTCATGGGCAAGTCGGTCATCCGCACCACGAGGGAGGCCTTCGGCCCGCTTCCGCAGACCATCCCGGGCGAGCTCGCCGACGTCCTGCGACTCCCCGAACCGGGCGCGCGGAAGAAGCGCGCCTAACCGAAGATCGCGTGGGCGACGGAGAAGATCAGGAGGCCGGCCAGCGAGCCGACCACGGTGCCGTTGATGCGGATGAACTGCAGGTCCTTGCCGACCTGCAGCTCGATCTTCCGTGAGGTCTCCTCCGCGTCCCAGCGGCCCACCGTCTCGGAGATGACGCCGGCGATCTCGCTGCGGTAGGTGCGCACCGCGTAGGACGCACCGTCGGCGATCCACAGGTTCACCCGGTGGGCGAGGTCGGGGTCGTTCGTCAACCGCGAGCCGAAGTCCCGGATGGCCGCCTTGAACTTCGAGGTCAGCTCGCTGTCCGGGTCATTGACGGCCTCGAGCAGGGCGTTCTTGATGGTCGACCAGGTGCGCGCGGTGAGGTCACGGACCCGCGGGTCGTCGAGCAGCTGCCCCTTGATCTCCTCGGCCTTGGCGATCGTCTCCGGCTTGTGCTGCAGGTCCCGCGCGAGGTCCCTGAGGTACTTGTCGATGGCGATCCGTACGTCGTGCTGCTGGTCGTCCTGGATGGCGCGGATGAACTTGGACAGTTCCGCGTGGACCCGATCCCCGACGACGCCGTCGACGAGGCGGGGGACCCAGGTGGGGGACCGCTGGGCGACGACCCTGGTCACGACGGCGTAGTTGCCGTCCACCCAGTCGGCGGCCCGGTCCACGAGCAGGTCCACGAGCCGGTGGTGGTGCCCGTCTGCGAAGACGCGCTCGGCGATGCTGCCGATCGGCGGTCCCCAGGGCGGATCCAGCAGGTGCTTCCGGACCATGGATTCGATCACGGACTGTACGGCGTCGTCGTTCAGCACCGTGAACATGCCGCGGATCAGCGCCGCTCCCTCTGCTGCCACCCGGTCGGCGCTCTCCGGCTTCTCCAGCCACGCGCCGGACTTCTGGGCGATGCGCGCCGAGTCCAGCTTGGCCCGGACCACGTCCTCGGAGAGGAAGTTCTCCTCTACGAACTGGCCCAGCGATTCACCGATCTGGTCCTTCTTGCGCGGGATGATCGCGGTGTGCGGGATGTTGAGACCCATCGGGTGCTTGAACAGGGCGGTGACGGCGAACCAGTCCGCGAGCGCGCCGACCATGCCGCCCTCCGCCGCCGCACGGACGTACTGGAGCCAGGGATAGGTGTCCTGCAGCGCGAACGCCACCACGAAGATCACCGCCATGAGGGCCAGCAGCCCGGTCGCGAGGATCTTCATGCGGCGGAGGGCTGCTGCCCGGTCCGCGTCGGTATCGGTCATCTGCGCGTTCACCCTCCCGAGTCTATCGAGGGAGGCCTCCTGCCCGCCGCGGGACCGGGTGCCCGTGGTGTGCCCCGATCGGCCGTCGCGTACCGTAAGGGGACATCAATCACCACGTGAGGGGATGCCCCGTGCCTCCTGTGATCTTCGCCCATCGCGGCAGCAGCGGTATCTACGCCGAGCACACCCGCGCCGCCTACCTGCAGGCCCTCGCGGACGGTGCCGACGGCGTCGAGTGCGATGTGCACCTGACCCGGGACGAACAGCTCGTGTGCATCCATGACACCACCGTGGACCGCACCACCAATGGGACCGGCCGGGTGGCGGACCACACGCTGGAGGAGCTGCGGGGGCTCGACGTCTGTTCCTGGAAGGGCGCGGGCATCCCGGCCGAGTACGGCAGTGCGTCCGAGCAGTTCCTCACCCTCGCGGACCTGATCCTGCTGCTGCGCCGGGCGGGGCGCCCGGTCCGGCTGGCCATCGAGCTGAAGCACCCGAGCCCCTCCGGCCTGCGGCTCGAGGACGCGGTGATCGCCTTCCTCATGGACGAGGGGTGGGATCCGGAGTCGTCGATGCTCGGCAGCATCGAGGTGAGTTTCATGAGCTTCAACCCCGACTCGATGCGGCAGCTCGCCGAATCGGCGCCCGCCCACGTGCTGTGCCAGCTGGTGTCGGACATGAAGCCGCGGGAGGTGCGTGACGCGCTGCGCTTCGGGCCACTCACCGAGGGGGCGCTGATCACCGTCATGCGCCGCGCGCTGAAGGAGGGCGAGCAGCTCGTGAACCATCATCAGGTGGGGATGGTGGGGCCGGGTATGCGGTACACCCGCACCCACCGCGGACGCGTGCGCCGCTGGATTCGGGACGGCGTGCGGGTGCGGGTCTGGACCGTGAACTCGGTCAAGGACGCGCGGTATCTCGCGGAGCTTGGGGTGCAGGAGATCACGACGGACTATCCGGCACGCATGCGGGAAGCCTTCACGGGAAAGAACGGCTGATCGGGCGGTCGCGCCGGGCATGTGATTGAGTTGCAGGATGCAATCCCCGATCGAGGACTACGCGCTCCTGTCCGACCTGCACACCGGTGCCCTCGTCTCCCGGAGGGGCAGCGTGGACTGGCTCAGCTTCCCCCGGTTCGACTCCGAGTCGGTGTTCTCCGCGATGCTCGGCACGCCGCAGCACGGCCGATGGCTCCTGGAACCGGAGGCGGACGCCGACGTGGTGGAGCGGAGTTACATCGATTCCACCTTCGTCCTCCAGACCCGTTGGAGAACCAGCGAGGGGGAGGTACTGGTCACCGAATTCATGCCGGTCACGGACCGCCGCGCCAACGTGGTGCGACGGATCCAGGGGCTCCGCGGCACCGTCACCATGCGGCAGGAGCTGCAGATCCGGTTCGGCTACGGCAGCATCATGCCGTGGGTCACGCAGGGAACACACGACGGCGGCCCCGCACTCCTCGCAATCGCGGGCCCCGACGCGTTGCTTCTCCGGGGGCCGCGGCTGAAGGCCACGGATCGTCGCCACCAGGGCACGTTCACGGTGGCCGAAGGCGACGTCGTCGACCTGGAACTCGTGTGGTACCCCTCGCACCGCGACGAACCGCACCCCCTGGACATCGACGAGGCACTCGACAGCACCATCAGCTACTGGCGCGCCTGGGGTGCCAGCTGCAAGATCGAGGGCGAGCACTCCGACGCCGTCCGGCGCTCACTGCTCGTGCTGCGGGCCCTCACGCACGAGGACACCGGCGGGATCGTCGCCGCTCCGACGACGTCCCTGCCCGAACAGTTCGGCGGCTCCCGCAACTGGGACTACCGCTTCTGCTGGCTCCGCGACGCCGCCCTGACCCTCGAGGCCATGATGACCCATGGCTTCTCCGAGGAGGCGCTGGAATGGCGCAACTGGCTGCTGCGGGCGGTCGCCGGCGATCCCGCCGACCTGCAGATCATGTACGGGCTGGCCGGGGAGCGGCAACTGCCCGAACGCGAACTCGACCACCTGCCCGGCTATGCCGACTCGACGCCCGTGCGCGTGGGCAACGGCGCCGTCGACCAGTACCAGGCGGACGTCGTGGGCGAGGTCATGGTGGCGCTCGAGAAGCTGCGGGTCCACGGCGTCACCGAGGACAACTTCTCGTGGCCCCTCCAGCGGGCCCTCCTGGCGTTCGCCGAGAACCACCTCCACGACAAGGACCACGGGATCTGGGAGATGCGCGGAGAGCCCCAGCACTTCACCCACTCGCGCGTGATGATGTGGGCGGCGTTCGATTGCGCGGTACGCGCCGTCCGGGACCACGGACTGCCCGGCCACCAGCAGCGCTGGACGGAGATCCGCGACAGCCTGCGCGAGGAGATCCTGGAGCACGGCTTCAACGCCGGCCTCGGGTCCTTCACCCAGGTGTACGGGGGGACCGAGGTGGATGCCTCCCTGCTCCAGCTGCCGCACGTCGGCTTCCTCGACTACGACGACCCCCTGATGCTGCGCACCGTGGAGCGGATCGAAGCCGATCTCCTGGACGACCACGGGCTGCTGCTGCGGTACCGCACCGACAACGCGGACGACGGCCTCGAACCCGGGGAGCACCCGTTCCTCGCATGCTCGTTCTGGCTCGTCGAGCAGTACGCACACAGCGGAAGGACCGACGAGGCCGCCCGGCTCATGGATCAGCTCGTGGGCTACTCGAACGAACTCGGCCTGCTGGCCGAGGAGTACGACCCCGTCCACGAACGCATGGCGGGCAACTTCCCGCAGGCGTTCTCGCACCTCGCCCTGGTCCGCGCCGCGGACGCGCTGCAGGTCGCGAACGGGACGGCCGACCCCTACGAGGCGGTCGCCCAGGACTAGGTGCACTGGGCAGGACGACGGCGGGAGCCCGACTACCAGCAGCCGGGCTCCCGCCGTCGTCCTGCCTCGCTGCTAGAGCGTGACGCCCTGCGGCTTGAGGACCACCTTGATGGTGCCGTCCGTCTTCTTCTGGAAGTGCTTGTAGGCGGCCGGCGCCTCGTCGATCGAGACCTCGTGGGTCATGAGGTCCATGACGCCCAGCGGGTCCGCGGGATCCTCGACGATCGGGAGGAGCTCGTCCGTCCAGCTCCGCACGTTGCACTGGCCCATGCGCAGCTGGATCTGCTTGTCGAACATGGTCAGCATCGGCATGGGGGTGGCCGTGCCGCCGTAGACCCCGCTGAGGGATATGGTCCCGCCCCGCCGGACGGCGTCGATGGCGGAGTGCAGGACGCTCGTGCGGTCGCTGCCGCCGGTCTCCATGACCTTCTGTGCCAGCTTGTCCGGGAGGATGCCCACGGCGTTCTGCGCGAAGGCGCCCACCGGGGAACCGTGCGCCTCCATGCCGACGGCGTCCACGATCGCGTCCGGGCCGCGCCCGCCGGTCATACTGCGCAGTTCCTCCGCGGTGTCCTTCGTGAAGTCGAGGGTCTCGATGCCGTGGCGCTTGGCCATCTCGCGGCGTTCGGGGACGGGCTCGACGGCGATCACGCGGTGGCCCAGGTGCCTGCCGATGCGTGCGGCGAACTGGCCGACCGGTCCGAGACCGTACACCGTGAGGACGCCGTCCTTCGGCACGTCCGCGTACTGCACGCCCTGCCATGCCGTCGGGAGGATGTCCGAGAGGTAGAGGTAGCGCTCATCCGGCAGGTCCGAGCCGACCTTCACCGCGCCGTAGTCGGCGAAGGGGACGCGCAGGAACTCCGCCTGGCCGCCGGGCACCGAGCCGTACAACTCGGAGAAGCCGAACAGGGACGCGCCCGACCCCTTCGCGTGCACCTGGGTGGTCTCGCACTGCGACTGCAGGCCGCGCGTGCACATGAAGCAGTAGCCGCAGGAGATGTTGAACGGGATGACGACGCGGTCGCCGACCTTGAGGTTGCTGATGCCCGAGCCCACCTCCTCGACAATGCCCATCGGCTCGTGGCCGAGGATGTCGCCCTTGTGCATGTACGGGCCGAGCACCTCGTAGAGGTGCAGGTCCGAGCCGCAGATGGCGGTCGAGGTGATGCGGACGATTGCGTCCGTGGGTTCCTGGATCGTGGGGTCGGGCACGTTCTCCACGCTGATGTTGCGCTTGCCCTGCCATGTCACTGCCTTCATGTGGTGCTCCTCCGGGTAGTAAGTAGGCTTCCCTTCCCACTATTCACCTCTTCACCGCGAATGGAAAGTCGAACCTCCTCGTCGCCTAGCCTTGTCAGGTGCAGCTTCTCTCATCCCCGGCGGTCCGGGTGGCCCTGTCCGTCGCGATCGCGACCGGCCTGTACGGCCTCTCCTTCGGCGCGCTGTCCGTCGCGGCCGGGCTGACGCTCCTCCAGACCATGGCGCTCAGCCTCCTGCTGTTCAGCGGTGGTTCGCAGTTCGCCTTCATCGGTGTCGTCGCCGGCGGGGGGAGCGGCCTCTCGGCGATGTCCGCCGCGGCGCTGCTGGGGATCCGCAACGGCGTCTACGGTATGCAGGTCAACGTGCTGCTCCGACCGTCCCGCTGGCGGAAGCTCCCTGCCGCGCACCTCACGATCGACGAGTCGGTGGCCACCGCGACGGGTCAGACCGATCCGGAGGAACAGCGCCGCGGGTTCTGGGCCGCCGGGATCGGCGTCTTCGTGCTGTGGAACCTCTTCACGCTCGTGGGCGCGCTGGCGGGGAACGCGATGGGTGATCCGGCCCGCTGGGGCCTCGACGGCGCCGCTGTTGCCGCGTTCCTCGGCCTGCTGTGGCCGCGCATCCGCTCGCGGGAGCCTGCGGCGATCGCCGTGGTCTGCGCCGTCGTCACGCTCATCGCCGTGCCCCTCGTCCCACCGGGCGTGCCGATCCTCATCGCGGCCGTCGTGGCCGCAGTGCTTGGGCTCTCGGGGCTCGGACCGGCGACGGAGGGACTGGAACCCGACGTCGAGCCGTACCCCTCGGCGCCTGCTGGCCCGGTGCGGGGGGACGTATGAGCCTGTGGGGCTGGGTCCTGCTCGCATGTGCGGTGTCGATCGCCACGAAGTTCCTCGGCTTCCTGGTGCCCGCGAGACTGCTCGACAATCCACGCATGCTGCGCGTCGCCGGGTCGCTGACCATCGGCCTGCTCGCCGCCCTGACGGCGACGAACGCGTTCGCGTCCGGTCAGGTGCTCGTCGTCGACGCGCGGCTCGCGGCGCTGGTGGCGGCCGCCGTCGCGCTGTGGCTGCGGGCACCGTTCCTCGTGGTGGTCGCGGTCGGGGCGCTCGCGGCCGGCGTGGCGAGGCTGCTGGGCGCGGCGTAACTCCCGGGTGCTGGGGCACTGCTGCCCATCGTCCGCGGGGCCCAGTGGGACTGGCTGCTCCCGCCGACCGTGCGGTTCCACCGGACAGGCGGGCGGGGACGTGGGCCCGGGCCCGCCGGCTACCTAGGCCGTGGAGCGCGGCACGAACCTGATTAGCGCGACGCCGAGCAGGCAGACCGCGGAGCCGAGGAGGTCCCAGCGGTCCGGCCGGAAGCCGTCGATGAGCATGCCCCACGCCAGCGACCCGGCCACGAACACGCCGCCGTACGCTGCGAGGATCCGCCCGAAGTCCGGGTCCGGCTGCAGGGTGGCCACGAAGCCGTAGGCGCCGAGGGCCATGATGCCGAGTCCGGCCCACCACCACGGCCTGCCCTCGCGGACCGCCTGCCAGATGAGCCACGCCCCGCCGATCTCGGCCGCCGCGGCGACGACGAACAGGAGCGTGATGCGCAGGATCACGGGTTCGGGGTCCCCTGGGCGGGCCGGGAGGCGCCGACGACGGCGGCCGTCGCCTCCGCGATCGCCGCCTCCTCGTCGGTCGGCACCACGAGCACGGGGAACGCCGACGCCTCGGTGCTGATGATGCGCGCGTCCTTGCTGCGCTCGCCGTTCCTCGTCTCGTCGAGTTCCAGGCCGAGAGCGCCCAGCCGGGCGACGACGGCGGTGCGGAAGGCTGACGCGTTCTCGCCGATGCCTGCAGTGAACACGAGGGCCTGCGCTCCGCCGACCGCCACGTGGTAGCCGCCCACGTACTTCGCGAGCCGGTAGGAGGCCACGTCGATCGCGCGCTGTGCCGGGGAATCACCGGCGTCGGCGGCCTCCGTCACGGAGCGCATGTCGTTCGTGCCCGCCAAACCCTTGAGCCCGCTGTTGCGGTTGAGGAGGGTGTCGAGGTCCTGTTCGGTGTACCCCTCACGGAGGAGGAACAGCAGGATGGACGGGTCGATGTCACCCGACCGGGTCCCCATGACGAGGCCCTCGAGGGGCGTGAAGCCCATCGAGGTGTCGACGCTCTCGCCGTCGCGCACGGCGGTGACGGACGCGCCGTTGCCGAGATGCGCGATCACGCCCGTGAAGGTGTCCGTGCCGAGCAGGTCCGCCGCCCCGCGCGCCACGAAGGCGTGCGAGGTGCCGTGGAAGCCGTAGCGGCGGATCCCGAACTTCCGGTACAGCTCGTCAGGCACCGCGTACCGCCAGGCGTGCTCGGGGAGCGTGCGGTGGAACGCCGTGTCGAACACCGCGACCTGCGGCAGGTCCGGCCACTTGTCGGTGATGGCGCGGATACCGGTGACGGCGGCCGGGTTGTGCAGGGGAGCCAGCGGGTTGAGGCGCTCGATGGCCCGGGTGATTTCGTTGTCGATGAGCACCGGCTCGCTGAAGCGCTCGCCGCCGTGGACCACACGGTGCCCGACGGCGTCGATCCGGCGGCCGTCCAGGGCCGCGGACACCTCGCCGTCCACGCGGTCGAGCGCCGCCGCGTGGTCGGGCACCTCGGCCTCCCCGATCCGCTCGACGAGGCCCTCCGCGAGGACGTCGTCGCCCTCCCGGACCTGGTACTTGAGCGAGGATGAGCCGGAGTTGATGACGAGGATGATCATGGGGTCCTGTCCTGTGGGGGTTCAGACGGAGGGGTTCGGGCGGATGGGGTCAGGAGGTGGCGGGCTGCTGGGCCTGCACCGCGGTGATGGCCACGGTGTTGACGATGTCCTCCACGGTGCAGCCGCGGGAGAGGTCGTTGACGGGCTTGCGCAGGCCCTGCAGGACGGGCCCGACGGCGACGGCACCGGCCGATTGCTGCACGGCCTTGTAGGTGTTGTTGCCTGTGTTCAGGTCCGGGAAGATGAAGACCGTCGCCTGGCCGGCCACCGAGGACTCGGGGAGCTTGGAAGCCGCGACCGAGACGTCGACGGCGGCGTCGTACTGGATGGGGCCCTCGACCGCGAGGTCCGGGCGCTGCTTCCGGACGAGCTCGGTGGCACGCCGGACCTCGTCCACCGCGCCGCCGGAGCCCGACTCACCCGTGGAGTAGGAGAGCATGGCGATGCGCGGCTCCACGCCGAACTGCTCGGCCGTCTCCGCGGAGGCCACCGCGATGTCCGCGAGCTGCTCCTCGTTGGGCTCCGGGTTGACCGCGCAGTCGCCGTACACGAGCACGCGGTCCTGCAGCAGCATGAGGAACACCGAGGAGACGATCTTCACGCCGTCCTTGGTCTTCACGAACTCGAGCGCCGGCCGGATGGTGTTCGCCGTGGTGTGTGCCGCGCCGGACACCATGCCGTCCACCCTGCCGAGCTGCACCATCATCGTCCCGAAGTATGCTCCCTCGAGCATGCGCTCGCGGGCTTCCTTCATCGAGACGTTCTTGTGGGCGCGGACCCGGACGTACTCGGTGGCGAACTCCTCGCGCAGGTCCGACGTCGACGGGTCCACGAGCGTGACGCCGCTGAGATCGATGCCCTGGCCGGCGGCGAGTTCGCGGACCCGAGCCTCGGGGCCGAGGATCGTGAGGTCGCAGACGTCGCGGCGCTGGAGGATCTCGGCGGCCTTCAGGACCCGCAGGTCCTCGCCCTCGGGGAGGACGATGTGCTTGCGCTCGGCCCTGGCCCGCTGGATCAGTTCGTGCAGGAAGCGCAGCGGCGTCATGCTGACGGGGCGGGGGAGTTCGAGGCGCTCGAGCAGTTCGTTCTCGTCGACCTGCCGCGACCAGGCGCCCAGCGCGGCGGCGGCCTTGCGGCGCAGTCCGCTCGCGATCTCGCCGCGCACCTCGCTGACGTGGCGGGCCACGGTGTACGTGTCGTCGTCGAGCGCGAAGACGGGGAACGGTGCCTGCGCGAGCAGGGCCAGGATGTTGGGATCGGGGGCGAGCCCGCCGGTCAGGAACAGGGCGGACGGCACGGGGAACTCGGGGGAGAACGACGACGCCAGGGTCGCCACCAGGACGTCCGCGCGGTCGCCCGGCACGATCACGAGCGCGCCGTCCGTGAGCAGGTGCAGGAAGTTGCCGACGTTCATGGCGGCGACGCGCACGCTGGTGACGTCCCGCTCCAGGTTCGAGTTCCCGGCGATCTGCCGGGCGCCGAGGTCCACGGCCACCTCGGAGACGGTGGGCTGGGAGATCTCGGACAGCTCGGGGATCACGTAGACGGGCCGGCCCGAACGGCCGGGGCGCACCTGCTCGCTGATCGCGGTGACGGCGTCGTCGGCCGCGCGGTTGACCATCATCGCGAGGAGGGACGCCTTCGCGGCGTCGAGTTCGCGGCGGGCGACGTCCACGGCGTCGGCGGCCTCCTCGGCGGTCATGCCCTTCGCACTGACGACGGCGAGGACCATGGCGCCGAGGTTGTTGGCCAGGCGCGCGTTGAGGTCGAACTCGACGGCGGCGTCGTTCCCGGACAGGTCGGTGCCCTCGACGATGACGACGTCGCACTCCGCGGCGATCTCGCTGTAGATGGCGACGCAGCGGGCGTCGATCTCCGCGCGGTCGCCCGTCACGAGCAGGGCGCGGGCCTCGGCCCGGGTGAGGCCGCCGCGGGCACGGCTCTCGGGGAGGTCGAACGCTCGCTGCATGAGGCGGACCATGGGGTCCGCGGCGGGATCGTCCCCTTCGACGATGGGCCGGAAGAAGCCCACGCGGTCGGCGTGCCGGTGCAGCATGTCCGCCAGGCCCAGGGAGATCAGGGACTTGCCGGAGCCGTTGGTCATGGCGCTCACATATATTCCGCGGGTCATGGGCCCAGTCTTACAGGGTCGCAGGAGGCCCGCCATAATCGATGTCACGCCGTCGCCGCCAGGCCTTGACCCGGCCCGGACCCCGGCGTAACGTACAACCACATGGTTGTAGAAATGCCGACGCAGGACGAGGTGGACCGTGTGTTCCACGCGCTCGCCGACGCGACACGGAGGGATATCGTGGCGCGCGTCCTTGTAACCGAGTATTCGGTATCCGGTCTGGCCGAGCAGTACGACATGAGCTTCGCGGCAGTGCAGAAACACGTGGCGGTGCTCGAACGGGCCTCACTGGTTTCCAAGGAGAAGCGCGGACGGGAGCAGATCGTGCGCGGAGAGGTCGGTGGCGTACAGAAGGCGCAGCGCCTGCTCGACGACTACGAAAGGATCTGGCGGCAGCGCGTCGACCGGATCACGGACCTTCTCGGCGACGATGCCGGGACGAACGACTAGGAAGGCACCATCATGACCGTCATCAGTACGGAAAAGGACACCGAAGCGCTCAGCTTCAGGCTCGTCGCAGAATTCGACGCCGGCATCGAACGCGTCTGGCGGATCTGGGCGGACCCGCGGCAACTCGAACGGTGGTGGGGTCCGCCCACCTGGCCTGCCACCTTCGATGCCTACGAGTTCGCGCTGGGCGGGCGCGCCGCCTACTTCATGAGGGGGCCCGACGGCGAGACCTCGCGGGGCTGGTGGCGCATCACGGGTATCGATGCCCCGCACCGCCTGACGTTCGACGACGGCTTCGCGGACGAGAACGGTGACCCCGTGCCCGAGATGGGCGAGACGCACGCGACCGTGACCCTCGAGGACCTCGGCGGCCGGACCCGGATGACCATGGCCACGACCTTCGAGTCCGTCGAGCAGCTCGACCAGATGGTGGCGATGGGCATGGAGGAGGGACTGACCCTCGCGCTCGGCCAGGTGGACGCCCTCCTCGCGGAGGACGCGCAGGTCTGAGCCCGCCGTCGGACCGCCCGGGAAAGCAGCAAGGACCGCCGAAGCACGCTGTCGGCGGTCCTTGCTGTCCTCTCGGCGGAGGAGTGGGAGTCTCAGGCGGTGGCGGCCTTCGGCTTCCGGTTGGGCAGGGCGAGCTTGAAGATCTTCGCCCAGGTGGAGCCGACCTGCTTGGGCAGCGGGCCCGTGGTGTAGGGGAGCCCGTAGCGGGTGCAGATCTCACGGACCTTCACGGCCACCTCGGCGTACCGGTTGGACGGCAGGTCCGGGAAGCAGTGGTGCTCGATCTGGTGGGACAGGTTACCCGTCATGAAGTGCATGAGCTTCGAGCCGGAGATGTTCGCCGAGCCGATCATCTGGCGGACGTACCAGTCACCGCGGGTCTCGCCGTCCACCTCCTCCTCCGTGAACGTGTCCGTGCCGTCGGGGAAGTGACCGCAGAAGATCACGGCGTGCGCCCAGAAGTTGCGGATGGCGTTGGCGGCGAGCGTCCCGTAGAGGGCCTGCTTGCCGGAGCCGGTCAGCATGGCGACGGCGGGAGTGGCGGCGTAGTCCTTGGAGAACTGCTTGACGACCTTGACGCCCACGGCCTTGAGGTCGCGGTTCATGTCCTTCTTGGACTTCAGGCCCTCCTTGTACTCCGGGATCTCGAGGTCGTACAGGGCGATGCCCCACTCGAAGACCGGCGCCAGGATGGCGTTGTACAGCGGGTTGCCGAGGTTGAAAGGGCGCCACGGCTGGTCGGGGTCCATGCGGAGCAGGTTGTACCCGATGTCCCTGTCCTTGCCGATGACGTTGGTCCAGCGGTGGTGCAGGTCGTTGTGCGTGTGCTGCCAGGAGCGCGCCGGGGTGACGAAGTCCCACTCCCAGGTGGTGGAGTGGATGTCGGGGTCGCGCATCCAGTCCCACTGGCCGTGCAGCACGTTGTGCCCGATCTCCATGTTCTCCATGATCTTCGCGAGGCTCAGCATGGCCGTACCGGCGAACCAGGCCGGCTTGTACTTGCTGAACAGGAGGGTGCCGCGGCCGGCGAACTCCAGGGACCGCTGGAGCTTGATGACGCGGCGGATGTACGCGGCATCGGTGGCCCCGCGCTTCGCGAGGATCTCGTCACGGACGGCGTCGAGTTCGCGGCCGAGCTCCTCGACCTGCTCGTCCGTCAGATGCTTGGCGGCATCGGGGCGGACCAGGGGGTGTCCGGTTGCCGCGAGGGCGCCCGGGCGGGTCACTGTGGTGGTCATGATGACTCCTCCGTTGGGTGTTACAGGTCGAGGTTCACGGGCCCGGCGGCTGCCGAGACGCAGGTCTGGATGAGCTGGCCGGGGGTGTTGTGCAGCTCCCCGGAGCGGAGATCGCGCACCTGGCCGGCACGCAGCGGGATGAGGCAGCTGTGGCAGATGCCCATCCGGCAGCCGCTCGGCATGAGGACGCCCGCGTCCTCGCCGATGTCCAGGAGCGGGGTGTCGCCGTCGGCCTCCACCTCGCGGTCGGACTGCTCGAAGGTGACGAGGCCGCCGTCGTGCCCGGCGCCCGCCGTGAGGTCGGTGCTGAACCGTTCGATCGTCAGCGTGCCGGTCGGGACGCCCTGCGTCGCGGCTCCGGTGGTGACGTCCGGGACGGTGCGCGACTGCTCGAGGGCCGATTCCCGCTCCCACAGGTCCTCGGCCTCGTCCAGGAACCCCTCGGGGCCGCAGGCGTAGGCGGCACGTGAGCGCCAGTCGGGGCAGAGGTCGGCGATGGTCTGGGCGGTGAACTGCAGGCGCCCGCGGGCACTGGTGAACCAGTGCCGGACCGTGAGGTTGGGGAACTGGTCCGCCAGTTCGTCCAGCTCCTCACGGAACACGCTCGTCTCCGGGGCGGTGTTGGAGTTGATCAGCACCACATCCGCGTCCGGTCGGCGGGGGACGAGCGTGCGGATCATCGACATGACGGGCGTGATGCCGCTGCCCGCCGTGAGCATGAGCAGGGACCGTGGGTGCTCGGGGAGCACGAAGTCGCCCTGGGGCGGGTCGAGGAACAGGACGTCGCCCGGCTTGGTGTCACGCACCAGGACGTGGGACACCGAGCCGGCGTCCTTGACGGTGATGGCCGGATCGTGTCCCGCGGCGGCGCTCAGGGAGTAGGAGCGCCACTGGCGGACCCCGTCGAGCTCGACGCCGATGCGCGCCCACTGGCCCGCCTGGTGCGCGTGCCAGCCGTGCCCGGGGCGGAAGTAGATGGTGGCGGAATCCTCGGTCTCGTGCACCACGCGCGTCACGACGCCGCGAAGCTGGCGCGAGGAGTACACGGGGTTGAAGAGCGCCAGAAAGTCTTCCGCCGTGAGTGGGGTGGTCAGCGCGGCGGTTACGCGCGCCAACTTCTTGAACCGGGTCATTTCACAACAATATAGCCTCGGCCGCTAATGGCGCGCACCGTTGACGTAGGGTTGACAGAGCAGAATTATCTTGACGAAACAGATCGGAGCAGATCCCGTGAGTTCTGACACGCTGGAGATCGCTCCTCCGGAGCCGCCCTGGCTCGCTCTGCCACCGGAGGTCAGCGACCGGTTGAGGCCGCTCACGCCGGACCTCGTGGACGCCATCATCGAAGCGGTCCCGCAGTTGGTCCCGGCCTACGCCCGGCCGATGGAGGGCAACTTCGGTCGTGGCCTGCGCCGGGGCGTTGCCGCGGCCCTCGAGCGGTTCCTCGAACTGCCGGGGACCGGGATGCCCGCGCTCTCCGATCAGAGCCGTGAGCTCGTGGCGGGTCTCGGCCGCGGGGAGTTCCGCCAGGGGCGCAGCATGGATGCGCTGCTCGGTGCCTACCGGATGGGCGCGCGCGTCACGTTCCGGGAGATGTCGCGCCGCTCCATGGAGGAGGGCCTGGGCCCCGCCGTCGTCGTGGACCTCGGGGAGTCGATCATGGCCTACATCGACGAACTCTCTGCGGTGAGCGCCGAGGCCTACGCCTTCGAGCAGTCGGAGCGGGCCGGGGCCGTGGACCGCCGCCGGGCCGAACTGCTGGAGCTGCTCCTGCTCGGACAGGCCGACGAGACCGCACTCCGGCAGGCGGCGTCCCTCGCGGACTGGTCCGTCCCCGCACAGGTGGCGGTGGTGACGCTGCCCCTGGATCGTGCCCGGGGGATCCGGCAGCACCTCGGGGCGGGGGCGATCGTCGTCGAACGCGAGACCGACGCCGTCGCCCTGGTGCCCGAACGCGGACCGCGGCAGCGCGCCGAGCTCGACCGCGTGCTCACCGGCCGGAGCGCGGCCATCGGACCCGCGGGCAGCCTCGAGCAGGTGGCGCAGTCACTGCGGCTGGCCGTACTGGCCGCGTCCATGCTCCCTCCGCGCGAGGGGGCGGACGACGGTCCGGTGTGGGCTGACGAAAACCTGACCGAAGTGGTCCTCGCGGCCGAGCCGTCCGCGGTCCGGGAATTGTCCCGCCGGCGGCTCGCGCCTCTGGCCGGGCTGCCGGACGCCCAGCGCGTCAAGCTCGAGGAGACCCTCCTGGCCTGGCTGCGGCACTGGGGCCAGCGTGCTCCGATCGCCGAGGAGCTCGGCATCCATGGGCAGACGGTCGGCTATCGCGTCCAGCAGCTGCGCGAGCTGTTCGGTGATTGCCTGAAGGACCCGAAGGTGCGCTTCGAACTGGAGATCGCGCTGCGCAGTGACCTGAAGGTCCCCGCCCCGTCCGCCTAGACGCCTCGGTAGGTCGCCGCCGTCCAGAGGTGGAACAGGGCGTAGGCGCGGTAGGGACGCCAGTCCTCCGACAGCCTCTCGGCATCCCGGATGGTGGGGTTGCCCATGGCCCGGCGTGCCACGAGGTCGCCCGGCGTGAACGCGTCCGGATCGCGCAGGACCCGTACGGCGAGGTAGTCGGCGGACCATGGGCCGATCCCGGGGATCGCGAGCAGCTGCCGGCGCAGCACCGCGGGATCGGCGTCGGGGTCCAGCGTCAGGCCGCCGGCGACGGCGCGGGCCACGTGCTGCACCGTCGCACCCCGCGTGCGCGTCACGCCCACAGCCGCACGCAGCTCCTCGGGCGGTGCGTCGGCAAGGGATTGGGGCGTCGGGAACAGCGTCAGGCCCGACACCAACCGCTCACCGTACGCCGCCGCGAGCCGCCCGCCGAACGTGCCGCCCGCGGCGACGGACACCTGCTGGCCGAGGACCGTCATGACGGCGGCCTCGAAGGGCTCGGGGTAGCCGACCGCGCGCAGCCCGGGGTGCTGCCGGACCAGCGGGCCGAGGAGCGGATCGCCGTCGAACGCACGCTCGACGGCGGCGACGTCGGTGTCGAGGTCCAGCCACGTACGTGTGAGGCGCACGAGGTGCGCGAACTCGGCGTCATCGTCCGTATCCGCGCTCAGTTCGACGTCGTCGGCTCCGATGGTCACCGTGACGCGGCGGGGACCGCCCGGCGTCGGCAGCAGTCGCGTGTGCGAGCGCCCGGACGGGTCGGCCAGCTCGCAGCCGGGGATGGCGTGGTTCAACAGGATCGCGGCCATGGGGCCGGCCGCCAGAGCGCCGTTCGGCGCGAGGACGGCGGTGCGGCTCACGGGCGGACGGCGTGGACGGCCACGCCGGTCGCGAGCACCGTCCTGCCGCCGGGGTCGCGTGCCACGGACATGCAACTCCTCGGGATTCGGGAAGGGGACCGCGTCCCAGCCTACGCGCGCTTCGATCCGCCTATCACGCCCGGGGTCTTCCGTCACAACGAAGTTCGGAGGGACATGGAGGACGGGCGTGGAGAAAAGTCCCATCCCTTACCGGTATATTGCAGCCGGTATATGGAATACTTCCGCCTCCGCCGAGGTTGAGAGTGGCATCTGGGCGACATTCCCGCCCATAGAAGGAGATCACCCGTAATGGCAACCGACTACGACGAGCCCCGCGTTCGTCCGGAAGACCAGCCGGCCAACGAGTCGTTGGAGGCAATTCAGGCTCAGCGCAGCGCAACCACGCAGACCGCGCTGATCGACGTCGAGGACGGCGAAACCGCAGAGGGCATTGACCTTCCGGGCGCCGACCTCTCGCACGAGGAACTCCTGATCCAGGTCATCCCCCAGCAGGAGGACGAGTTCACCTGCATGTCCTGTTTCCTGGTGCACCACCGCAGCCAGCTTGCGCGCGAGAAGAACGGCGACAAATACTGCACCGAGTGCGAGGGCTGACCGCTCCTCCGCACGCTTGCAGAGCCCCTGGCCCCCGGCCGGGGGCTTTCCTCCTTAACCGGTTCGGTGACGGGTCGGTCACGACCACCCGGGGTCGCAGTACGGTAAGGGCATGAAGTCTTCCCACGTCATCGTCCTGCCCGGAGGCGGCTACACCATGCTGTCCGACAACGAGGGCGAGGTCGTCGCCGAGCGGCTGCGCTCGTTCGGTCTGTCCGCCGAGGTCTTCGCCTATCCCGTCCAGACCCGCCACCCCGGACCGCTCGACGCCGTCCGCGCGGAGATCCGCCGGGTCCGCGCCGCCGGCGTCGACCGCGTGGCGCTGCTCGGCTTCTCGGCCGGCGGTCATCTCGCTGGACACGCGGCGCTCGCACCGGGTGCGCGCGCCGGCGACCGCGTGGACGCCGTCGTGCTCGGCTACCCGGTGGTGTCCATGGAACTCGCGACGCACCGAGGATCGCAGGATGAGCTGCTGGGGTCCGACGCCGGGGGGCCACTCCGTGCTGCGACCTCGCTGGACCGGCTGGTCACCGGTGAGGCCCCGCCGTTCTTCCTCTGGCACACGGCCGCGGACGAGGACGTCCCCGTGGAGCACGCCTACCGGCTCGGCCAGGCGCTCACCGCCCAGGGCGTACCGCACGCGCTGCACGTCTTCGAGGACGGCGAGCACGGCCTGGGACTCGCGGACGGACAGGGCGCCGCCGGGCAGTGGAGCGGCTTGGCCGCCGCCTGGCTCCAGGCGCGAGGCTGGTGACCGCTCCGCCCCTGCCCACCCGGCTGGTTCCCGGCGGCGGTCCTTCCGCAGCAATGCCGCAGCCCGTTCCGACCCGGTGATCGCCCAGACCCTCGCGGCGCTCGGCCCGGTGATCGGCCTGATCGCGCTCGGCTACGGCATTCGGGCCCGCGGTTTCCTCGCGCCCGCTTTCTGGCCGCCTGCCGAACGGCTCTGCTACTTCATCCTGCTGCCCGCGCTGTTCATCAGCGGCACGGCGACGGCGGATCTCGCCGGGCTCCCGATCGCCCTGATGGCACCGATCCTCGCCGGGGCGGTACTCCTCACGGCGCTCGGACTCGTCCTCGCCCAGCGCCGCCTCGACCTCGACGGCCCCGCCTTCACCTCCGTGCTGCAGGGCAGCATCCGGTTCAACAACTACCTCGGGCTCTCCATCGCCCTCGCCCTGTTCGGGGCCGACGGCGTCGCGCTCGCCGCCATCGCCAACGCCGTCCTCGTGCCGCTCGTGAACATCCTCTGCACGCTCGCCTTCGCGCGCTATGGCGCCCAGCGGCTGACCGTCGGCGGCACCGTCCGCAGCATCGCCACGAACCCGCTGATCCTGGGCTGCGGGATCGGGATCCTGCTGAACGTCACCGGCATCGGCCTGCCGCCCGGTCTCGACGGCTTCGTGCGGACCCTCGGGACGGCGTCCCTGCCGCTCGGCCTGCTGTGCGTCGGCGCTGCGCTCGAGCTCCGCAGCATGGGCCGCAATCTCGGCGCCGTGGCGCTGTCCACCACGGTCAAGTTCGTGGTGCTCCCGGGCCTCGGCGTGGCAGGGTGCCTGCTGCTCGGGCTCACGGGCGCGCCGGCCGCCACGGTGATCCTGTTCCTGTCCCTCCCGACGGCGTCCTCGGCATACGTGATGGCCCGGGCGCTCGGCGGGGACTCCCGCCTCATGGCGTCGACGATCACCCTGCAGACCGTCGCCGGCGTGGCCTACCTGCCGCTGGTGTTCCTCGTCATCGGGCGCGTCACCGACTGAACACCCGGGCGCCGAACGTCTCCCCGACGTCGTGCAGGTCGAGGTGGCGGTCCTTGTCGGAGCCCCGGAAGGTGCGGCGGTAGGCCGCGGGGCTGACGCCGAGGGCCTTCTGGAAGTGGTGACGCAGCAGCACCGCCTGGCGGAGGGGCCGACGACCGAGGGGCTGGGAGGTCATGAAGCACATGCCCGGTAATAAGCATGCTTGCTATCGCTTGGTGTGGGATCTACGGTGAAGGGAAGCAACCTCCTCGAAAGGATCATGATGATCACGCTTGAACAGATGAAGGATGCCATGAACGCCGGCGGTAACGTGCTGAGCGAAGATGGGGCCGTTCTGGGATCCATGGGCCAGCTCTATGTCGACGACGCCACCGGCGAGCCCAGCTGGGTCACCGTGGCGACCCACACGGCGGGCAATCCGGAGTCCTTCGCGCCGCTCCGCGACGCCACCCTCGACGGCCAGGACGTGCGCCTTCCGTTCCCTCACAGCAAGGTTTACGAGTCCCCCAAGATGTCGCAGGACGGCCACCTCAGCCCCGAGGAGGAGCAGCACCTGCTCCGCTACTACGGCCTGATGCCGGCGAAGGACGACGCCGCTGCCGCGTCCTCGCCCTCCGGCGACCGCGCCTCCCGTGACGATGCTTTCACCGGCCGGGACGAGACGTCTGCCGGCCGATCCGAGGGCTTCATCGGCGGTTCGGCCGATGACGACGACGTGTCGATGACACGCTCCGAGGAAGAGCTCCGCGTCGGCACCGAACTCCGGGAGACGGAGCGCGTACGCCTCGTCAAGCGTGTGGTCACGGAGGACGTCACCATGACCGTGCAGATCCGGCGGGAGGAGCTCGTCGTCGAGCGCGTGCCGGTGCAGGACGGCGCTCCGCTGTACGACGACGGCGCCGGCACCTTCAGCAAGGCCGAACGTGAGCGCCTGTACTCGGCGGTGGAGACCGCCTTCAACGGTGACGTCGTCGAAATGGTCCTCTACGAGGAGAAGCCGCGCATCGAGGTGGATGTCGTGCCGATCGAGCGTGTCCGCATCAGCCGCGAGGCACACACGCACGACGAGACCGTCTCCGGCCAGGTGCGCAAGGAAGTCATCGAGACGGAGCGCATCGAGCTGTAGCGCGCCCTCGAAACGATGCACATGACCGGTGGAACGGGCTTCCGCCGGTCATGTGCGTTCTCCGGGCGTCCACGCTAGTGCTCGCGTGAGGACAGTACGCAGAACTCGTTGCCGTCCGGGTCGGCCAGGACCTCCCAACTGACGTCCGGCCCCTGCCCGATGTCTATGCGCTGCGCCCCGAGCGAGATCAGGCGGTCGATCTCGGCGTCGCGGTCCTCACCGGTGTGTGGTGCGAAGTCGAGATGCAGGCGGTTCTTTCCGTGCTTCTCGTGCTCCACGGCAACGAAGACGAGTCCGGGCGGGACCTGCTCGAAGGAGAGCGTGGGTTCCAGCTCGCGGGCCCATGGCGGTACCACGACAGCCTCCTCGTCGTCCTCGAACATCACCTCCCAGCCCAGTGCGGTGGACCACCAGTGCGCGAGCGCACGATGGTCGGTGGATTCGATGACCGTGGAGTACCAGCGGAGAGTCATGCGCCGATTGTGTCGTGAGCGCGACGCCGACGCGTCCTGACGCGGACAGGATCAGTCCGCATCAGTTCCGGGTCCGCGGCCTCGGCGAACCTCCGGACCGGTCGCGGGCCGACTCAGCGGCTGAGGCGGCTCCGGAACAGCAGGTAGACGAAGTAGGGGGCGCCGAGCAGCGCCGTCAGCAGTCCGGCCGGGAGCTGTGCGGGGGCGATCGCCGTCCGGCCGATGAGGTCCCCGAGGCAGACGAGGACGGCGCCCAGCAGGACGGCCGCGGGCAGGATGAGCCGGTGCGACGCTCCCACGAGGGCGCGAGCGGCGTGGGGTGCAACGAGGCCCACGAATCCGACGACGCCGATACCTGCGACGGAGGATGCCGTGAGCAGGACCGCGGCCGTGAGCAGCACCAGCCGTGCCCGCGGCACCCGGATACCGAGCAGGCGCGGGGTGTCCTCGTCGAGGCCGAGGAGGTCCTGCGTCCTGTGCAGAGCGGCGAGGACGGGGCCGGCCACGAGCAGGGCCACCGCCATGGGCGCGAGGTGCTGCACCGACCGGCCGTAGGTGGACCCGGACAGCCAGGTCAGGGCCTTGGACTCGTTCCACGGATCGGTGAGGACGATCAGCAGCGTGATCACGGCAGTCGCCGCCGCGGAGACGCCGATGCCGATCAGGACCAGCCGGTCCGTCTGCATGCCGCCACGGAAGGACAGGCCGAACACCACGAGCGAGACCACGGCGGCGCCGATCCCTGCCGCCGCGCTGACGGTCCAGAATCCCGCCAGGGGCACGGCCGTGATGACGACGACCGCCCCGACGCCCGCCCCACCGGAGACCCCGATGATCGCGGGCTCGGCGAGGGGGTTCCGGGTGACGGCCTGAATGGCGGTCCCCGCCAGGGCGAGCGACGCACCGGCGAGCAGGGCCGCTCCGACCCGGGGGACCCGGGTGTCCAGCACGCTCGAGACCACGGGCCCTGCCTGGCCGGACACCCAGTTGGCGAGATCCCCGAGGAGGAGCTTCGCGTCGCCGAGCAGCAGACCGGCGACCGTCGCGGCGGCCAGCACCACCACCAGAACTACGAGCACCGCGGTGCTCCGGGCGGCGCCGACGGTGCGCAGCGAGACCCCTGCGGCGTCCCGGGTAGGTCCGTCCGAGCGCATGCGGTGCGCGAGCGCGACGAGGAAGAGCGCGCCGAACACCGTGGTGACGACACCCGTGGGCACTTCGACCGCGCTTTCCGCACCGATCACGGCGCGGAGCAGGACGTCGGCGCCGAGGACGAGGAAGATCCCCATCAGCGCGGAGGCGGGGATCAGCGCGACATGGCGGTGAAGGCCGGTGATGCGTGGTGCGGCTAGACGCACGACGGCGGGTGCTGCGAGCCCGACGAAGCCGATGGGTCCGGCGGTGGTGACCGCTGCGGCGGCGAGGAGCACAGCGAGCACGATGGCCAGGACCTGCGTCCCGCGGACATTGATCCCGAGCACGCGCGCCTGGTCGTCGCCGAGCGTCAGCAGGTCCAGGGACCGCGCCTTCATGAGGAGGACGAGCAGCGCCGCCCCGGCCAGGGGGGCGAGCAGGGTGACCTTCTCCAGTCCGCTCTGCCCGAGGGACCCGGACCCCCAGGCGAACAGGCCGCGTGTCTCCTGCGAGAACAGGAGCAGGAGGGCGCTCGTCAGCGCGCTGAACGCCAGGGCGATCGCCGACCCGGCCAGCACCAGGCGCACACTCGAGGACTGCCCGGCCCCGGCGAGGGCGAGGACGAGCGCGGACGCGGCGAGGCCGCCGAGGAACGCCACGCCCACCGCACCGAGCAGGGGCACCTGCAGGCCGAGGGCCGCGACGGCGACGACGGCGAGATGGGCGCCCGCGTTCACCGCGAGGGTGTCCGGGGAGGCGAGGGCGTTCCGGGAGACGGACTGCATGACCGCTCCGGCCGCCCCCAGGGCGGCGCCGACGAGGATGCCGGCAGCCAGCCGGGGGATGCGGCTCGCGGCGACGACGGCGCCCGTGGTGCCGTCGTCGCTCCCGGCCAGCAGGCCGAGGATGTCCCCGGCGTCCACGGTGGAGGTGCCCTGCGTGAGGTGGACGAGGGCGAGGAGCGCGGTCGCGACCGCGAGGAGGCCGCCGGCACCGGCCAGTCGCGCTCCCGGTCGCGGAGCGTGGGCCACGGACCGTGCGGGAACGGACCGGGTGAGAGTCGCCGGCGGCACTGCCGCTACTGCCCGGCCTCTGCGGCCTCGACGGCGGCGTCCACGATCTGCCCCATGGAGCTGGGTCCGCCGAACGTCCACAGGGAGTCGGGGAAGCGGGTCACGTCACCGGACTCGACGAAGGGCAGTCCCTTCCACACGGCGTTGTCGGCGAGTTCGTCCTGGTACGGATCGCCGAAGGCGTCGTTGGCGATGTACCAGAAGCGGGTGTCGTCTGGCAGGGCGGTCAGGCCCTCGACGTCGGTCTGGCCGAGCCCGTACACGGGATCGCCCTCGACCTCCCAGGCGTCGGTGAGGCCCAGCTCGCCGAGGACGTTCCCGACGAGCGAGCCTTCGGTGAACGGACGGATCGACACACTGCCGGCGTCGACGTAGGCGTCCGAGAACGCGACGGGGGCGCCTGCCGCCCCCGCCTCCTCGATGGCCGCCTTGCCGTCGGTGATCTTCGCCTCGAGGCCGGACCTGAGTTCCGTGGCCTGGTCCTCGGTGCCCGTGAGGGTGGCGATCAGGTCGAGATTCTCGTACATCTGGCCGAGGTTGTCGGCCGCGTCGCCCCCGGGGACGACGACGACGGGCACCGTCCGCTCGATCTGCTCGATCGCGCCCTCGACGAGCCGGTCGGTGACGATGACGAGGTCGGGCGTGAGGGACACGAGGGTGTCGATGCTCGGCTCGCCGCGGACGCCGACGTCGGTGACGGTGTCGTCGAGCGGTTCGGCGCCGACCCACTGCGCATACCCCTCCACGTCGGCGGCCCCCACGGGCATGACGCCGAGGGCCACGAGGTTCTCGACGGCGTTCCATTCGGTGGCCACCACGCGGTCGGCCGCTCCGTCGAGCGTGACCTCCTTGCCGCGGGCGTCGGTGACGGTGATGCTCTCACCGGCGGCGGTCTCCTCGGGCGAGGAACTGCCGGCGGCGTCCTCCGTGGTGCCGCACGCGGTGAGGGAGAGCAGGGCCGTCGCCGCGAGGGCAGTGAGGATCTTCGGGTGTGTCATCTGTTTCATTTCTGTTCGTGCGCAGGCGGCGCGGGAGCGGATCAGGGGGTGAGGGCGGCGGCACGGGGTGCGTTGTGGCGTCCGACGGCGCGGGTGTGGACGGTGCCGTCCGTGACGGTCACGTCGACCCGGACCCCGTAGGCGCGGGACAGGTTCGCGGAGGTCAGGACGTCCAGGGGCGCGCCCTGGGCCAGAATGGCGCCGTCCTCGAGCAGGACCACGTGGTCGGAGATGGCGGCGGCCTGGTCGAGGTCGTGCAGGACGACGCCGACGGTCACGCCGTGCTGGGTGGAGAGGTCGCGGATCACGTCGAGGATCTCCACCTGGTAGCGGAGGTCGAGGTATGTCGTGGGCTCGTCGAGCAGCAGCACGCCGGTGTCCTGGGCGAGGCAGCTGGCGAGCCAGACGCGCTGCACCTGCCCGCCGGAGAGCGCGGCGACCGGACGGTCGGCGAGATCGGTGGTGCGCGTCAGCTCCATGGCGCGTTCGACGACGGCGGGTCCCCCGGCGTCCTGGCCCGTCCAGCGGCTGCGGTGCGGATGGCGGCCGAAGGTGACCACCTCCCGGACGGTGAGCCCGCCGGGTACCGGCCGGCTCTGTGCCAGCAGGGAGATCGCGCGGGCGAAATCCCGGGGGGAGAGGGCGGAGACGTCCTCGCCGTCGTCGAGGGTGACCGATCCGGCGTCCGGCGTGTGGAGGCGCGCGATGCTGCGGAGGAGCGTGGACTTGCCGCTGCCGTTGGGTCCGATCAGCGCGGTGATCGTGCCGGCGGCCAGGCCGAAGGAGGCCGAGGCGATGACCCGCCGACTGCCGTAGGAGACGCCGAGGCCCGCGACGGAGAGGGTCGGCGGGACAGCGGAGTCGTTGAGGGGCACAAGGTCAGGTTAGGCATACCTAATCTAAAGTGCAACAAATAACGTCACGCGGGTGTGCGCTAATCCTCCTTCGGCCGGCGACCTGCACGCCGCTGCGTGTGCCCGAGAGGACAGAAAGACCGCCGGAACGAGCCTCCGGCGGTCTTTTCCGTTTCTCGGCGCTGGGAGCGCTGCCCGTCAGCCCTCGGGCAGGGCCGCGAAGGCCTTCTTGGTGTCGTTGTACCAGCCCAGGCCCTTGACCGGGTTCTTCCAGCGGCCCTTCATCGCGTCACGAGCCGCCTGGTGCTCGCTGTCGCCGGCCGCAGTGACCTCCTTCAGGTGCTGGTCCTGGGCCTGAATGACGTCATCCGCGGTGTCGCCGCGGAGCGCCAGGTCGCAGGGGCCGCCTAGTTGCCTGCACGTCATCGTCTTCATGGGAGTTCCCTTCTGCTGGATGCGGTGTACGAGATCGGCGTCCGCCGCCCTCGTACTGATGACGAGTCGGGAGGCGGAAGTGTGACCGACGGCATCATCTCCGATCCATGGCGACGCGCCGCGTGAGGGAGCCGAGGACGTCGGGCTCGGCGCGGAACGTGATCGCGCTGACGACGCCGTCAGCGATCGTGAAGTCGAAGGCCACCCGTGCCTTGCCTCGGTGGAACCACGCCGCGCCCGGCCGCCCGTCGACGAACACCGGGAAGGCTGCCGCCGCGGCGCCGTCGAACATCACCGCCACTGCCTCACGGCCCTCCAGCCGGGTCGGGGTACCTTCCGCGATCGCCTCGGCGTCGGCGCGAACGACGACGTCGGGCGCGAGCAGGTGCACCAGCCGTGCGAAGCTGCCGCCCCGGGACGCCGCGAGGAACGCGTCGACCACTTCCCAGTCGGCGGGCGTGCCGTCCGGGGCGAAGGAGGCGACCCGGGCGCGGGCCCTCGATGCCAGCTTGCGGGCGGCCTCGGGCGACACCGAAAGCACGGTCGCGACGGTGCGGAAGTCCACGCCGAACGTGTCGTGCAGGATGAACGCCACCCGCTCGGCCGGCGAGAGGCGTTGCAGCACCACCTGAAGGGCGACGCCGACGCTGGTCGCCTCGATCACGTCGTCGGCCGGGTCGGGGATCGTGTCGGTGCCGGCTCCCGGCGGGGTGTCCGTCGGTTCCGGGACCCGGGACCGCAGGCGATCGAGGCAGAGGCGCGTCGTCACGACGGTCAGCCAGGCCGGCACGTTCTCGATCACGGTGTCGGTGGCGTCGAACCGCAGCCAGGCCTGCTGCACCATGTCCTCGCCCTCGGCCCGGTCGTCGAGGACGCCGGCGGCGATGCGCACCAGGCGGGGGCGTTCGGCCTCGAACTGTTCCGTCGGGTTCATGCGCACACCCTAGACCCGTCTGTGCGAGGGCGGCAGAAGGACTCTGGCCTGCGTTCATGGGCGGGCGTACAGTCCGCGCATGGCACATGATCCGGTTCAGACCAATCCCGACCACTACCGGGTGGTGTTCGAGAACAGCCGGGTTCGCGTCCTCGAGTACACGGACGAACCCGGCGACAGGAGCACCGAGCACCACCATCCCGACAGCGTCATGATCACCGCCGGTTCGTTCCGCCGGAGGCTGCACGCCCAGGGGAGGAGCGTCGATGTGGAACTGCATGAGGGGGCGGTGCGCCGGCTGCCCGCCCAGGACCATTACGGCGAGAACTCAGGGACGACGCCGTCGCACGCCTTCTTCGTCGAGTTGAAGGAACCCGACCCGAACCCGGCTCCCGGTGGCCCGCATCTGGGTCCGGTCAAGCTCTGACCCACCGACGCCGCCCGATACCAAGCAGGCTGATGATTCGCGTAGGCTGACAGGACGACGTCGAACATCCCACCGTGGCGGTCCTATCCCGCACCCTCGCATGGCGTCGCACGGCCAGCAGGATCCACCGGAAGGACTCCCCATGAGCACCCAGAACGAGCAGCCCCAGCACGACGAGTCGGCCGACGAAGAGCTGTCCGAATCCCTCGAAGGGCACGAAGAGCTGTCGAAGAACGACGACGACTCGGCCCTTGAGCAGATCGAGGACAGCCCGGTCCGCACGAAGAACAGCTGACTCCGGCTTCAGCCCGTATGACGACGGGGCGCCCGCTGATGCGGGCGCCCCGTTCGTGTGCGGTGCGGGAGTGCTATCGTGTGAGCTCCACGCGGTAGGTGCCCGTCGCCGAGCCATCCTCGCTCGTCACGGTGATGACCGAGGTGCGGTCACCACCCGAGGGCTGTGTGACGGCGACCGTGGCGTAAGGATCGGCGGGGACGGCCGCGACCGTGGATGCCTTGCCCCTCGACGGCACCGCATACGTGGTCACCGCCGGGTCGAATCCCGTCACGGACGAGCCACCCACGCTGATCGAGGATAGGGTGGCGTCCGAGGACGCGGAGGGCACCGCACCGAGTACCTGGATCTCGCTGATCACCATGTGCGTGTTCGGGCGGGCCGTCATGACCACCCGCACGGACTGCGCCGTCACGCCGCTGATCGGCAACGTCACCGCGGGAGCCGGAGCGCCTGCCGGGACGCTGACGGGGGAGCCGACGGACGCCCACGCGCCGTCGGCTCCCTGGACCTGCAGCTGAAGGGACTGCGCGTAGCTGTCCGTGGTGCCGTCGCGGAAGAAGTTCACGACGACGCCGCCGAGTGGCTGTGCGGACGGCAGGCTCACAGTCAGGGTGTCGGAGGTGTTCTTGTTGCTGGACTTCCAGTTGGACCATGCCTTGTCGCGGAGGTCCCCGTTGAACAGGCCCGCCGTGCCGTAGCCGGGCTCGGTGAAGGTGGCTGTCGCCGTGGTGCCGCCGTCGTCGGCCACGTTGTCCAGCGTGCCCTCGGTGACCTGGATGCGGACGGTCGCCGGGAGCGTCGCGCCGTTGCCGGCGTCGGCCGTGCCCTTCAGCTCATAGACGCCAGGAGCGGTGTAGGAGATCGGGGTGTCCCAGACGGCGGGGCGCTCGACAGTCCCGCCGAGGCTGCCCACCGCGGTGACGGTGCTCGGCGGCGTCGGGATGCCGCCCACCACGGCCTTGGCGCGCGTGGGGTGCGTGGATACGAGAGTGTCCACCGTGACCGTGAGTTCCACGGGGAACCTCGCGCCCGTGATGTCCGTCGCGGTGCCCTTGACCTTGACGCTCCCTGCCTTCTTCCAGCGGTTGTCGTTCGGGATTCTCCACTCCACGGGGAGGGCGCCACGTGCGCCGTCGCGGTACACCGGTGTGACGGTCTCCGGCAGCACGGGGGCGGTGCCGGGGACGGTGAAGGCCGTGGCCGGTTCAACGCCGAGTACGGTCTCGTCGATGAGCGTCCAGCGCTGGTTGGACCCGGAGTTCGCCTGGTACAGCGTGACCGGTGCGCCCTCCGCGGTCGAGCCGCCGCCCACCTCGAGCAGCAGGCCGGTCTCTGCGTTCACGAAGGTGTAGGTGCCATCCCCGGTGGTCGAGGCGACCCACTCGGCGCGCGGGTTCTCTCCTGCGGGAGCGACGACGGCGGCGCCACGCTCGTCGGCGAGCTGCGCGGCGCCGTCGAGCGTGGTGATCGAGTAGCGCTCGCGGTTGCTGTTGTCCTCACCCAGGCTCGTGAAGCGGAACAGCTGCGCGACGTCCGCGGGGTCGCTCGCGCTGATGACGGCGGTGCCGCCGGCCGGCTCGATCGACTTGCCGCTCTGCACGCCCTGCAGCCGGTACACGTGATCGTCCTGCAGGGCAGCGGCGTCCTCCGCGATGCCGGAGACGCCCTCGACCACGAAGGTGGTGACGGATTCGGCGGGCGCGGTGACGACGGCGGAGCCGCCCTCGATCGCGACCGGTTCGCCCTCGACGAGCGCACCGTCGACGTCGCTGACCACGGGGGTCACGGTGGCGCCCGGCGCCACGGACCCGAACTTCGAGAGATCGAGGACCACGGGCTTGTCCTCGGCGTCCTGGTTGATGTGCACGACGGCGGCGCCGGTGTCGGTTACCGCGGCGGTGGTGTCGGTGTCGTTCACGGAGACCAGGCGGTCACCGGGCTGGATGTAGTGCGTGTAGTTCCGCACGGTGTTGAACTTGGTGTTCGTGTAGATGGGGCAGCTCTCGAGCGTGTCGGCGTCGGTGCAGTCGAACGGCATCTGAATGCTGCCCCAGTTGGCGCCGGCCGCGCTCTCGCCGCCGGGAGCCATGTTGTCGTAGTCCTCGACGGGCTGCCAGAACACCCAGGCGCTCGGCTCGAGTTCCCGGAGGTCGTCCGCGATGCGCTTGGCCATGCCGAGGCCCGGCTCCATGCTCGTGAAACTCTGGCCGTTGCCCCAGGAGCCCTCGACCTCGCTCATCCACAGCGGCTTGTCCTCGCCCTTGGCGATGTCCCGCACGGTGGTGCGCTGACCGGTGCCGTAGGTGTGGACGTTGAGCTGGTCCACGAGTGCCCGGATGTCCTCGGGGTAGCTGTTCCAGTTCGTGGCGAAGGTGCCGGGATTGGTCTCGTCCATCGCGGAGATCTTCGCTGCGGAGGAGGACGCCGCGAGTTTGGCGGCCAGGTCACGGAGGACCTGCTGCTGGAGCTGCGGGCTCATGTGCGCGCCCTCCTGGCGGCCGCCGGTCGGTTCGCCGGCGGCGTCGAGCTGCGTGCTCCAGTAGTTGGTGTTCGGCTCGTTGAACGGATCCAGGGTGTCCACAGTGATTCCGTGCGCCTTCTCGAGCTCTTCGGTGACGCGCACCAGGTACGCGTTGAAATCGGAGATGCTCCCGGTCTTCAGCTGGTCGGTCGTGGAGTCGAACCCGCCGGAGGTGTAGCCGCTGACGGTCTGGAACCAGGGCGGCGAGTTGCTGAACGTCTCCCAGTGGGTGATGTCCTGCTTGATGCGGTCGATCCACCAGCGCTGCGTGGCGTCCGCTTCGAGGTTCCAGTCGGCGGGGTCCTCGGGGGACCACCAGTCGGTGTCCTCCCGCGTGGTGCCCTCGGGGGCGTTCCACCAACCCTCGACGGCGCCGCCCGGCCGCAGGTAGTCCTTCACGTCCGGGGCGTTGCCGCCGCCGATGTTGTAGCGGGCGATGTTCAGGTTCAGGCCGTCGGGTCCGAAGACCAGGTCCGCGAGGCGGTTCCGGATCTCGTCGGGGTAGTCACCTGTTGCATTGGCGAACCAGACAAGGCTGGTACCCCAGCCCTCGAACTCCTCGCCCTGGTAGGAGGGGTCGGGGGTGAGGGTGAGGGCGCCCTCGGGGACGGTCGGCGGTGCGGGCGGGTCCGCGGGCGTGGCCTGCGCCGCACCTCCCATGAGGGAGGCTGCCGCCAGCGCGGCGGCAATCCCTGTTGCGGCCGCCCGGGTGGCGTGCCTGGATCGATTCGTCATTGAACGTGATTCCTTCCAGCGAGGTTGGTGCAGGGTTACGAGAGGGTGGTGCCGGCCTTCCTCGTGAGGACGGCGACGGAGCGGGGAGCGAGCTTGGACTCCTCGCCGGTGAGGGTGTCGCCGTAGACGCCCGTGATGTCCACGGGCGCGTCGGTGCGGTTGATGAGGAAGACGTAGTCGGTGGTGTCGCCGGTGCGGAGGACCTGCTCGACGGCGCCGCGGAGGTCGGCGGGCAACTCACTGGTTAGCCCGGCGCGCGCGGCGAGGTCCGCGAGGACGGGCTCGAGGCCCGACGCGCCGAGGCGTGCGCCCACGTAGGCAGCACTGCCGGACCTCGGGTCAGAGGAGACGGCGCGGCGCGTCACGGCGGCGTCGCCGGCATGGTCGCCGCTCGTGTAGCGGGCGAGGACCTCGACGTCGTCGGCGCGCGGTAGGACGCGGTCGGCCCAGAGCGTCGCGGCGGTCCCGTTGTCCAGCTGGACGGTGTCGCCGTCGTGCAGGGGTCCGAACTCGTCGATGCGGATGCCGAGCAGGTCCGCGAGGGCGCCGGGGTAGCCGCCGAGCCAGATGTGGTCGTTCTCGTCGGTGATGCCGCTGAAGTAGCTCGCCACGAGATGACCGCCGCCGGTCACGTAGTCCTCGAGGCGCGCTTTCAGTGCGGCCGGGACCACGTGGAGAACGGGGGCGACGACGAGTCCGTAACCGGTGAGGTCGGCTGCGGAGGGGACGACGTCGGCCCGGATGCCGAGGGCCAGGAACGCCGAGTACCAGTCGAGGGCCTCCTGCTTGTAGCGGAGGCGGTCGGAGGGGTGGGAGTCCTGCTCCGAGGCCCACCAGGAGTCCCAGTCGAAGAGGATGGCGGCTGGTGCCTGGCGGCGGCGGGAGCCGACGACGTCGGACAGTCCGCCGAGTTCACGGCCGAGCGCGACGACGTCGCGGAAGATCGGGCTGTCCTCGCCGGCGTGGGGGACCATCGCGGAGTGGAACTTCTCGGCGCCAGCCTTGGACTGCCGCCACTGGAAGTAGCAGACGGCGTCCGCTCCGTGGGCCACATGGGTGAGGGAGTCCCGGCGGAGGGCACCGGACTTCTTCGGGGTGTTGACGGGCTGCCAGTTCACGGCACTGGTGGAGTGCTCCATGAGGAACCACGGCTTGCCGCCGGCGATGTTGCCGGTGAGGTTCGCGGAGAAGGAGAGCTCGTCCACGGCCTGCGGGCCGGGCACGAAGTAGTGGTCGTTGGCCACGAAATCCACCTCGGCGGCCCAGTCGGCGTAGTCCATGCCCTTGCTCTCGCCCATGACCATGAAGTTGGTGGTCACCGGGATGTCCGGGGTGATCCTGTGGAGGATGTCCCGTTCCTCGCGCAGGTACTGCTTGAGGGCGTCGGAGGAGAAGCGCTTGAAGTCGAGCTGCTGCGTGGGGTTGGGGTGGGAGGCGGCCTGGCGCGGGGGCAGGATCTGCTCGAACCGGGTGTAGCGCTGCGACCAGAAGTCGGTGCCCCAGGCGTCGTTCAGGGCATTGATGCTGCCGTAGCGGTCGGTGAGCCAGGTGCGGAAGGCGCGGGCGGCGTCGTCGGAGTAGTCGTAGATGTTGTGGCAGCCGAGCTCATTGGAGATGTGCCAGGCGCACACCGCGGGGTGGTCCCTGTAACGCTCGGCCATCGCCGTGACGAGCTTCAGCGCGTGCTCACGGAACACGGGGCTGGTGGGGCGCCAGTGCTGGCGCGCACCGGGCCAGAGGGTGCTGCCGTCCTGGGTAACGGGGAGGATCTCGGGGTGCTCGGTGGCGAGCCACGGCGGCGGGGATGCGGTGGCGGTGGCGAGGTCGACGGCGATGCCGTTGGCGTGCAGGAGGTCGATCACCTCGTCCAGCCAGTCGAAGTTCCAGGTGTCCCGCTCGGGTTGCAGGCGGGCCCAGGAGAAGATCGCCAGCGACACCACGTTGACGCCGGCCTCGCGCATCAGGCGCACGTCCTCGTCCCACGTCTCGCGCGGCCACTGCTCCGGGTTGTAGTCGGCGCCGAACGCCATGCGGGGGCGGTTCGGTTCGGACGGCCAGCGCAGCCAGCGGTGGGTGGTGGGTGTCAACACGGTAGTGCTCCTTGGGGATGTCTCTCGAAGGGTTCAGGCACGGGTGGGCCTCCGCCGTCGTCGTGCCCCGGACGGGCAGGGGGGACGATGGCGGGTACAGCGGGGTGGGACGGACCGGGCGGATGCGCGCGAGCTCCCGCCCGGCCCGGGTTCGGTGGCGCAGGTGCGGCCGGTGCTACTCCGAGACGGTGAAGCCCTGGTCGGTGCCGTACTTGATGCTCGCGTCCTGCCAGCTCTTCAGCCCGTCCGTGAGGGGAGTGTCCGAGACGTAGGCCTGGCCGGCGGTGTCGTTGAAGATGCTGTTCGCATAGACCTGGAACGGCAGGTAGGACCAGCCTTCGACGACGTTCGCTGCGGACTCCGCGAACAGCTCGTTGGCCTTCTGGCCACCGAAGTACTCGAACTCCCGGTTGAGGAACTCCTCGGACTCGAGGTCCGCCGTCGTGGAGGGGAAGGCACCGCCGTCGATGCGCGTCTGGACGCCGTCGCCCACGCTCGCGTAGTCGAGGAAGGCGTAGGCGAGGGCCGCGTTCTCCGTGGCGGACGGGACGGCCAGGGAGCTGCCGCCGTTCTCGGCCGTTGCGGTGCCGCCCTCTTCCCACTGGGGGAGTGGTGCCACGCGCCACTTGCCGGCGCCGGCCTGCACACCGGACTCGAAGTTGCCGGGCATCCAGGCGCCGGTGTTCAGGGTCGCGATGGTCCCGTCGCCGAGGCCCTGGTACCACTCGTCGGTCCAGGAGTTGATGGGGGCCACGAGGTCGTCCTCGATGAGCTGCTGCCAGGTCTCGGCGAACTGCGTGGAGCCCTCGTCGGTGAAGTCGATCGAGACGTCGGTGCCGTCCACGGTGTAGGGCTTGCCGCCCGCCTGCCAGATGAGGCTGGTGGTGAGTCCGGCGTCGCCCGTGTCATTGGTGATGTAGACGTCGGGATCGGCCTCGTGGATGGTCTTCGCGGCTGCGACGTACTCGTCCCAGGTCGCAGGGATCTCGACGCCGAACTTCTCGAAGACCTCCGTGTTGTAGTACATGACCATGGGGCCGGCATCCATCGGCAGGCCGTAGATGCCCTCGCCCTGCTGCACCGCGTTCCACGGGCCGGGGCTGAAGGTTCCCTCCAGGTCCGAGGCCCCGAGGGCGCTGATGTCCGTGAGGGAATCGGCGAGGGCGAACTGCGGAAGGGCGAAGTACTCGATCTGGGCGACGTCGGGGACCCCCGAGCCTGCGGCGATGGCGTTCTGCAGGGCCGTGTACTGGTCGTTGCCCGTTCCGGCGTTGACCACTTCGACGTCCACGTTGGGGTGCAGCTCCTCGAACTCCGCGGCGACGTCCTGGACGGTCAGGTCCCAGGCCCAGACCGTGAGCTCGCCACCCTCCTCCAGCGCCGCCGCGACGTCGTCGGCGTTGGCGCCGTCCGCGCTGCCGCCTCCGGCGTCGTTCCCGCCGCCGCCGCACGCCGTCAGGGCGAGGGTCGCGGCGAAGGCCAGGGCGGATCCGTGCAGTACGGCGGGGGCGATTTTCCTGTTCATGGATTTCCTTATCACTTCGTTGTTGACGGGAAGGGGTTCTACTCTTTGACGCTTCCGGCGCTCAGGCCGGACTGCCAGTACCGCTGGAGGAAGAGGAACGCAATGATCAGCGGCAGAATGGTCAGCAGTGCGCCGGTGATGACGAGGTTGTAGATGGCGTCGCCGCCCACGGTGGACGCCTGGTTGTTCCAGGCGTTCAGGCCCAGGGTCAGGGGGTACCAGTCCGGGTTCTTCAGCATGATCAGCGGCAGGAAGTAGTTGTTCCAGGTGGCCACCATGGTGAACAGCAGCACCGTGACGATGCCGGGGCCCAGCAGCGGCAGGCAGATCTGGAAGAAGGTGCGGAACTCGCCGGCGCCGTCCATACGGGCCGATTCCAGCAGTTCCGTGGGGATGGCCTGCGCGGCGAAGGTCCACATCAGGTACAGGCCGAACGGCGAGATGAGGGACGGGATGATGACCGCCCAGGGCGTGTTGGTGAGGCCCATCTCGCTGAACATCAGGAACGTGGGGACCGCCAGGGCGGTGCCGGGGACGGCCACCGCCCCGATGACGACGGCGAACACGGCCTTCTTGCCGGGGAAGCTGAACTTCGCGAGGGCGTAGCCGCCGAGGACGGCGAGGAAGGTCGCCCCGCCGGCCCCGACCACCACGTACAGCACGGTGTTTAGGAACCAGCGGCCGAAGATGCTGTCGTCGTAGGCGAGGGTGTCCTGGATGTTGGAGAAGAGGGCGAAGTCGCCGCTGAACCAGAGCCCGAACGAGGTGAACAGATCAGCCTGGGTCTTGGAGGCGTTGATGAACAGCCAGACGAGGGGCACGAGGCTGTAGACGAGGACGATGCCCGTGAGCGCGGTCAGCAGCACGTTGCGCCTCGGCTTGTCGATGCTGCGGCGCGAGCTCTTCATGCGCACATAGCCGGGCTTCTGATTCTGCTTCTGGGTCCGGGTCGGTTCGACGGCGACGCTCACGGTCAGCCCTCCTTCCGCATACCGCGCAGCTGCACGGCGTAGGCGATGACCATGGTGATGACGCCCATGATGATGGCCACGGTGGCGGAGTAGTTGTACTGCTGGCCGGAGAAGCTCAGCGAGTAGGCGTACAGGTTGGGGGTGAAGTAGGTGGAGATGGAGTTTGGGGCGAGGCCCTGCAGGATCGCGGGCTCGTTGAAGAGCTGGAAGCTGCCGATGACCGAGAAGATCGTGGCGACCACGAGGGCTCCACGGATGGCGGGGAGCTTGATGGCGGTGACGAGGCGGACCTGGCCGGCGCCGTCGATCTCCGCGGCCTCGTACAGGGACTTCGGGATCACGCGGAGGGCCGAGTAGAAGATCAGCATGTTGTAGCCGATGAACTCCCACGTGACGATGTTCCCGATGGCTGCGAGGATCAGGTCCGGGGAGAGCGGGTTGGGCAGGTTGGTGCCGAGCGCGCTGTTGATGTTGCCGACGAGCCCGAAGCGCGTGCCGTACATGAAGCCCCACATGAGGCTGGCGACGACGGCGGGGACCGCGTACGGCAGGAAGATCGAGATGCGGAAGAAGGACTTCCCGTAGAGCCGGCCGCTGTCCAGGGCCAGGGCCACCAGGAGGGCGATCAGCAGCATGACGGGGACCTGCACCGCGAGGAACAGCGTCACGCGGAGCAGAGCGGACCAGAACTGCGTGTCGGCGAGGGCCTGCTGGTAATTGGCGAGTCCTACGAAGCCGTTGCCGCCTACCAGCTGGTTGCGGAAGAAGCTGAGCCAGATGGAGTAGGCGATAGGTGCGAGGAAGACGACCGCGAACACCGCCATGAAGGGGCCGATGAACAGCCAGCCGGACCAGGAGCGCTTCCCGGTCCGCTTCTGCACTCGCCGGGCGGGCTCCGGCTGCGTGCCGAGCACGGCCGGTGGTGGTGACGCCGTCGTCATGTTCGTCCTTCTTCTCGAGCGATGTTTACGTAAACACGGCAGGGCGTGGAGCAGAATGTTTACGTAAACATTGTTGTTACGATGGTCACATGCACTCGCGATCACGTCAACACCCCTCCTCCGAGGAACGGCGTATCTCCATGTCCGACGTCGCGCGGCTCGCCGGCGTCTCGGCGCAGACGGTGTCGCGGGTGTCCAACGGCAGCCCGGGCGTGATCGAGGGGACGCGGCAGCAGGTCATCAAGGCCATGAACGAGCTCGGGTACCGGCCCAACAGCGCGGCGCGGGCCCTGAAGCGGGGGAGCTTCCGCACCATCGGCGTCATCCTGTTCACGCTGTCCACCACCGGGAACGTCCGCACGCTCGAGGCCATCGCGGCACGCGCTGCGGAGGAGGACTACGCCATCACTCTGATCCCCGTTGCCGCGCCCACGCAGGCCGGGGTACGTGGGGCGTTCTCGCGGCTGAACGAGCTGGCGGTGGACGGCATCATCGTGATCATGGAGGTCCACCTGCTCGACGCCGCCACGGTGTCGCTGCCGCCCGGCGTCCACGCCGTGGTGGTGGACTCCGATGCGAGCGAGAGCTACAGCGTGATCGACACGGACCAGGCCGACGGCGCCCGGAAGGCCGTGGAGCACCTGCTGGACCTGGGCCATTCCACGGTGTGGCATGTGGCCGGACCCTCGGAGTCCTTCGCGTCGGAGCGGCGCGTGAATGCCTGGCGGTCCGTTCTGGAGGCGAGGGGCTGTGTCGAGCCTGCGTTGTTGCGCGGTGACTGGTCGGCGGACTCGGGCTATCAGGCCGGGCTCGCACTGGCGTCCTCCGACTGCACCGCGGTGTTCGTCGCGAACGATCAGATGGCGCTAGGGGTACTGCGGGCTTTCCACGAGAAGGGTGTCCGGGTGCCGCAGGACGTATCGATCGTAGGCTTCGACGACATCCCGGACAGCACCTCCTTCAGCCCGCCCCTGACGACGGTGCACCAGGACTTCGCGGAAGTCGGGCGGCGCTGCGTGGACAAGGTGCTGAAGCAGATGCGGGAGAACTCGACGGAGCCGGGGCTGGATCTCGTGCCGACGCGGCTCGTGGTGCGGGAAAGCACCGCCCAATCTGGAGGGTAGCGCGGTGTTCCGCAGCCCCTCATAATCAACAAACTCTGGTGCATATTTTCGCCATCCCCCTTGTGTGCGGAGCGGTGGCGGAGTTAAAGAGCCTCATGTCCTTCACCTAACGCAGCGGGCGCACGCGCCCCTGCGCTGTACTGCTTCTGTTGCGCAGCGCAGGGAGGGCAGGTCACTGCTGACGACGAGTGAATGCGCACAGCTAGGCGGTTAGCCGACGCAAGCCCGACGCAGACAATTCGCTTCAGGTTGGATCGCAACAGTTAGGCCAGGTCGCGTCGGTACAGGAGGTTGATTTCTATCGTAGTATCTGCACAAGGGCAAACTAATGCGCCGCCTCAGGGCTACTATCGCGCTCAGTTCAATGGTGGGTTATTTGTGAGCGGATCGATTGCTCCATCTCGCGCATCCCACCGAGCGACATTGGTCCTTGTCGCGTACGCTCTTGATCCATACGATCTCGTACTTTTCTTCGAAGGATGCGTTCGTCAAGATCAGAATTCTCGAGCCTTATTTTATCGGAAAGTTCGATGAGCGAACGAGGTACATTTTCGAGCCGCGAGACATCCATGATGACGGGAAGTGAGACGGAGTTGCTCTTCTCTATGGCAGTGCGAAGCGGGCCCAACCGCAAGTACTGACTCAAGAAATCAGGGCTTAGGGCGGGGGATGAATTGGGAGCAGAGCTCCCCATTCGGTCGTCAAGGTAGGATTTAATCCGAAGAGCAGTTTTGTCCATTGTGAGCCACCAGGTTCGATAACCCATCGGACTACGGCGCTCGTTCTTCCGAAGTTCCAGAACGCCCACGGTGTTCTCGACGTCGTGAGCAACGAGGCGATTTACCGTTGTTGGATCTGTGGCGTAGTCGTCTCCTGCCCCCCCGCCGGGCGTCATGTTGCGCCATCCAGAGTTCTTGGACGGCCGCGCGAAGGTCGAGGTCCGCCTCGTTGGCAATTTGCTCCAAGCTCTGTTCTGTAATGTCGAAGACGTCCTTCAGGTAGTCTTTTACATCCTCTTCGGGGCGAACTCTGCCCCGAATTTGATCCTGCCAAGTGATGAATTGATTGCTTGCTCGCCCCGATAATATATATGCGGAGAAGATGAATGGCACTCGTCCGTTCCATTGATCTCTCGTCGAGTGCCAAAATGCGACGCATCTGTTCAAATGGCGCTCCACCTCTTCAATTACCCCGGGCGTGACGAACAGATTCAATCCAGCGTCGACCGCGGCCCGCAAGAGTTGCGTATAGTGACGCCGTTCTGGTTCATCGACAAGGGTCTCGGCAATTAATGGAAGTATTGCTGAAGTGTCTAACCAGATGCTGCCCTCTGCGAATACCGTTAGCACGACCCTTTGAACATCTGGTGTCTGTCGCAAGAATGCAAACAAGGTGTACGAGTCGGAAAGCCGACGCAGGTGCCCGTTGATCGCGATGCTGGGCGTCGCAAGCACGTCTCGAATTGCTGCAGTAGCCAGTTCTGCCGTGGTGGGCAACTGTGTGCTGATGGCTCGCACTTCAACGAGCAGTGCTCCCGCGTCGAGATGAACCGTTTCTCCCGTCGTTATGGAAGCGGCGAAAGCTTCGGCACCTTGCAGAAGAACCCTCTCTAGGATGCCTCGGAGCGTAGCTCCTAAACTTTCGTCGATTGTCCGATTCTCGGCAGGATCGGTCATGGCCGTTACTCTTCGGTGCAGCTCGTCTTCGAGCTCCCTTTCCTCAAGCAAGAATCGAGTCGTCTGCTCGTCCAGTCGGACAGTTTCCTCATGGCTCAGCTGATATTCATCAGTCGAGCGTATGTGCTTGACTGGGCCGCTCTTGCGGCTCATGCGAATTAGCGCGCCCGATACGAGGCCCTCTAATTGCCCCGGTGCACCTGCTGGAACAAATTCAGCAATTGCCGCTTGCACTTGCGTTCGGGTCAGACGCCTGTCTACCGATGTTCCACGCAGGGCCGCAATGACGAGAGACTCGAAGCAACTTTTGGTCAGATTTCGATCGCCAGAGTTATCTTGCACATCGAGGTTCAGTTGTAGGAGTGCGATTCGTGATTCATCTCTCGAAAGTTCGCCAGACGATGATGTCGATACGCCACCTCTGCTGAGTACTGGGTCAACGAACTGTTCAGCGAGTCGCTCGCTGGCGACTGTCCGCTGAGGGAAAGTGTGCTCACGCTCGATGAACCACTGGCGGTCCCGAACGTCAAGGCTCAAGCCGGAGTCTCGACGAACCGTCTTCTTGATGGAATCTGCTGAAGCGCCAATGGTTTGATTCGTCACATATATTAGTTCCTTGACGTTTGGAAAAGTGTCCGCTAGGCGCCTCACTGTCTCCTTAATCTTCGGTTCCCAGTCCTGTCTGACCGAAATTTGAATTGCAGTCTCTGGTTCTTCATTCGGGATGTAGAGTTCGGCATCTCTGCCTCCATCCCCGGCCGCAGAAGCGGTTGTGCGCATCATTGGATACTCGACGGAGAGGAACTCTGAGCAAAACTTCTCGAACGCGCGCCAGTCGGTGCCGCTGAGGAGTGAGAGCGCGAGTTCAAGTCGAGTCTGTGGCATATCTGTAGAGTAACGCGAACCGTTGGAAATTGCACTCACACTCTATAGGTGCACTTGGGTTGGTGCTTCCAGAAGCGTTTGAATGAACGCGGTTCTCAGTCCGACGATTATGGCTTTGTCTTCTTCGGGCATCTGGTGGGAAAAAGTCAGACAAGCTTCATGGCGGAGGGACGGTGTCCCGTCCGCCGGGGGAGGCGCGGCGCACTGGGGGTCCGGGGCACTCGCGGCGTCCGAGCGGTGGGCGGACCTCAAAGGCTGCCACACTGTGAAGGCATGCCGCGGCAGGGGGAACGTCACGCTGACCGACCACCGTCGCCCCGCCGCAGTCCGCCAGTACGTCATCGTCGGGGGAGGGCACACCTGGCCCGGCGGTAAGGCTGCCGACTTCCCGCGAGGGGGCGTGACGACGACGGAGATCAGCGCCAACGATTTGATATGGAACTTCTTCGAGCGGCGCACCTCCCGCTGAGACGCAGGGGAGCGGGACCCAACCTCCCGGAGTCCCTGTCGACGTCACTGGGTGCGACCAACGTGCCGGGCCCGCTGCTGGTATCGAGGGCTGAAGCCGGGGGTTGTGGTCGCTACGGCGGCTAGATAGCGTGAAGTGCTCGAACTGACGTCACCGGAGTCCGCGGCCACGTGCTGGGACGCACCACCGCAAAACTCCCGGCATGTCCGATGCGACGACGGAGGAGATCATGCGGAACACGACGAACCGAATGCTGCTCGGCCTGGTGATCGGACTGTCCTTCTCAAACGCCGCGCTGGTGCTCTCGCTCCCGGCGGTCTTCGGTCCGCATAAGCCCACCATGTCTGGTTGGCCATGATCCTGGGAGGCGTGACCGCGGTCCTCGCGGTCGCCGAGATCTTGATGAGTCCACCGAGACGTGGCGTGAACAACTAGATCGTCGAAGGGGCCCCGCGCATTCCGCGCAAGGCCCCTTCCTCACGAGGCCGCCCTCGCTCTCGGGCGCGGTCAGGGTGCCGGAGGACGCGCGACGAGGAGCTCGCCGGTACCGTCGAGGTCGATCGATCCCTCGCCTGCCGGGACCAGCCATGTGCTGCCGCGCAGAGCATCCCGGCCGCACAGCGTCATCGATCCGCCAGCGACCACCAGTACCGCGAAGCCCGGATCGAGCCGGGACGGGCCGTCGACCGGCCGGCGCTCCAGCCGGAAGAACTCGTCGGCGTCGGATGGGAGGACGGATCCCGACGGCGGTGCCGAACGCACCAGTCCGGCGAGGTCCTCGCAGGGCAACGCTGTCCGGTCCACCGCCGTCAGGGCTAACCCGAAGCCGAGGCCAAGATGCCCGTCGGCTGTGCCGTCGAGGGCGAAGTGCCGCCACTCCAGCAGGATCGAGAGATCCTCCGGCTGCTGCAGCTCGAGCAGCAGGACGCCCTGGCCGATGGCATGGAGAACGCCCGGCGGCACGAAGACCACGTCGCCCGAGACCACTCGAACCTTGTGCAGCAGGGCCAGCAGTGTGTCGACCTCTTGCTCCTCGACCATCGCCGCCAGTTCTGTTTCGCCGACATCGCGCGTCAGCCCGAGGTGTACGGTGCCGCCCTCCAGGATGTACCAGGCCTCGGCCTTGCCGTGGCTGTGTCCAAGGTGGTGAGAGGCGAAGGTGTCGTCTGGGTGGGCATGGACCGGGAGTCGCTGGCCGGCGGCAAGCAGTTTCACCAGCAGGCGGACGTCACTGCCCCAGCGGGCCAAATGGTCTTTGCCGAGCCAGTAATCCGGATCGGTGGCGACGGCGTCGCGCAAGAGGGTCCCGTCGGCGAGGCGTGTGAGACCGAGCTTCGGGTCACCAAAGATCGTGGTGGTAGACCCAATCCAGTCCTCCGGCTCGAATGCGGCCGAGGGCGCTTCGCCGCGGAACGATGAGATCTGTGCTCCGCCGCGGTAGAAGCGCGCTGGGGGGCGGTTGGACGGTAGCCGTTCGATCATGGTTGTGGTTCCCGGACGGGGGCGTGGACCACCAGGAAGCCACCTACGAAGCAGTCGCCGAGCCCAATGGTGGTCGGCGTCGTGGTCTCTATACGAAAGGCGGGCACACCGACCGCGCCGGGGATTGCTTGTTCCACGGCGTCCACCACGTCCTCTCCCGCGGCGTTTCGCGGGAGGAGCGCGGTCGCCTCGAAACCGGACGGGGTGAAGGCGTCACCCAACCTGAATCGGGTGGCTGCCATCTGTACGGCGCTGGCGACGGCGTCGCGATGGCGGCCGGCGTCCTGACCGAGGACGATGGCCCAGTGCTGGGTGTGGACCAGCAGCGCCGGGACCGGGATGAGGCGGTGCACCGCAAGGAGGGCCGTGGCGACATCGTCGGCGTCCAGCAGGTCCACCGGCCGGGCCAGGTACTCCTGCAGCTCGTCCTCGTTCATTCCGTACACGTCGATGCGCGGCAGCAGGTGGGACCAGATCCGCTCGGCGAAGCGTCGGACATAGAAGCCGGCGTCCTCGTAGTACACGAGGGCACCGTCCGGCAGGTGGGTCAGCGCGGCGTCGAGTTCGATGAGGCGCCGCTCGAGCAGCGCCTCGTCCTGCATGGTGTTGAAGCCCGAGACGAGAAAGGCCCTAGCGTCGGTGAGGGCCTCCCCCAGTTCGGGTGCGATCGCCATGCTGCGGTTCGGTGGATCATTGGCGAAGATCAGACGGTTCGACGACGGCGAGACGATCTCGCCGTCGTCGAACCGGATGACGGTCCCGGGCGGGTACTGCACGATCAGGTGCGGGTCCAGGGTGTCCTCCGTGGCTGAACTGACCCAGGAGATGGACGGAGGCATGAGCCGCCGCACGTGGTCGTCAATGCTGACGAGATGCTGGACACTTGGGATGCCCAGCCGGTCGAGGGCGATGCCGGCCCGCACCCCGGTTCCGCCGAGCGTGATCTCCGTGGTGAAGCGGTCGGCGAACTGCTTGACCACGTCGGAGGATTCGACGAAGCGTTCTCCGCCGGCGCCGTCGGTCACGAAGGCGAGGATGGTGACCAGGAGCGATCGCTCGTCGACGATCGGTGCCATGGTGGTGAGTTCCGCCCGCCGGATGCCGTAGTGCTCGGCCAGCGACCCGATGACTGCCGCGTCCCAGCGCACCTCGTAGTCGACCGTCCCGCCGAGCCCGAGTACGAGCGTGGTTCCCATGGCACCGATCCCCTTTTCCTGTCAGCTCGTTGTCCACCCCTTTGCCGGTATGCTCCGGCCAGGAGTCTCAGTACAGCTTGGCCTTACCGTCCGCGCCGAACAGGTCGATCTTCTCGGCGGCCGTGACCTTCAGCGCCGCGATGGCCTCCGGCTGGATGGCGTTCGGCTCCCGCAGTCGCTCGTCCGTCCCCAGGATGCGGCGCATGGCGTTGTGGTAGGAGACCTTGATGTCGCTGGAGATGTTGATCTTGTTGATGCCCAGGCTCACGGCGCGCGCCAGCTCGCTGTCCGGGTTCGCGGACCCTCCGTGCAATACGAGGGGGATGCCAACGGCGGCTTTGATCTCCTTGAGGAGGTCGTGGCGCAGTTCGGGGTTCTTCTCTGCCGGGTACAGGCCGTGAGAGGTGCCGATGGCGATCGCAAGGCTGTCCACACCGGTCTCCTGGACGAAGCGGACGGCGTCGTCGGTGTTGGTGTAGATGATCTCCGCGGCACCGGATTCGCCGTAGCTGTCATTGGCGCCGATGGTGCCGAGCTCGCCTTCCACCTGGATGCCGACGGCGTGCGCGGCTTCGACGACCTTGCGGGTCAGGGCCACGTTCTCGTCGAAGGGGAGCAGGGAGGCGTCGATCATCACCGAGGTGAAGCCGGCCTGGATCGCAACAATCATCTGTTCGTAGGTTCCGCCGTGGTCCCAGTGGATGGCCACGGGGACGCTGGAGCGGTGGGCGCGGCTGCGCATGGCGGCCACGAGGTCGGTGCGGATGTGGGAGACCTCGTCCGGGTGGATGGCGATGATGACGGGCGCTTCCTTCTCCTCGCTGATGTCCATGACGCCGTTGAACATGGCCCAGTCGCTGATGTTGAAGGCGGGGATGGCGAAGTTGTGTTCGTTGGCGATATCGAGGATGGACTTACCGGTGTACAGCATTGTGATTCTCCTTGGATGGATGACGTGCGAAAGGGGGTGTGTGGGGTCAGCTCTTGACGGAGCCGGCGGTGAGGCCGCTGATGAAGAAGCGCTGAAGGACGAGGAAGAGGATGAGTACCGGGATGGACCCGAGGATGCTCATTGCCATGATCTGGTTCCACTCGTACGAGTGCTGGCCCATGAGCAGCTGGATGCCGATCGGCACGGTGCGCATCTCCGTGGTGCGGGTGAGGGTCAGCGCGAAGAGGTACTCGTTCCAGGCGATCATGAACGTGTAGATACCGACGGAAACGATGCCGGGGACCGAGATGGGCACGAGGACGCGCCATAGGGCGGTGAGCGAGCCGGCGCCGTCAACCCGCACGGCCTCATCGAGTTCGCGGGGCAGGGTGTTCATGTAGCCGGTCATCATGATGATGGCGTAGGGCAGTGTGAACACCATGTAGGTGAAGATGAGCCCCGGGTAGGTGTTGTAGAGCCCGAGGGCCACCACCAGGCCGAAGTACGGGATGAGCAGGGTGATGGGCGGGACGGCCTGGACGCTGATGATGACGACGTTCAGGACTCGCTTGCCGCGGAACTCGAACCTACTGAAGGCATAGGCGGCGTGGATGGCCACCAGGAGCGTGAGGATGGTCACGGCGCCGGCCACGAGGTAGCTGTTGAAGAAGAACCGTAGCGTCTCGGAGTTCGTCAGGATGGCGGCGTAGGCGTCGAACGAGAACGAGTCCGTGATGAGCCGGGGCGGCAGTTCGAAGATCTCGGTGTTGGACTTGAACGAGCTGGACAGCATCCAGAGCACGGGTCCTGCGGCGAACACGGCCCCGAGGAGCAGGCCCGCAAGGACACCGGATTTCGCCAGGCGGGTGCGGCGTTGTGTGGTCATCGCCATGTCAATCCCTTGCTTTCTGGTGGCGGACGTAGAGGACAGCCAGGACAAGCGACATCAGCAGGATCAGGACCGCGGCGGTCGCGGCGAGGGAGAAGTCGTAGTTGGCGAAGGCGAGCTTGTAGGTGTAGGTGCTGAGCATCTCGGTGACGTCGATCGGCCCGCCGCCCGTGGTCAGCCAGATCAGCGCGAACTGTTGGGAGGTCCAGATCAGGTCGAGGAGCACGAGGCTGATGATGATCGGGCGGAGCTGGGGGATAGTGACATTCCAGAAGCGCTGCACGTGGCTGGCGCCGTCGATGCTCGCCGCCTCGTGCAGGTCCTGCGGGATGCCCTGCAGGCCCGCCAGTAGGCTGACCATGAAGAACGGGTAGCCAGCCCAGATGTTGATGAAGGTCACCGTGCCGAGCGCGAGCTGGGGATCGGCGAGCCACTCCACATCGGTGTTCAGGAGGAAGTTCACGATCCCGTTGGGGGAGAGCAGCATGCGCCAGAGGACGGCGATGACGGCCGCGGTGAACAGCCACGGCAGGACGTACAGGGCGCGGAAGACGGCCCGGGAGGTGACGCTGATCAGCGGGCTGTTCAACAGCATTGCGAAGGTGAGGCCGAGGACGAGGTGTACGGCGACGCTGACGGTGGAGAAGAAGACGGTGTTTCCCGTCGCCTTCCAGAACGCCGGGTCCGTCAGCACCGTGACGTAGTTGGCCGTCCCGGTGAATTCAGAGGACGACTTCAGGATCACGTTGTCCTGGAAGGAGTAGCCGATCACCATCACGATCGGGACGATCATGAGAACGAACAGCAGGATCAGGGTGGGGGCGAGGAACCCGTAGGACTCGCTGGCGCGGCGCAGCTGGCGGCGCTTGCGGGGCGGTGCTCCCCCGAGGAGGGTCTCGGGGTCGGGCGGGGTAACAGTGCGGAGGCTCATGGGGACGACCTTTGTGGAGGATCGGGCACCGCGTGGGGGCAGCGGTGCCCGATCCGGTGCGGGGAAGGGGGCCTAGAACTCGGCTTCCCACTCCGTCTGCGCCTTCTCGAGCGCCTCGGAGAGGGACTGCTGGCCGTCGAACGCGGACTGCAGCTGGGCGCCGAGCTGGCGCATCAGTTCCTCAGCGACGGGCAGGCCGACGAACTCGTTGGCGGGGTAGCCCGCCTGGTAGATCTCGAAAGCCTTCTTGAACAACTCGTCGTCTTCGACAAAGGCGGGGACGGACTCGGTGTTGCCGGGAAAAGCGTTCGCCATGGTCGAGAGCTCGGAGTTGGTGTCCTCGCTCATCAGGAAGGAGACCAGTTTGGCGGCGGCGTCCTTGTTCTCGGAGTTCTCGGCGACGCCGATACCCCAGGAGGCGTAGGGGATGCCGCGTTCGCCGGTGTAGTCGTCTGCGGCGGGCACCGCGGAGATGGAAAACTTCAGGTCCGGGTTGGTCTCGCGGATCAGGTTGATGTGGGCGAGAGAGTCGATCATCATGCCGACGCGGCCGTTGGTGAACTCCTCGACCTTGTCCTGTTCCTTCATGGTGAAGCTGCCGGGGGCGATCACGCCCTCGTCCCACATCCCACCGATGAACTCGACGGCGGAGGTGACATCGTCATTCGTGAGGTCCGGCTGACCGTCTTTCAGCATGGTGCCGCCCGAGGCCCAGGCCCACGACATCACATCGTTCTGGACGCCGTTCGGCGCCTCGAGGGAGAGTGGGAGAACCCAGCCGGCCACGTCGCCGTCGAGCTCGGAGATGCTCTTGGCCGCGTCGGCGAACTCTGTGCGGGTCTCCGGGGGAGCGCTCACTCCGGCCTGAGCCAGGAGGTCGTCGTTGGTGAACATCGGGTAGACGAAGTTGACGACCGGGACCATGTACGTGCTGTCCTCGACCTTGACCTGGCTTACGAGCTGGCTGTCGTCGAAACCGGCCTCCTCCAGCAGTGGGTCGAGGTCGGCGATGACGCCCTGCTCGGCGAAGTCGCTCACCCAGGCGCCGTCCAGGCCGACGACGTCGGGCATGGTGCCCGACGCCGCACCGGCGAAGAGCTGCTCCTTGGTGGAGGCGTAGGGTCCGCTGACGAGGTCCACGGTGATTCCGGGGTTTTCCTCCTCGAAGGTGTCGATCAGAGCGCGGAACTCGCCGTCGGGGAGCTCGGGCTCCCACCACTGCGCGAACTCGATGGTGACATCGCCGCCAGCTTCCTCGGAGCCGGAGCCGCTCGAACCGCACCCGGTGAGTGCGACGATCGAGACTGCAGTGGTGGCGATGCCGGTGAATAGGGTTGCGCGGGTACGCATGCGCCGATGGGTGGACATCAGGTCTCCTCGTTGAGATAGTGCGACATTTCGCTTGGTTATGCTTTTTCTTGCTGCTTTCCCCACGATTGTGCCCTCGCTCACAGTTCACGTCAAGGGTAGGGTGCGGCCAAAATTGCCAAAAACTGCAAAAAGTGGGTCATTCCGCCTTCCTTGCTCGCAAGGGGATGCTGTTTCCTGCTGTTTCTGGTGCGCCCGGGAAGCTCGTGTGTTACAGATGAAGCATGACTTCGCAAGAACTGCAGCGCGTCCGCCAACTACCCGCGGGGCGGAAGGCTGATCTCGCGGCCTACGTAGACGAGGTGGGACGCGTGACTGTCGCCGACCTCGCTGCGCACTTCAACGTGTCCATCGACACGATCCGGCGCGACCTCGATCAGCTGGACCGGGAGAACATCCTCATACGGACACACGGTGGTGCAGTCAGCACCAGCGAGCGGGCCGGCCGGGACCGTGAGATCGATGTGCGGCTCAGCATGCAGACGACGGAGAAAGAGGCCATCGCCCAGCTCGCCGTCGAACTGGTGACCGACGGCTCTGTCCTCATGATCAACGCCGGGACAACGAGCCTCGCCGTCGCGAGGGCGCTTCGGAATCACCGCAACCTGACGATCGCCACCAACAATCTCCGGATCCCGGCGGAGATCTCGCCGGCGGTATTCCGTGACCTCTATATGTTCGGCGGGGCCGTGCGCACTCTCACTCAGGCGACGACGGGCCCGGTCACCCTCGGCATGAGTGGGAGCACGCCCGAGGTGGACATCCGCTGTGACATGGCACTCATCGCGGTCGGCGCGGTGGACGCGTCAGGCTACTCGACGTCGAACCTTGGCGACGCTGCGATGATGGCCGAGATGATCAGCCGGGCCGAGCGAACGGCCATCCTGGCCGACTCCACCAAGCTCGACCGCCGGCTGTTCGCGCAGATCGTCCCATTAGAGGGCGCCGACTACCTGATCACCGACAGGGCGCCGTCGACGGAGCTGGCCGACGCGCTCGACGCCGCCGGGGTGACGATGCTGGTACCCGAGCGGGCGTGACACCCGCTTCGACGGCGGTGCGGTGCGGGGTCTGGAGATCGAGGAGTCTCCGGAACCCGGGACGTCCGTGGTTGGAATGTGCTCAGAACAGCGGCCAGGGCACTGCTGACCCCCGACCGCTCGGCGCCGGGAACAGCGCCGTCGCGCGCAGCCGTGCGCAGCGCTCGGTGAGCGAGACGATTTCCGAGGCGGTCAGCAGCCCCGCCAATTCGCCTCCGAGGGAACCCTGCAGCGCCTCGCTGACCCGATCGACGCCGTCGAGCTCCTCTGCCGTCAGTTCGTCGCCCAGCCACCCCCACAGCACCGTCCGCAGCTTGTGGTCGCTGTGGAACGTAAGGCCATGGTCCACGCCGTACCGGTGCGCATCCGCCATGGCGAGGATGTGGTCGCCCTTCCGGTCGGCATTGTTGGCCAGGACGTCGAACACCGCCATACGACGCAGCACGGGGGTGTTCTCGTGGACGACGGCGACCATCCGCCCGGTCTCGTCCTGCCCTTCGAGGACCTGTTTCCATCCGGTTTCCGGCACAGCGTCCGCCGCGACGAGGTCCACGGCGCTCTGGTCGGGGTCCGTCTCCTGCCAGAGCTGCACCATGCCCTCGCCGAACGGACCGTCCCGCAGCCAGGTGCGCGGCACGATGTTCCAGCCGAGGACCTCCGAGACCAGATAGGCGGCCACTTCCCGGTGGGCCAGGAAGCCGTCGGGGAAGTCCCACAGCGGGTTCTCGCCCCGGATCGGCTTGTACACGACGGCGGTGTCGCCGATGCTGCCCCGGAACGTGGCGTTCGACGCCGTCGTGATGCGGCCGGTGAGCGTCAGCTCGGCGGTCACGAGATCGGGCGCGGGCATCAGACCTCGGGGAGGGCGCAGGTGTGCCCGTCGGCGTCGATGGGCTGACCGCAGATCACGCAGATCGGACGACCTGCCCCGACGACCTCGCGCGTGCGCTTCGTGAAGGCGCGCGCGGTGCCGACCGGCATGCGCACCAGCAGCATCTCGGATGCCTCGGTCTCGTCGTCCTCAAGCGTGGCGTCGTCGTCGGTCTCGGGCAGCGGGTATGCCTCGATGACCACCTGCGCCGTCGCCGGATCCCAGCCCAGGCTCATCGCGCCGGTCCGGAACTGCTCCTCGACGGTCTCGAGCTGGTCGTTGTCGACGAGTTCGATGGGCGTGCTCGCGGGAACGCTGAAGGGGTTGCCGTCCAGGGTGCTGAGCTCGTCGAGGATCTCGTCGATCTTCTCGGCGAGCAGGGCCGACTGCTGCTTCTCCAGCGCGATGCTCACGAGCTGGGACCCGGAACGGACCTGCAGGTAGAACGTACGCGACCCGGGAAGGCCGATGGTGCCGACGACAACCCGGTCAGGCCAGGCGAACTCGTGAACAGTTGTAGGCATAAGAGCATTTTAGGCTCATGCGGAACGCGGCGCCGTGTGCCCTGCGCCACCACCCACCGGGGCGTCACCGGTGGGGGCGCTGGTCGCCAGCCAGGACAGATCCCCGGCGTCGGTGTTGGTCGCGAAAACGGTCGGCCGGCTCGCCCCGTAGCGCACGATCGATACCGAGGCCGGACCGACGGTGATGCGCTGGAACAGGTCGAGGTGCGTGCCGAGGGCGTCGGCGAGGATCGACTTGATGACGTCGCCGTGGCTCACTGCCGCCCACACGGCCCCGGGCCCGTGTTCGGCCTCGAAGGCTGCGTCGTGGCGCCGGATCGCAGCCACCGACCGCGCCTGCATCGCAGCCATGGATTCGCCACCGGGGAAGGTGACGGCCGAGGGCTGGGACTGCACCATCGGCCACAGGGGCTCGGTCGAGAGGTCGCTCAGCAGACGGCCCTGCCATTGCCCGTAATCGCACTCGGTGAGGTCGGGATCGATGGGCGCGTGGGGGGAGCCCAACTGGCGGTCGAGGACGAACTGCGCGGTCTGCCGGCACCGTTCGAGGGGGCTCGACACGACGCCGACGAGGGGCACGGCCGCGAGCCTGCCTCCGGTGAGGGCCGCCTGGTCGCGGCCGATCTCGTCGAGGCTGACGCCGTCGGCCCGACCGGCCAGCAGCCCGGTCGCGTTGGCTGTGGTGCGGCCGTGCCGCACGAGGAGAACTGTGGCCATTCCCCCAGCCTAGCCATGTGCCCGACGGCGATGCCCCCGCGCCACGAGGCATGCGTACGGCCCCATGTGCGCTAGGCTTGTCGTATCAAGGGGAGTACTCCCGTCTGTGATCGGCCCGTCAATACGGATGCAGTGAAGCATCCCGGGCCCGTCGGTTCCGGTTCCGTCCGGGCGGAGGAGACCTTGGCGCCTGTATCTGACGCCTACCCTTTGGAGCACCCCACATGGAGATCACGCCTACCATCTGGCTGATCACGATCGCCGTGACGATCCTCTTCTTCGTCTACGAGTTCTTCGCGCACGTGCGCACACCCCACGAACCGAGCATCGGTGAATCGGCACGCTGGTCCGCGTTCTACATCGCCCTCGCCCTGCTCTTCGGCGTCGGCATCGGCGTGGTGTCGGGATGGAACTTCGGCGGCGAGTACTTCGCCGGTTATCTCACCGAGAAGGCGCTGTCGATCGACAACCTCTTCGTCTTCCTGATCGTGATGACGGGCTTCGCCGTCCCCAAGAAGTACCAGCAGAAGGTGCTGATGATCGGCATCATCATCGCCCTCGTCCTCCGTGGCGCCTTCATCGCCATCGGCGCGGGACTGATCGAGAACTTCTCCTGGATCTTCTACATCTTCGGCGCGCTGCTGCTCTTCCTGGCCTACAAGCAGGCGTTCGGCAGCCACGACTCCAACCCTGCCGACGGCAAGTTCATGCAGTTCGTCCGCCGCGTCCTCCCGGTGACCGACGAGTACCACGGGGACAAGCTCACCGTGAAGAAGGACGGCAAGCGCTGGGTGACGCCGATGCTGCTCACCATCATCGCGATCGGCTTCGTGGACCTCATCTTCGCCGTCGACTCGATTCCCGCGATCTACGGCCTGACCAACGAGGCGTACATCGTCTTCACGGCCAACGCCTTCGCGCTCATGGGTCTGCGCCAGCTGTTCTTCCTCATCGGCGGGCTGCTCGAACGCCTGATCTACCTCGCCCAGGGACTCGCCGTGATCCTCGCGTTCATCGGCGTGAAGCTCGTCTTCCACGCCCTGCACGTCAACGAGCTGTCCTTCATCAACGGCGGTCAACCGCTGCTCTGGGTGCCGGAGATCCCCATCTGGTTCTCGCTGCTGTTCATCGGCGCCACGATCGCTGTCGCCACCGTCGCGAGCCTCCTGAAGACCCGGGGTGACGTCGCCAGGAACGACCGCGAGACGGTGCGGGACGAGCCGGTCATCTCCGCCGACCCGGAGGACGACACCGACGGTGCCCCGGCCGTAGGGACCACCAGCTCCTCGTCCAAGCACTCGAAGTAGGGCCCGGCACGCTCCTCGACCCCTACGTACACGCAGGCGTTGCCGGCTGAGTAGAAGCAGGCGGTTCGGGTGCTCCCCGCCGTGCGAAGTGGGGTAGTGACCACTCGCGATCCTGCCGCAGCTCCCCAATACGCTTCCAGCACAGGTCGCCATGGGGGCCTGGCGCACTAGCTGCCACGACGCACTGGTGTTGCGGAATCGTAGGGGAACGAGCGGCTGGGTCGGATTTCGGGGCACCGAACGGTAGGTGTGTTCACCAGGCTCCGGGTTGTGCTCGAACGGGTTCCCCCCGAACAGAGCGGGATACAGACATGGGAACACTGGATGATCGGCGCGCCGATCCGCGATCGAACCACCAACGCCGGAGGGCGCTCGTCGCTTCTCGGGGCAGGACCCGCTGGACCGCCATGGGGAGCGTCCTGGGGGTGGTCGCGGGTCTGCTCGGTGGGATGGTCGTCGCGGCGCCGGCGCAGGCCGTAGCGAACACGGTGGTCACCCTCACCTTCGACGACGCCAACGACAATCAGTTCGCTGCCGCGACCACCTTGAAGAATGCCGGGCTGCGAGGAACCTTCTTCGTCCCCTCGGGGTACCTCAACGCCCCGCAGTTCCTGACCCCGGCCCAGGTCCAGGCGATGCAGGCCGATGGTCACGAGATCGGCGGCCACACCGTCACGCATCCCGACCTGGTAGCGACGGGGGCGGACGAGGCGCGACGCCAGGTCTGCAATGACAGGGTGAACCTGACCGGCCTGGGGCTGGATATCACGAGCTTCGCCTATCCGTTCGCGTCCGCCAGCCCGGAAGTAGAGGCGATCGTGCGGGACTGCGGGTACAACAGTGCTCGGGGGCTGGGGGATGTCCGGAGCAAGAACCCGGCCTCTGCCACCTTCAAGGTCGCCGAAACCATTCCTCCGGGCACACCGTTCTACACCGGCGCACCGGATCAGGTGGACAACACCTGGACGCTCGCCGATCTGCAGAACCAGGTCACGCAGTCCGTGAACGGCAGTGGCGGCTGGGTGCAGTTGACCTTCCACCACGTGGGCCGTGACAGTGATCCGTTGTCCGTCACCACCGAGCTCTTCAACCAGTACACGACGTGGCTCAAGGACGAGGTCGCCGCCGGACGGATCACGGTGCAGACCGTCGACCAGGTCATCGGCGGCGCCACGAAGCCGGTTGTCTCCGGCCCTGCCGTGCCGGCCCCGATCACCACCGGGAACCTGTTGAGGAACCCGAGTCTGGAGACCAGCAGTGATGTCGCCGGGAAGCCCGAATGCTGGGCCTTCGGCGGCTACGGCACGAACTCCCGGACGTTCAGCCAGGTCAGCCCGGGACGGACCGGCAACGTGGCCCAGCAACTGACCATGGCGGACTACGTCGACGGCGACGCGAAGCTCCTGCCGACCCTCGACCTCGGTGAGTGTGCTCCCAGCGCGACACCGGGCACCGCGTACCAGATGAAGGCCTGGTATAAGGCGACCGCACCCACCCAGTTCGAGCTGTACTACAGGACCGGTCTGGGGACCTGGATGTACTGGACCTCCAGCCCGAAATACAACTCTGCAGCCGACTGGACGCAGACCACCTACACGACGCCTCCCGTGCCGGCCGGCGCCTCGGCGATCAGCATGGGTCTGAACCTGACCAGCAACGGCACGCTCATCACGGATGACTACGAACTGACCCAGGCGGCCGGTTCTCCTGCTTACACGCCGCCGGCGGTGTCGCCGTTCGCGGATGTGAGCACGAGTCGGGTGTTCTACAAGGAGATTTCCTGGCTGGCGGCTCAGGGGATCAGTACCGGGTGGGCTGAGGCGAATGGGACCCGGACCTTCCGGCCCTTGCAGGCGACCACCCGGGATCAGATGGCCGCATTTCTCTACCGGGCGGCCGGTTCTCCTGCTTACACGCCGCCGGCGGTGTCGCCGTTCGCGGATGTGAGCACGAGTCGGGTGTTCTACAAGGAGATTTCCTGGCTGGCGGCTCAGGGGATCAG
>NZ_JBTNDI010000030.1:0-4347 GCF_054511075.1 Arthrobacter sp. TMS2-4
ACACCTCTCCCCCCCCCCCCCCCCCCCCCCCCCCCCCCCCCCCCCCCCCCCCCCCCCGCCGCCGTTTAACCACCACTACGCTTGAAGCAGGCTCATTCCCCGCCCCAAGACGAAGGCAGCATCCATGACAGAGACCTCGAACGCGCAGTGGCATGACGAGCCGACGGATTACGACCAGACCGGCAAGCTGCCGCGGGTGCGTCCTGCATCCTCGGAGGCACCCGGCCTGGGCTCCCTGAACATCACGGCCTCGACCACCGATCCGGAGCTTCTCGACCTGCCCTGGCACATCGCCCTCGAGGACTGGCCTGCCAGTGCCCTCGCCGCCCTCCCCAGGGGCATTTCCCGGCACATCGTGCGATTCGCGCACCTCGGCGGGTCCGTCATCGCCGTGAAGGAGACCGGGGAGCACATCGCCCGCCACGAGTACCACATGCTCCGCAAGCTCCAGCGCCTCGACGTCCCCTGCGTCGAGCCCGTCGCCGTGATCTCAGGCCGGGCCACACCGGAGGGGGAGGAACTCGACCCCGTCCTGGTCACCCGTCACCTCAAGTTCTCACTTCCGTACCGGGCGCTGTTCTCCCAGACCCTGCGCCGCGACACGCTGACCCGACTCATCGACGCGCAGGCACTGCTCCTCGTGCGTCTCCACCTGATCGGTTTCTACTGGGGAGACGTCTCCCTCTCCAACACCCTGTTCCGGCGCGATGCCGGGTCCTTCGCCGCGTACCTCGTCGACGCCGAGACGGGGGAGCTCTATCCCGAGCTGTCCACGGGCCAGCGCGAGTACGACCTCGAGATCGCCCGCGTGAACATCGCCGGCGAACTGATGGACCTCGCGGAGGGAGGCCTCATCGAGGAGAAGGTGGATCCACTCGCCACCAGCGAGCTGATCATGGACAGCTACCGCCGCCTCTGGAGCGAGCTGACCGAGCAGGAATCGTTCGAACTCGGCGACCGCTGGCGTGTGGGGGCCCGTATCCGCCGTCTCAACGAGCTCGGCTTCGATGTCGAGGAGTACGCGATCAAGACCGCCGCCAACGGGACGCAGATCCAGCTGCAGCCCAAGGTCGTCGACGCCGGCCACCACAGCCGCCGGCTCCTGCGCCTCACGGGCCTCGATGCCCAGGAGAACCAGGCCCGACGCCTGCTCAATGACATGGACGCCTACCGGGCGGACAACAACCCGACGCTCGACGAGGAGTTCAGCGCGCACCTCTGGGTGAACGAGGTCTTCGAGCCCATCGTCCGTGCCGTACCCCGTGAACTGGGCGGGAAGCTCGAGCCCGCCGAGGTCGTCCACGAGGTGCTCGAACACAGGTGGTACATGTCGGAGCGGGAGGACAGGAACGTTCCCATGGCCGAAGCCGTACAGTCCTACCTCGACGACGAGCTGCGTCACCGCCGGGACGAGGCCGCGATCATGCTGACCGCCGATGCGAAGACGATCGGGATCGACGAGGACGAAGAATAGGTCGCCGATTCAGGGTCACGCGACGAGGGGGCCGGCAGCCCATGACTGCCGGCCCCCTCGTCTGCTCCTGCGTACTGCTAGGGGCAGGTCAGGGGCTGGCCCTGGATGGTGACCGGTGTTCCCGAGGGCTGCCCCTGGCACGCGTCCACGATCTGCTGCGTGAGGTCGCCGAAGAATGCGATCAGGGCGATGGCGGTGATCACCCCGATGATGGTGAACAGCGCTCCGATGATGATGCCGGCGAGGGCGAAGCCGTTGCCCATCCCCGCCCTCCGGGACTTCACGAAGGCGATGATGCTGATGACCAGGCCGACCGGGGCGATGAGGATCGCAAGGATGAAACCGACGATGCCGAGCGTCCTGCCCGGGTTCTCCCCCGTCTGGGTCTGGTAACCCTGCTGTCCGGGGTAGTTGCCGGCACCCGGGCCGTAGGGGCTCTGCTGTCCGTAGGGGGACGCCGCCTGTCCGTAGGAGGTCGAGCTCTGCTGCCCATACGGCGTCGGCGGCTGCTGCCCGTAGTCGGACGGGGCCTGGCCGTACTGGGGCTGGCCCTCACCGTACCTCGGCGGGTTCTCCCCGTACTGGGGCTGGCCCTCCCCGTACCGGGGCGGGTTCTCCCCGTACCGGGGCGGGTTCTCCCCGTACCGGGGCGGGTTCTCCCCGTACTTCGGGGGGTTCTCCCCGTATCGCGGCTTGTCCTGCTCACCGTAGGGCTGGTCGCCCTGCGATCCCGGTTTGTTGTCAGACATGCTGCCCCCGAAACGAAGTAGTGGGATGAACGGAGATCTCCGACCGTTTCCTGAAGAATATCATCGGGCGTCACCGCGATCCCGGGTAGGACGGCCCCGCGCGGCAACGATCAGGCGACGATGGCCTTTCCTGGATTCAGGATACCGAGGGGGTCGAAGACCTCCTTGATGCGGGTCTGCAACTCGAGAACCGCGGGCTGTTGCTCCCACCCGAGCCACCTCCGCTTGTACTGACCCACACCGTGCTCACCCGTGATCGTGCCACCGAGATCGAGCGCAAGTCGCACCGACTCGTCGAGTGCCTCATCCAGCCGTGCCTGTGCCTGCGGCCCCTGACTGCGCTCGACCCAGAAGGTGGGATGCAGATTGCCGTCACCGGCGTGGGCCACGACCTTCAGCTGGACGGCGTATCGAGCCGCCGTCGCCTCGAGCGCCTCGACATAGTCGATGAGGCGGGATTTCGGCACGGCGACGTCCTCCCCCACACGGAACAGGTCGTCCACTTCGTCTCCCCGGCTATGGCGCCTGAGATCCACGAGCCGTTCGGCTTCCTCCGACCCCTCCTCACTGACGTCGGCGCCAACGCCGAGGAGTGCCGACCGGATGACCCCGGCCTCTGCCTCGGCACCGTAACCGTCCGTCCTGACGAGCAGGAGCGATCCCCCTCTCCCCCGAAGATCGGAGCCATGCACACCATCGAGGGCTTCGAGGGTCCTTCCGTCGAGGAGCTCCAGGATCGAGGGCTGTACCCTGGCGCGGCCGATGGCGAGGACGCCGGCTGCCGCCTTCGGGAAATCCCCGAAAAACGCGGCGAGGGTCCGGACCTCCTCCGGCAGGTAACGAAGACGCACGGTGACCTGCACGACCACGCCCAGCGTCCCCTCCGAACCGGTCATCAGGGCTGTCAGGTCGTATCCGGCGACACCCTTGAACGTCGAATGCCCCGTCGAGATGAGGGTGCCGTCCGCCAGCACCACTTTCAGGGCGAGTACCGAATCCCGCGTCACGCCGTACTTCGCGCAGCGGAGCCCACCGGCATTCGTGGCGACGTTCCCTCCGATGGTGGACCACCGGTAGCTGGCGGGATCCGGGGCGTACATCAGGCCATACTCCGCAACGGCAGTGTTGAGGTCGGCATTGATAACCCCCGGTTCGACGACGGCGGTCTCGTCGTCCGGATTGATCTCGAGGATCCGGTCCATGAGTTCGAGTGACAGGACGACACAGCCCTGTGTCGCGTGCGCGCCACCGGACACCCCGGACCCAGCGCCCCGGCTCACCACCGGTACGCGATGGCGGGTTGCCCATTGCAGCACCACCTGCACGTCCTCGACGGTTGCGGCGCGGATCACCGCACACGGAAGTGCCGGCTCGAGGACCGGGCCCTGGTCCCGGCTGTTCCGGGCAAGGTCCTCAGGGTCGGTGGACACTCTGCCCGGGAGTGCATGCTCGAGGTCGTCGAGCGGCACGCCAACCATCAGGACCCGCCCATGAAACGTCGGTAGCGCGACAACGCACCGGGCCAGAAGCCCCGGTAGAAGTCGTAGACGTCCTGCGGATCCGACGCCGTCCACCCGCCGTGAATGAGCGTGAGTGTCATCCCGGGCGCGCCTTCTCCTGGATCGCGATGTGCGCCGTCCGAGGGGACTGACGCACGACCCGCCGTCATCTCGATACGCACCACAGTCGCCGCAGAGGATCCGACATGTCGCCAGGACATCTGGAGCCAGTCCCCGGGATGGCTGTCGGTGACCTCCCCCCAGACATTCTCATCGTCGTGAGCGGACGTCTCGACGAGGGCGTTGTCCTCCAGATCGAAGAAGCTGTCCGCCCCCCAACGGCTCAGCTCGTCGGCCGGCCACCACAGATGGAGGTGCTGCGTGAGTCCCGCCCAGGCATGATCGGCGGGCGCTGGTACGGACTCCGAGAACCGCAGGTCCGGTCGTCCTTCCGGAACGCCCGGCTCGGCGGAAGGGTGCGAGAACAATCCACTCATACATCGACACTACCGGTGTCGGATGCTGTGGTTGTTAAAGTGGGGAAGGCCCCGCACCTGGTGGTGTGGGGCCTTCCCGTGAGTGGTTGTCCGGCGGTGTCCTACTCTCCCACACTCTCTCGGGTGCA
>NZ_JBTNDI010000031.1:0-4311 GCF_054511075.1 Arthrobacter sp. TMS2-4
ATCTGCGCTCAGGGAGCACCATCCGCCGGCCACGGAAGGCCAAGCAATCGTTGGGCCGGGGCCGGTTGAAGAACATGGTGCCCATCACCGCCCGGCCGGCATCGATCGAGGCCCGTATCGAGGTCGGCCACTGGGAAGGCGACCTCGTCATGGGAAAGAGACCGTCCGCGGTGGCGACGCTGGTCGAGCGCACGACCCGGGCCGTCAAAGTCGTCCAGCTTCCCGACGGATACAAGGCCGACGCCGTGCGCATCGCGTTGACCACCGCGCTCAAGAACGTCCCCGAGCCGTTACGCCGGTCGCTGACCTGGGACCGCGGCCGGGAAATGGCGGAACATCAGCAGCTCTCCACGGACCTGAGGATGAACGTCTACTTCTGCGCCCCGGGAAGCCCCTGGCAGCGGGGGACGAACGAGAACACCAACAGGATGCTCCGCCAGTACCTCACGAAAGGCTCCGACCTTCGACGGTTCACAGCCAAAGACCTCGATGACATCGCGAACCTCATCAACGACCGTCCCCGGCAGGTTCTGAAATGGGCCAGTTCCAACGACGTCTACCAAACCCACCTCACCTCCAACCAGTCCGCGATACGCTCAGAATCCCAGGTGGTGCATTGACCGGTTGAGGTCGCCATCCTTTGACTGGACGAACGGCGGTGTCCCGCAGCGGGTCGGTGAACTCTAGCGTTGGCGGGGGAGTGGGTGACCTGTCCATGTCCCAGCAATGTGTCTCACATCAAGTATTCTCAACAAAGGAGAAGAAGGCCTTTGATGATCAGGAGGGGCGCAGGAATGGGAAGTATCGGGTATGCCAGGGTCAGCACGCTGGAGCAGAACGCGGATTTGCAGCATGCGGCGCTCACGGCTGCGGGCTGCGGTCGGATTTTCACCGATTACGGGGTGAGCGGGACAGTGGCGAGTCGGCCCGAGTTGGACAAGCTCCTTGATCATCTTCGGAAGGGTGATGAAGTGGTGGTGTGGAAGCTGGACCGGCTGGGACGCAACACCCGGAACCTGCTTGCCCTGATCGATGACCTCGAACACCGTGGCGTGCATTTCCGCAGCGTCACCGAGGGCATCAGCACCACCGGTCCCATGGGTCGGGCGATGCTGACCGTCATGTCCGCGTTCGCCCAACTTGAACGGGACCAACTCGCCGAGCGCACCAGGGCGGGCATGGCCGCGGCAGCCGAACACGGGCGCAAAGCCGGCCGGCGAGAAATCACCGTTGACCATGCCCGGGTTAAGCGCGCCAGAGACTTGAAGGCCCAGGGACTGGCACCGGCGGACATCGGGAAGATCATCGGAGCGAGCCGGGCAACGGTGTACCGGTATCTGAGCATCGAAGCGAGCTGACCCGCAGGCACGAACCTAGGCTGAATCCGCTCAGGCTGAGTGCCGGTTCATGCCGTGGTGGCTGGGCGGGTCATCGTGACAACCTCGCATTTCTCATTCCTGCAGGGGATCCGCGAGATACTGCCGGTGCTTTGGAAACCGAGACTTTTGTACAGTTGGATCGCCGGGAGATTGTGGGCGAGCACTCCCAGCGTCATCACGGGGATGGTCGACGCCGCGGACTCGAGTTGAACGACACCGTCAACCAGCGACCGGCCCGTTCCGAGTCCTCGAAGCGCCGGGTTCACGATGATGAACCCGATCCGCATCAGCCCGGCGTCATCGTCGATCAGCAGTGATGCGTGCCCCATCAACGCGTGAGAGTCACCGTCGACCGCAGACCAGTAGGTCCGCTTTGGGTTCTCCGCGTAGGTCAGCAACTGATCCAGGGTGAGCGGCCATGTGAACGTCGGACCCGACCACAGGACCATGTCCCCGGCGCTTCCCATCCAGCCGAATATCGTCTGAAGATCCTCTGAGGTCGTAGGGTGGAACTTCATCCGGCGAATATATAGAACTCCTACCGATCGTGTGCCGTGCGGGTGAAAGCCTTAATCCCAGCCAACGGCTACTACGAGTTCTGGCCCGACCCCACCAAACCCAAGGACGCCCACGACAAGCGGCTGGTGACCGCAGCTATCCTCACCCAGGCCGCACCTGACGCGCTCGGGCACATCCACGCCAGGACGCCGGTCATCATCCCGGGCGATCTGCAGGATCAGCGGCTGGGCCCGACCATGACCGAGCGGGACCAGGTGCAGCACTTCATCGACACCATCCCGCAACCCACCCTTGTCCCAAGGATCGTCGGCAAGGAAGTCGGGTCGGTGCGTAACGACGGGCCGGAGCTGATTGCGCCCGTCGCAGTGGTTGGTGGCTGGGATGCTGGGTACATGACAGACCAACCCCGGGGCGATGAGCGGCCCAGGTCGCTGCGATTCCTCGCCCTTTAGCAAATGGCGGACTCTTTGCCTCAGTAGAGTTGCTGGCTCTCCAGATCGGAGGCTGCTGCCAGTGGAACGTCGAACACACCAAGCTTGAGGACTACATCACCGGGGCCAACGCCAAAACCCGTACTGACATCGCGCGCGGTGATATCGACGCGTTCCCAAGGCACTGAAGTAAGCCCTACGCAGTCTGCACTAGCTTCCGTCGGGAGACTCGGTGGTATCGGTTGGCGTGACGGCGCTCAGCCATACCCAGCCTTCACGCTGGATCTTGATGAGTGGTTCAAGGAAGCGGATCTTCACCGCTGCGCGTGCAGGCGCGATCGAGTGCTCCTGCACGCAGATGGCGGACGACATGGAGCGCTTCGTCGATAATGTTCAAATCCATCATGGCCGCTGACAACAGCACTTGCTGATCCGGCTTCTCATCACTGCGGGCAAGAATAGCTAGCACTGTGTCGGCCCTCGTGCTGCGTAGGTTTTCCAGCTCCGGCAGAGGCAGTTCCTCCCACCCCTGCTGGGCACGGGAATCATCACCTTCGTTGGTCATAACCACGGCTGGACAAACGATGCACCAGCACAAGTCGTTCCCCCAGGGCCTGCACTATGTGCGTGTAGGGCTGATCGATAGCGTCATGGCAGCAGCACGGTTACCTTCCGGAACATCGACGGTCTGTGGGCGTGCTAGTCAGCCGGCTTAGTTCTTCGGTAGGGTAGAAGTGTAGGGACGGCGGGACTGGAAGGGGACAGTAATCTCCACGTCAGCACGGGGCACCATGCGCACCGCCGCACGTACGGTGGTGCAGGTCGTGCTGACCGTGTCCCTACTGGTGTCATTCACGACCTCAGCAGCCGCGGCCCTGTGCCTACAGATGACTCACGACAGCTCATCCACTGGTATGCGCATGTCCGCAGCCGCCACGGAACTTCCTACTCGAGTGGTTTCAGCGTCTGCCAGCGGCGCCGTCGCGATGGAGACACCGGGAAACCTGAGAGCAGTGCATCCCTGTTGCGACCAACAAGTGAGTACCCCACAGGGAGTCATACCTCCGCAAGGGGCTCTGCTGAGCGAGCAGGGAAGCGGCTCCGCTCTGGACGTCACATCGTTCTTGGTGCGCATTGGCCCGTTGCCTCCCCGGATGTCTCATCCCACGCAGGAAAAACGTGACCATCTCGCCCCGTCGCTGACTGCCCTATCCATCAGTCGGACATAAGTCCGCCCGGCCGCCACCCCTACAGAAATGCAGACGTACCGCGGCTTCACGCTGCCCATGACCGGGTACTTGCGTGCCCGGTCAAGAGGACTATCCACATTCGGTGGCTGCCTCCTATTGCCCTCGGCTTCTTAGTGCCTTCGGCTCGCTTATCGCCATGCCCTGAACAACATGCCCTGAACAAGGAGAAACCCATGACACACAACATCACGTCCATGCTTGAGACCTACCCCAAGGATTTGGGGGGAGTGGACCGGGCCAAACTCGCAGAATGCATCCAGGCCTGCTTCGAGTGCGCCCAAGTCTGCACTGCCTGCGCCGATGCCTGCCTCAGTGAGGATATGGTCGCCGAGCTCACCAAGTGCATCCGAACCAACCTGGACTGCGCGGATATTTGCTCGACCACGGGCAACATCCTGTCCCGCCACACCGGGTACGACGTGAACATTACCCGCAGCGTCGTGGAGGCCTGCCGCGCTGCGTGCAAGGCTTGTGCGGACGAATGTGAGCAGCACGCCGAGATGCATGATCACTGCCGGATTTGCGCCGAAGCGTGCCGCCGATGCGAGAGGGCCTGCGAGGAGTTGCTCTCCGTCCTCGGCTAGTCCTCACGTTTCTGGCACTCCTACTTGCCAGAGCGCAAGTTGTGCCCCGCATAGTGGTGTAGCGCGGTTGCCGGGTTCATCATCGTGATGGACATGAAGGCGGCCACCGCGTGATCCTTCGAGGAATCTCCTACAACCCTCTCGAACG
>NZ_JBTNDI010000032.1:0-4052 GCF_054511075.1 Arthrobacter sp. TMS2-4
CGATGTCCCGCCAGCGGAGTTCGAGCAGGCGTTCTATGCTGGCCAAACCAACCGCCATCAGCTGGTGGGAATCACATAACGGAAGTCTCCATCAAACCCAGAGCGGTTCAGGGAGCGGCAGTCTGCAGATGCAGTTTGTATCTGAGCAAATCGAGCAGCGTCAGATTCCGCCAGTCCACACCTTCTGAAGACGCCCACGTGAGGAAAACCGCCAACTTCGTCTGATATGACCGTTGAGTGTTGATAGATCGGCCCGCCTGGCTCAACCACAGTGAGTAGAGTCTGCTTTCCTCAGACACCGTGAAGTCGGCGTCTACGACGACGTAGACCCGTTCTCCCGTAGAAAGAGGGACTTCAACCGCGCTGAAAGTGGTCACGAGGCCTGACCCTACCCCGCAGCCGATTGACATCAATCCAACGCAAACAAATTGAGTGGGCTAACTCCACCAAAATCGATCCAAACGCGCCAGAAGTCACTCAATGACAAGGTAGAAGCAACGTAACATTGGGTCGGTCATACTCGCCTCGGGAGGCGAAGAGCGATCCATAATCCACATCGTCGGCAGATGTAGGCGGCTCCATCCTCCACCGCGTGCAGCTTTGTCAGGGCTAGGTCACGTCCGCAGCATGAACAGGTTGCGGTAGCCCCATCGGGCTTGCTGGCTGCGGTCATATGTCAGTTTAGGAGTGCGCACCCGGCGCCGGGTATCTGCTTGCTCTGGGGTGCTTACTTGGTGGTGAGGATGTGGCAGATCTCTGCTGGCCCACAATCTGCTGGGTCCAGGGTGCGGCTGGTTTCGATGAGTTCCTCGAGCTCGCGTGCCAGAATGGCGAGTTCTTGTTGGCGTGTCCGGACCTCGGCAAGTTTCTGTTCGAGGACGAGTGATACGTGGGTGCAGGGTGTCTGGCCTGCATCGCGAAGGTTGAGGACCTGGGCGATTTCAGTCAGGGCAAGGCCTGCGCTTTGCGCTGCGCGAATGAACCGTAAGCGATCGACAGTTGCGCTGTCGTACGTCCGGTAGCCGTTAGCGGTCCGGTCAGGCGCGGGCAGTAGGCCCTGTCGCTCGTAGAAGCGGATGGTTTGATTGTCCACGCCCGTGGCGGCAGACACTTCTCCGATCAGCATGGTCCAATTCTAGCCCTTGACCTTATACCCGACTGCAAGGTTTACCGTGGGGTGCATGGACATCACCTTGCAGTACTTTGATGGTTGCCCGAACTGGACGGTCGCAGACGAGCGGCTGCGCATCCTTGCTGAGGAACGCCCCGACATCGTGCTCGAATATCAGCTCATCGAGTCGGTGGAAGCCGCCGAACGGGTAGGCTTCCACGGCTCTCCTACCGTCCTCATTAACGGCGTCGACGCGTTTGGTGATGACTCCACGCAGGTCGGCCTGGCCTGCCGCAGGTATATGACCGATGACGGGCCGGCGGGCGCGCCGAGCCTGGCCCAGCTCAGGAGCGCCGTCGGATGACTGCCCGCTCTGTCCATTGCACGGCGAAGCCCACGATGGACTGGCATCCACGCTGCGCCAGTTGAGAGAACAACGTTCCCACTGACTCACGAAGGAGTTTCCTTGATGACTGATACCTATGACCTGCTGGTAATCGGGGCGGGAATGGCCGGGGTTGCCGCCGCGACGAAAACCGCGTCCAAGGGCTGGCGGGTCGGAATCGTCGACGCGCTTCCCTACGGTGGGACATGCGCCCTGCGCGGTTGTGATCCCAAGAAGATCCTGCGCCGCGGCGCCGAAGTAATCGACGCCGCCCGGCTCATGGGCGGCAAAGGCATCGACAGCAATGGGCTCTCCATCAACTGGGAAGACCTGATGAAGCACAAGCACGGTTTCACGGACCCCGTTCCACACAATATGGAACAGGACCTCCGAGCCCATGGAGTGGAAACCCTGCATGGTCCGACAACCTTCACCGGGCCCACCCAGGTCGACATCGCAGACAAACCGTACGAGGCATCCAAAATCCTGATAGCGACGGGGGCAGTGCCGCGGCCGCTTGATTTCCCAGGACACGAGCATCTGATCGATAGCAGCGACTTCCTGAACCTGGAGACACTTCCTCGCCGGATCGTGTTCCTCGGCGGCGGCTTCATCTCCTTCGAATTCGCTCACATCGCTGCCCGGGCCGGAAGCACACCGATCATCCTCGATCGGGGAGCCAGGCCCCTGAAGGCGTTTGACGCCGACCTTGTCGACCTCCTGGTCAAGCGCGGATCAGACGCGGGCGTCGACGTGCGACGCCGCACCAGCATCACGTCTATCACCAAGTCCAGCAGCGGATACACCATCCACACCGACACCGCCGGCACCCCGGACTCGATCCAGGCGGACCTCATCGTCCACGGTGCCGGTAGAGTCGCTGAACTATCCAGGCTGGACCTGGACGCAGGTCAGGTGGCGCACGGCAGCCATGGTGTGGAAGTGGCCGGGCACCTGCAAAGCACCACGAACCCCGCCGTCTATGCTGCCGGGGACGCAGCGGACACCGCCGGACCACCGTTGACCCCCGTAGCGGTCATCGAGGCGAAGGTTGCCGCCTCAAACATGCTGAAGTCCGCCACGACAGTACCGGATTACGCTGCAACGCCAACGGCTGTCTTCACCGTCCCCGAACTCGTCCGGGTAGGCATGCTCGAGCAGGAAGCTCAGAGCAATGGCTTGAACATCGACGTCCGCTATACCGACACCAGTGGCTGGTACTCGAACTACCGGATCGGTGAAACCGCCGGAGCCACCAAAATACTGGTCGACAAGGACACCGATCTCATCGTCGGTGCCCACCTCTTCGGACATGGCTACGCCGAGCTAGCGAACACCATCAGCGTCGCCATGAAACACGGCCTGACAACCCGGCAACTGAAATCAACCACCGCTGTCTACCCATCAACCGGCTCCGACCTGGGCTCAATACTCTAACTGCCCCTGCCAAGAGACCAGCAACGGCGCGTTTGACCGGTTGAGAGAACCATCGTTACTCACTTGAACGGGAGGCACTGAGAATCGGGGGTGAACCTGATCGATTCTCATGAAACAAGCACCATAAACTGCACTGAAGATAACCGGGGCCAATGGCGGGTAGAACGCATCAAGCTCGAGGAGTACATCACCGCCGCTTACGCCAGGGCCCGCACCGACATCGCCCGAGGCGCGGTCGATCCCGGTGACGGGACAGTGGAGTGACCCGACATCGGGCATGGGTCGTGGCGGGCCTGGTCGTCGCGGTCCTGGCCGGTGTCGTGGTGGCACTGCTGCAGATGAGCGGAGTCATTGAGACCCCGCGCACTTGGTGTGTGACATTTCTGCCCGCCGCGCAGAATGCGACTAAGCGGTGCCGCCTGCCGCCTCATCGCCGGCCCTTGTCCGTTCGGGCGTGACCGCGCTCAGCCATACCCAGCCCTCCCGCTGAATCATGATGACCGGTTCGAGGAACCGGATCTTCACCGCGGTCCGCGTGTACGCGACCGCCAGAGCCTGCACGCGGAACGCTTTCGAGGGGTAGCGGACCCACGCATACACCCGGCGCGGTTCCGGGAAGTCCGTGGGCCGGGTGTTCTCGACGTCCGGCTCGGCCGCCGTGAGCATCATCAACTCCTCGCGCATGACGAACTCCTCGATCCGCTCATCCATTTGCCGGGCGTAGAAGGCGGCATACCGTTTGCTCTGGCCCACCCTGCGGACAGTACGAGGCTGCACCGACAACCGAGGGCTTGTTCGCCCCAATAGTTCCTTTAGAACCAATGCCACTATTAGCGATCATGGGAACATCCATTTGATGGTTCTCGTCTCACCGTGCTCGTGGAGGCTGTGCACGGCCACCGCTCGCTCGGGGTGAGCTACCGTGTCGGTGACGTGGTGGTTGTGTGCGGGCGGTCAGGCTGGTTCCTGCTGTCCATATGTGTGCGGGACAAGCAGCGGAGCGTGGGGAGCTTGTGCCGTGCCCCTGACGCTCCTATAAGTGTCAACAGCATTAGGGGAGGCTGTGGTCAGAGTCCGCTGGTGCCCTACGGATGCGGTTTGACCTCGGCGTTGAACCGC
>NZ_JBTNDI010000033.1:0-3823 GCF_054511075.1 Arthrobacter sp. TMS2-4
GGGGGTGGTGGTGGGATGGGTGTGGCTGGTGCGGGGGTGTGGGGTTCGTTGTTTCTGGTTTTCCTGCGCATGCTCTGTCTGCCGGTTCCGGGGTTTTCCTGGTGGTGGGTGGGGGTGTGTTGGGGTTGTTGGTTGAGAACTGCATAGTGGACGCGAGCATCTTAAAAAGAAGCAATTTCTAAGATAAATCTGGTTTCGATGCATGGGCTCCGTGGGTGGGATTCGTTCTTGCCTGGTGGGGTGTGTGTGTTCGGGCCTGGTTTTCTCGATATGTTTTTGATCGTAAGTGGTCAAGTTTTTAAGGGCACACGGTGGATGCCTTGGCATCAGGAGCCGAAGAAGGACGTGGGAATCTGCGATAAGCCTGGGGGAGTTGATAACCGAACTTTGATCCCAGGATGTCCGAATGGGGAAACCCCGCCCGGCGCGCGAGTGACCGGGTGACCCGTATCTGAACACATAGGGTACGTGGAGGGAACGTGGGGAAGTGAAACATCTCAGTACCCACAGGAAGAGAAAACAATAGTGATTCCGTCAGTAGTGGCGAGCGAACGCGGATCAGGCTAAACCAGTGGTGTGTGATAGCCGGCGGGCGTTGCATCACTGGGGTTGTGGGACTTTCCGTTCCAGTTCTGCCGGACTGGTGAAATGAGTGCGTGCGTATAGGTGAACGGGTTTGAAAGCCCGGCCGGAGAGGGTGTAAGTCCCGTAACCGTAATGCGTGACGCCGTTTGGAGAGGATCCCAAGTAGCACGGGGCCCGAGAAATCCCGTGCGAATCTGCCAGGACCACCTGGTAAGCCTAAATACTCCCTGATGACCGATAGCGGACCAGTACCGTGAGGGAAAGGTGAAAAGTACCCCGGGAGGGGAGTGAAACAGTACCTGAAACCGTGTGCCTACAAACCGTCGGAGCAGACTTTGTTTCTGTGACGGCGTGCCTTTTGAAGAATGAGCCTGCGAGTTAGTGTTACGTCGCGAGGTTAACCCGTGTGGGGAAGCCGTAGCGAAAGCGAGTCTGAATAGGGCGTTGCAGTGGCGTGATCTAGACCCGAAGCGAAGTGATCTACCCATGGCCAGGTTGAAGCGACGGTAAGACGTCGTGGAGGACCGAACCCACTTCAGTTGAAAATGGAGGGGATGAGCTGTGGGTAGGGGTGAAAGGCCAATCAAACTTCGTGATAGCTGGTTCTCCCCGAAATGCATTTAGGTGCAGCGTTGCGTGTTTCTTACCGGAGGTAGAGCTACTGGATGGCTAATGGGCCCTACAAGGTTACTGACGTCAGCCAAACTCCGAATGCCGGTAAGTGAGAGCGCAGCAGTGAGACTGTGGGGGATAAGCTTCATAGTCGAGAGGGAAACAGCCCAGACCACCAACTAAGGCCCCTAAGCGTGTGCTAAGTGGGAAAGGATGTGGAGTTGCCCAGACAACCAGGAGGTTGGCTTAGAAGCAGCCACCCTTGAAAGAGTGCGTAATAGCTCACTGGTCAAGTGATTCCGCGCCGACAATGTAGCGGGGCTCAAGTACACCGCCGAAGTTGTGGCATTCACATAGATCCCAAGCCGGAGACTTGTTCTCCTGAGTTCAGGGGTGTGGATGGGTAGGGGAGCGTCGTGTGGGCAGTGAAGTCGCGGTGTAAACCAGCGGTGGAGCCTACACGAGTGAGAATGCAGGCATGAGTAGCGAAAGACGGGTGAGAAACCCGTCCGCCGAATGATCAAGGGTTCCAGGGTCAAGCTAATCTGCCCTGGGTAAGTCGGGACCTAAGGCGAGGCCGACAGGCGTAGTCGATGGACAACGGGTTGATATTCCCGTACCGGCGAAGAACCGCCAATACTGATCGAGGGATACTAACCGCCAGAAGCATGACCGCCCACCCTTGTGGTGACGTGGTTTTTTGTGGATCGCGGGACCTGATCTCGGGAGGTAAGCGTATTAACAGGTGTGACGCAGGAAGGTAGCCAAGCCGGGCGATGGTTGTCCCGGTCTAAGGATGTAGGGCAGAACGTAGGCAAATCCGCGTTCTTGTGTTCGATCACGGGCCTGAGATCTGATGGGACCCCCGTATGGGGGAATTTGGTGATCCTATGCTGCCTAGAAAAGCATCGGCGCGAGGTTCCAGCCGCCCGTACCCCAAACCGACACAGGTGATCAGGTAGAGAATACTAAGGCGATCGAGAGAATTATGGTTAAGGAACTCGGCAAAATGCCCCCGTAACTTCGGGAGAAGGGGGGCCCCAACCGTGATGGCGACTAGCTCGCCGGAGCGGATCAGGGCCGCAGAGACCAGGGGGAAGCGACTGTTTACTAAAAACACAGGTCCGTGCGAAGTCGCAAGACGATGTATACGGACTGACTCCTGCCCGGTGCTGGAAGGTTAAGAGGACCGGTTAGTTTCACGCTTGCGTGGGACGAAGCTGGGAATTTAAGCCCCAGTAAACGGCGGTGGTAACTATAACCATCCTAAGGTAGCGAAATTCCTTGTCGGGTAAGTTCCGACCTGCACGAATGGAGTAACGACTTCCCCGCTGTCTCAACCATAAACTCGGCGAAATTGCAGTACGAGTAAAGATGCTCGTTACGCGCAGCAGGACGGAAAGACCCCGAGACCTTCACTATAGTTTGGTATTGGTGTTCGGTGTGGCTTGTGTAGGATAGGTGGGAGACTGTGAAGCGTGGACGCCAGTTCACGTGGAGTCATCGTTGAAATACCACTCTGGTCACTCTGGATATCTAACTTCGGCCCGTAATCCGGGTCAGGGACAGTGCCTGATGGGTAGTTTAACTGGGGCGGTTGCCTCCTAAAAAGTAACGGAGGCGCCCAAAGGTTCCCTCAGCCTGGTTGGCAATCAGGTGGCGAGTGTAAGTGCACAAGGGAGCTTGACTGTGAGAGAGACATCTCAAGCAGGGACGAAAGTCGGGACTAGTGATCCGGCGGCACATTGTGGAATGGCCGTCGCTCAACGGATAAAAGGTACCTCGGGGATAACAGGCTGATCTTGCCCAAGAGTCCATATCGACGGCATGGTTTGGCACCTCGATGTCGGCTCGTCGCATCCTGGGGCTGGAGTAGGTCCCAAGGGTTGGGCTGTTCGCCCATTAAAGCGGTACGCGAGCTGGGTTTAGAACGTCGTGAGACAGTTCGGTCCCTATCCGCTGCGCGCGCAGGAAATTTGAGAAGGGCTGTCCTTAGTACGAGAGGACCGGGACGGACGAACCTCTGGTGTGTCAGTTGTACTGCCAAGTGCACCGCTGATTAGCTACGTTCGGATGGGATAACCGCTGAAAGCATCTAAGCGGGAAGCCTGCTTCAAGATGAGATTTCCATACACCTCGAGTGTGAGAGGCCCCCAGCCAGACCACTGGGTTGATAGGCCGGATGTGGAAGCAGGGACGAAAGACCTGTGAAGCTGACCGGTACTAATAAGCCGATAACTTACACCACACACCCACCCCCACCACCGTCAAACGTGGCCACAGGGGAGGGTCACGATCAAATAAAATGCTACGCGTCCACTATGCGGTTCCCAACCAACAACAGGAACCACAACAAAATACAGGTACATCCAGCACGATCACGATGTAACCCCACAGATTTACCGGCACACCCCACCAGCCACCAGGCCAGGACAGGGGCGTGCGTCAGGTAGCAAGGGTTACGGCGGTCATAGCGTGGGGGAAACGCCCGGTCCCATTCCGAACCCGGAAGCTAAGACCCACAGCGCCGATGGTACTGCACCCGAGAGAGTGTGGGAGAGTAGGACACCGCCGGACAACCACTCACGGGAAGGCCCCACACCACCAGGTGCGGGGCCTTCCCCAC
>NZ_JBTNDI010000034.1:0-3472 GCF_054511075.1 Arthrobacter sp. TMS2-4
TTCAACGCCGAGGTCAAACCGCATCCGTAGGGCACCAGCGGACTCTGACCACAGCCTCCCCTAATGCTGTTGACACTTATAGGAGCGTCAGGGGCACGGCACAAGCTCCCCCACGCTTCGCTGCTTGTCCCGCGCCCAGGATGGACAGCAGGAACCACTCCCCCGCCTGCGCACAGCCACCACCACACCGACACGGATAGCTCACCTCGAGCAAGCGGTGGCCGTGCACAGCCTCCTGAAGCTCAGGTACCGAAACGATTCTTCACCGGGATCTCACGCCGCCGGCACTGATCAGGCCGCACCCACGCCTCACGAGCCCGGGAGAACTCCACCCATTGGGCGTACACCGCGTCAGGCGTCCACGCCATCGCGAAGCCCTTCACCGTCTGCTTTCGATCGTCCGGGTACTCCAGCTCAACCCACAATGCCGGCGCCTTCTCCGGCTCCGTTGCAGGCCTGTCGGGTGCGTCGAGCTGCAGCGACGGCACAAAACGATCTGCGCTTGGCGGGATGCCATGCCAACCAGGGCGAGAAGCTGAAGTCACCGGCACACCGTACCGGCCTCCCCCGACATTAGGGATGGGCGATCCGCGCATTCCTGTCACTTTCCCCGCGATCGAGGTTATGCCTGGATCAGATACTGGCACCACCACATTGCAGTAGTACTACCAAAGCACTACCAGAAGAGTAGTACTAGAGTTGCCCGCAGTCCGTCCGTGGGCCTCTTGTGCGCTGGTAGGTCGGTGCTACCACTACCACAGCGCTTTCAAATTGGTAGTAAAGTACTACCACACCGCTACCTTTTCGCGAGTGTTGCCCCAGTGATCCGTCCATAAGCTTCATGTGCCCGTAGATCTCGGGTAGCGCTACCATAGTGCTACCAGACCAGTAGCGTAGTACTATCAGGTTGCTATGGGTGTGGTAGTGGGGCTACTGGTAGCCCGGCCGGGAGTCTCGTGCGTCCGTAGATAGTATCGTCACTACTATAGTGCTACAAGATCAGTAGTGGAGCACTACCAAACTGCTACCAAAGCGGTGAGTATTGCCCAGTAGCAGTCCTTGGTGAGCCTTGTGCTGGTAGGCTCATTACGCACTACCATAGTGCTATCAGAGTAGTAGTAAAGCACTACCTCAGTGCTACAAACGGTTTCAGGGAGTGCTGGACATGATCCTCTTGATCGCGCATCACAAGGGCGGTGTCGGCAAAAGCACTATCGCCGTCAACCTTGCCGTCGAGTTTCAGAGACGCAACATGGACCCATTCATTCTCGAGGCTGACCCAACGGTTCACACGTCGACCAACTGGGCCAGGGATCGAGAGGAGGCGGGGGGAGTGCCAGTGCAGACACTGCAGAAGACCGGAAACTTAAGGCAGACCCTCACAGACTTAGGGGAGAGGTACGGGGTCGTTATCGTTGATGCGCCGGGGAAGGACTCACGCGAGATGCGCACTGCCATGACAACGGCGGACATGCTTCTTGCTCCAATTGAGCCGACACAACCGGCACTGGATGTGACGGAGCAGCTGACAAAGGTCATTGAGGAGGCCCGGGACATCAACCCGGAGCTCAAAGTCCTGGCAGTGCTGAATCGAGTTCCAACAAACACCTTCTCGAAGGCAGCCAATCAGGCAAAGGAGTACCTGGCGGAGTTTCCGGAAATTCGTCTGGCATCGGCTCGACTGCACGAGCGCAATGCATACAAGGAGGCGCTTGCTGAGGGCCTCGGTGTGGTCGAGATGCGAGACAGTAAGGCGAAGAACGAGATTCAGCGACTGGCAGAGGAGATCTTGGCGTGGTGAAGGTGAGACAGCGTAGTACCCCGCAGCAGGAGCGAGCAGCGGAGGAATTTGCGGCGAAGGCAGAGCAGCCCAATCCGCCCGAGCGGGAAGCCCGTTCTGCTCGGCAGTCCGAGGCCGGGCAGGATTTGCCGGCGTGGAAGCGCCGGAACAAGGAGCCGAAGACGAGTGGGGCGAATATCCGCGTTAGTAAGTCTCAGCTTGAGCTCCTGCGGCGGGCGGCTGAGATTGAGGAAATCTCGCAGCAGAAGTTGATTGAGAGCATCCTCTGGCCGGTCCTGGAGGAGCGGTACGGCGACAAGTAGGGAGTTATCAGAAGCTCTGGGCAGCTTCACTGTCGCAACCTCGTGAGGCTGTGCACGGTCACCGCTCGCTCGGGGTGAGGGCTCCCGTGTCGGCGACGCAGGTGGGTGTGTGCAGGCGTGCCCTTGGGTTCCTGCTGTGCACATGTGTGCGGGACAAGCAGCGGAGCGTGGGGAGCTTGTCCCGTGCCCATGTGTACAGGAGGCGTTGTTACGCACCGACGCCTCTGAGAACGTAGGAAGCAGAACGTAGATTACTGACATGCCTATACACGAACTTCGCAGGACTATCGAGCGAAAGCATCGCGACAAGCTCGAACAGTTCAGGCGAGCTTTCATGCTTGAGGAGAATGTGTTCGACGCACATCGTCCACATGGCGAGCACCGGCCGCTGAATGTCGGTCCGTTCAGGTCCGTCACCGACAAGTTTGCGGAGCTGACCTTCGGCGCGGACCGATCTGCGCTGTCTTACATTGAGGAGACACCAGGGCTGGCCGGCTATAAGGTCACCATCTCTATGGCAGGTCATCACCGCCTGATGCGGAGCCGGCTGCCGCTATCGGTGGAAGAAACCGACGCGTGGTTGTACGCGATTGCCGGAGACGAGTGGGCTGCCCACAGCTATCACGGTGGAGCGATGACCGGGGTCAACGAGAACGGCGGCAGGGGAGGACTCACTACCGTCTACTACATGCTGTTCCTCACCGACGAACTACGGCCGATGCCACGACCGGATATCCCGCTCGGTTACGATCTTGCACCGGTGGAGCCGGACGCCTTCACCGAGGCGTAGGACACGACGCAGGTGTGCCTGCTTCTTTTTACGATGACAGCTGGGAGCTAAACGATGTGGGATGAGGAAGAGGATTACCGCACACCCCGCTATCTTCTGTGGACCTGCGTCGGTCCCGGCAGCTTGATTGGCGTATTGAGTGCAGGAGCTCTTATGACATCGGCTGTGTCGGCTTTCGCGTTTGCCGGTCTCGTCCTGCTTCTCGTCCTGGCCTTCTTACTCGTCAGCATCGGGGCGAGATCACTCCGCGAGACACCAGGCCAGACGCGCAGCGACTGACGCCGACCCCACCAGTCCTCAAGACACCGCAGCCTCGGTGCGGGGAAAGGTAAATCCGGGTCGGCGTCATAGGCGAACCCGTTCGGCTATGGTTGTGGGCAAGTGGGGTATTCAAGCTCCTTCGTGGCTGACCGCATTTAAGCGTAAACCGCGCACCGGGCAGGATTTAGCCCGCCGGTTGCGACAAGTTGAACCGCTCTGGGTTTGATGGAGACTTCCGTTATGTGATTCCCACCAGCTGATGGCGGTTGGTTTGGCCAGCATAGAACGCCTGCTCGAACTCCGCTGGCGGGACATCGC
>NZ_JBTNDI010000035.1:0-3436 GCF_054511075.1 Arthrobacter sp. TMS2-4
ACGAACCAACCGGAATAAAATGAAGGGGATGGTCACCCTCACCGGGGCAACTCAGAAAACACTACACCCCCCCACACCCCCCAAGCAAACCCACCCGGTGTCGGCTGGATCTGGGCGTCTGAGCCCAGGTGCCCGGCCGGCGTGCGGCCTCCCGCAGTGTCGGGACCGTTTCGACGAGGGTGGGCACCAGAGCCATCCAGATGCATCCCCAGCGGCACGCTCGGAGCGGCAGGGCAAAGGAGGTCGCAGTACCGCGGATCACCCGGAAACCCTGGGGACTGCTGGAGGTCTGGTTTCCGGGTGGGTGTTGTGGGTTTCGGGCAGCCGTGGTGGCGGCTTGTCCTAATCTTGGAATCGATCGGGGTCAGTTTGCCGAGTGCTCGCTGGCGGCGTCTGCGATGGTAGGTCCGCTCGTTCCAGGTCACGATGGTGAGCCTGCACATTCCGGGTCAGAGGTCTGCCTACCGACTGAATTCCCGTCGGCCAGGGGCAATAGCCGGCCTGCTACGAGACGATGCAGCCTCGAGGAACGAACCGGCGTTCCTCGAGGCTGCGGGCAAAGATACCGATCAGGGTCGTGCCTGATGGCGCCGACGGGTCAGGAGCCCAAGCACAGTGCCGACGCCGAGTACGCCCAAGCCCAGCGAACCCACCCCAAGCCCGGCACCGGCATTCCTCTCGCTGCCGACGGTGGCTGGCGCGCCGGTATCGGCGCCCCCTACCGGCAGCTGCTCAACCTGAGGGTCCTCGATAGTCTCGAAGGTCTGTACGTAGTTGATGAAGCAGGGGTACCGGCCATCGGGGAAAACGATGCTCCCGGGATTCTCGGCGCACAGGTCGACCCCCTCCGAGGTCATTACTCCGCCCTGGACGATGGTCACGCTTTCAGGGTCGACCACTGTGGCCTGCTCAAAAGGGACGAGTATAGGCACATTTACCGGAACCCTCATGCCAAGAGTAGCTTCGAAGCCTGTGAAGCAAAGATATGTGCCAATTGGGGAAACGATGCTCCCTGGGTTCGTGGCGCAGAGATTCGTCCCGTCCGCTGTCAGCACTCCACCCTTCGCGTGAACGATGTCAGCCGGGTCTATGACGGTCGCCTGATCGAACGGAACGAGCTCTACGGGTCCCTCAGTGGCTCCTGCGCTTACTGAAGTGCCCACGAGTACGGCTGCAGCCAGAGCGCACCCAGTCATGGCGGATGTGAATCTCACGGTTACTCCCCCTCCAATGCCGTCCCCAGTGGACGGCATTGGACTTTATTCAACCAGAGGAGGTGTCGGACCGGTGGACCAACAGCCTTATTCGACGACCCTTCATCGATTCATCGCAATCATTAACGTAGGTGGAGCCGGACGCCGCCTGATTCCAGAAGTGATGCGGCGATGTAGTTGGTAAATCTTCGGAAGAGCAGGCTGAGCCGTTCCGTCACGACCGTGGACCGCAGGCCAGCTATGGCCCCGGTCGAGCGCACAGCCCGGCCGACAGGTCAGGGCCTCGTGGGTGCAGAATGCGTGCAGTGTCCTCGGGATCCGGTGGACAATCGCGATGGCTCTGGTATTTCGGCAGCCGAGGGGTTCCCAGCGGCACGGGCACGGCCATCGGCACACCCGCCTTCAAGGGACACCGCATCCGCCACGTCGGAGTGGGAACCTTGCTTCCGACGAATACAGCCTGGCGCGGGCCTCCCATTCCAGACGGAGGTCTGGCCCGCATGAACAAGTCGTAGTAGACAAGGGGCATGCGCAGGAAAACGGGAGTGGCACCGCAATTGGCCGAAGCCTTGGGTATCGTCCTGGGGACCGAGGAGATACCGCTGAGGCTCCGAGCGTGGGACGGGTCAGAAGCAGGGCCTCCTGGCGCTCCCATGATCGAATTCCGTTCCCGGCGGGGATTGCGGCGGATGCTCTGGTCGCCGAATCAGCTCGGACTGAGCCGCGCGTATGTAGCGGGCGATATCGATTCATCCGGCGATCTCTTCGAGGGATTCGCCGCACTCAGCTCCGTGGGCAAGTTCGCAGAGCTGAAGGCTTTCCGCCCGCCGACGGTCGGCGAACGGATACGACTCGTCCGAATGGCCGTTCGGGTTGGAGCGCTCGGATTTCCGCCCAAACCGCCGCCCGAGGAGATGAACGTGACCCGCCTGGGGCGGAAGCATTCCAAGAAGCGTGATGCCGCGGCGATCTCCCATCATTACGACGTCGGCAATGAGTTCTACGGGCTCGTGCTCGGACCGTCGATGGTCTACTCCTGCGCTGTCTGGGAGGACGAGAGCACCGGTCTCGACGCGGCGCAGGACGCGAAGCTCGACCTGGTCTGCCGGAAACTCGGTCTGAGGCCCGGCTTGCGGGTGCTCGATGTGGGCTGCGGCTGGGGCAGCTTGGCGCTACATGCCGCGCAGAACTACGGTGTCGACGTCGTCGGTGTCACCCTCTCGACAGAGCAGGCAGATCTCGGCCGACAGCGAGTGGGAGCAGCTGGTCTGTCCGGGCGTATCGACATCCGGGTTCAGGACTGTCGCGACGTCGACGACGGCCCGTTCGACGCCATCAGCTCCATCGGGATGGCGGAACACGTCGGCAGGGATCAGATCGGCTACTACGCGTCGCACCTGTACGGCCTGCTGCGGCCCGGTGGGCGCCTCCTCAACCACGCGATTTCCTGGAATGCCGGCGAGATGCCCCCGGATCCGGACTCCTTCATTCCCCGTTATGTGTTTCCCGACGGTGAGATGCTCAGCCTCACCATCATGATCGAGGCACTCGAATCGGCAGGGCTGGAAGTGCTCGACGTCGAAGCGCTGCGCCGGCACTACGGATTGACGCTTCGGGCCTGGGTGGACAACCTCGAGAGGAACTGGGAGGAGGCGGTCCATCTCTCGAGCGAAGGGCGGGCTCGCGTGTGGCGACTGTACATGGCCTCGAGCGCGCTCGGGTTCGAGCGAGGGCTCAACGGCGTGAATCAGATCCTGGTGCAGCGTTCGGGAGGCACGGAGCCCCCGCTGCGGCGACGGGAGTGGATGTGACGGGTCAGGTCCGTACGGACGACCAACCCCTCATAGGGGACCAAGGACCTCCCCCACCGGCCACCGGACGCCCGTGACCAAACAGCAGGGATCTCCTGGCGCAGTCCGCATCGATGCAGTGGAGGCTTTGGCCGGCTCAGCCCTGGTCCTCGTCAAGGCTCGCCCTGATTTGTTCCCGCGTCTGCATCCTGAACACGCTCCTGCCGGCACGTCGCCCGGAGTCCTCCGTCCCCAGGACCAATGAGTCGCAGGACATGCCGGCTCGCGGGCTCGGCCCGGTTTGGGGGTGTGGTTGTTAACGTGGGGAAGGCCCCGCACCTGGTGGTGTGGGGCCTTCCCGTGAGTGGTTGTCCGGCGGTGTCCTACTCTCCCACACTCTCTCGGGTGCAGTACCATCGGCGCTGTGGGTCT
>NZ_JBTNDI010000036.1:0-3136 GCF_054511075.1 Arthrobacter sp. TMS2-4
CTCCTCCGGCGAATACCGACGTGCCGTCGGCTTCCCGGCTCCCTGACTTGATGCCATGACTCTATTCTCGTTTCCAAGGTCAGGAGTCTCCATCAAACCCAGGGCGGTTCACCCGGCCATCGTTCCCGGTCGGGAAAAACTGTGAACGTGTATCTTGTCGCGGTCCTGCAGTTCTTGCGGTTCTGCGCGCACGAAGGCTTATGCGATGTTGACGTCGATAGAAGATTCTTCGACCAGGCTGGGCTGCGGTCCGTGAACCCACTTGACGGAAGCGCAGATCCCGACCGCATGCCGCGGCTGAGCCGGATGCTTAAATCGCGGGAAGTGACGAAACGTCCGCAACCGATCAGCGTTGACGAGGAGTTGCGATTGATGGCGTGCGCGACGAACCCGCGCGATGCGCTGCTGATCCGGTTGATGCTGCACTGCGGGTTACGGGTTGGAGAGGCTCTGGGTCTGCGCCTGGAGGACCTTCACTTCTTGCCGGAATCGACCCATGCCGGGTGCTTCGAACGCGGTCCGCATGTCCATGTTCACCGCAGGATCAATAGCAATGGCGCCCTGGCCAAATCCGCCGACCCCCGCAGCATCCCGGTGACAGACGAGGTGACTCAGGCGTATGCCGCCTATCAGGATGAGCGCTACCAGCTCCTCGGCGGGATCTCGGACGACTACGTCTTCGTGAACCTTTACTCCCGTAATAGCCCACCTGGTGAGCCGCTCCGCTATGCCAGCGTCCATGCCATGTTCAGGCGATGGGAAGGAAGAACCAAGGTGCGGGTGCGCCCGCATCAGCTCAGGCACACTGCTGCCACCAGATGGGTTCGAGCAGGACATCCCCTCGATGTGGTCCAGGAACTGTTGGGCCATAGAAGCCTGAACTCGACGCAGGTTTATCTGCACGCGTCGGCGGACGAGATGAGAGCAGCGGTCGATTCGGTCACCTGCGGAAGTGGCGAGAACAATGACAGCTGAGTTCCGGCAGATGCTACTCACAGAGTCCCCCGGCACGGAACCGGGGACGTACCTCGCATTCCTGCGGCAACGCATCAACAGAAACTGGCGGCCCAGCGAATGGGACGGCAAGCTCTGGCATTTCACCTCGGATCCCGCCAACCCGCTCACTGCCGCCTATCCGTGCAGGGCTGCCGGCTGCCCCGGGTTAGCCAGAGGCAATGGAGCCCTCTGCGTGCCCTGCAAATCGGCGGCCAGGAGCAGCACGAAAGGCGGGTACCGCGCAGACCATGGGGCAGATCGGACCTCAAAGGCCGCGGATCGGTGCACCATCACGGTCAGCGGGCAGTCCTGCAGGGCACTGTCGAGCCACCACGGTCTGTGTTACCACCACTATCACGCCTGGCGGGGACGTCTCACCGCCGCAGGCGGTGACTACCCGCTGGAGAAGTATCAAGCGACAGCCCGGGGTGTGTTCCCACGTGGCCAGCGGTGCGCCGTTCCGGGATGCCGGACCGAGGAATGGCGTTTCGAGAAGTCACTGTGTCTGGGCCATCGCTTTCAATGGAAACGGCTCAAACGCCAAGGCATCACCTTGGAGCAATTCATCGCCGTCCCGCGTCCCATCGGCCGGCAGTGGTCCACCACCGAATTCTCGCTGGTCGATCTTCCACCAATTCTTCGGCATGAGTTCCTCCTGACTCTGCAACAGCGTGACCAGGAGGGCTACCGGCTGGATCCCTGGGTGCTTCGGCGCTGCATCACCATCGCCTTGGAGCATGGGGCGCGAACGATGGAGAAGCTTCACCAAATCATGCTGGCGAGCTCGACGGATCAGCGGTTGCAGAAGGGTTTCACGAACTACGCACGGATGTGGTCGGCCCGCTGGCGGTACCAGCACACGGGCACCGATGCGAGGAAGGACGACGTCTGGGACGCTGCGGTCCTGATGCTTCGTGCACAATCCGGGAGCGACACCATCTGCTCGAAAGGGACCCTGGATTTCCGCCCCGTCCGTATCCATTGGCTACGTGAGGCGGTGAAGGAATACGCCGCCGTCTTCGAACTCCCGGCCGATAGAATCCGTGACCTGATCCGGTCGTGCAGCATCGCCTCGGACGCACTGCTACGCCGCCCATATGGAACCACCCCGGATCGGTTGGGAAGGGCTGACGCGAAAGCGATATTTCAGGCCTATTCGACGCTGATCACCCACGATGGGGCACCTCGCTCAGAACGATACAGATACGAACATTTCCACCGATTCCGTCGGCTCCTGCACGAAGGACGAGAGCTGAACGCCCTTCAGCGCTTGGCCCCAGCGTTCCGGTTTCTCGCCACGGACACCCTCACCAGCGGCCGGAAGCGCAGCACCGTCAACAAATCCATTCCCGACGAGGTCATCAAGGTGCTGGACGAGAACCTGCACCTGTTCACCGTCGCCGAAGACCACACCTACACCAACGGCCGACCAGCCGAACTCTGCAACCACATGCACCAAACCATCTATCAGCTACTGCGGGACCTGGGCCGGCGTCCCTCTGAGATCCTCGGCCTCAAACGCGACGCGCTGCAGCACTACGATGACGGACGGCCCTTCATCCGCTACGACGCCCCAAAGACCGGCGACATCGGCCTGGAACTCCCCATCCATCACTCCACGGCAGACATCATCACAGCCTGGCTTGACCGTCTCAATGCAGTCACGGACATAGAACCACGGGCAGCTGACCTGATGTTTCCCTCGCTCTCAGGATTCGGGCCAGCAGCACGCAAACCTATAACGATCAGCGGGTACCACACCGTCTATTGGCGGTGGATCGAGCGCATCAAGAACCTGCCCGACCATATCCAGGGCCCAGGCGGCGTAGCCGAAACCTTCGACCGTTCCCGGCTGCGCCTCTACTCATGGCGACACACCTATGCCCAGAGGCTCTCCGACAACAACACCGCTCCGGACGTCATCCAGGAACTGATGAACCATAAAAGATTCGAAACCTCCGCCGGGTACATCCGCATCAACCGGCAACGCAAAGCCGACGCCATCCGCATCGTCGACCGCACCACCATTGGTCAAGTCCCGGGTGGTGGTGTAGCGGTTGGTGATCCTGTTGGTTGTTAGGCGCTGAGTTCGAGGGTGGTGTCGATGGCCGCCTCCGTCCCGGTGTCGGTGATGAGGCTG
>NZ_JBTNDI010000037.1:0-2165 GCF_054511075.1 Arthrobacter sp. TMS2-4
CCACGGTAATAGTGGAAACTGATTGCGGGTTCGGTGTGGCTCTCTGTCCACATGACGTGGCTCTCTGAGTTGCTGTCCTTCCCTTGACCTGTCCACTGACCCCGCGATCGCTTCACGTGCCGGCGGGTATGGCCTCATAGGAGCCTGACCAGATCCCCTTACCGTATTGCCTGCCCGTTCTGGCTCGTGGAGACCCACTTCCACGGAGAGGCAGACATGTCAGACCTTGAAGCGCAGGAGAGCCGCATCGTCGTCGGGATCGACACGCACGCTGACACCCATCACGTCGCTGTCGTCACGGAATACGGCAAACCAATAGCTGACCAGGCGTTCCCGACAACGGCCGCAGGCTACCGGGATGCACTTCGCTTCATCACCGGTTTCGGTGAGGTCGTGCAAGTTGGCATGGAAGGTACCGGAACCTACGGGGCAGCACTGACGAAAGTCCTGCAGGGCGAGGGAATCCTTGTCATCGAGGTCAACAGACCCGATCGTCAGCAGCGCCGACTCAAGGGCAAGACGGATCCTTTGGATGCCTACCGGGCGGCCCACTCCGTCATCGTGGGTAGGAGTACCGCGGTCCCGAAAGCCAAGGACGGGCCCGTTGAATGCTTGCGTGTCCTGCGCGCGCTCAGGGTGTCAGCCGTGAAGTCCCGGAGTGCTGCGATCAACCAGATCAAGAGTCTGCTGATTTCCGCACCAGAGGGTGTGCGGTCCAAGTACCAGGGCATGACCACGGCGACCATGATCGGCGTCATGGCTCGCTCCCGACCGGCCGGACACCTCGCTGACCCTCTTTGCGTGACAGCACGAGTGCTCAAGGCATTGGCCGTGCGCTACCAACACCTGAGCGAGGAAATCGACGAGGCCACCGCTCAACTGCAGGACATCCTGGAGTCCTACGCGCCGATGCTGCAGGAACTCACCGGAGTCGGTACCGATGTCGCATCTCAGCTGCTCGTGACGTTCGGGGACAACCAGGACCGCGTACGCAGCGAAGCCAAGTTCGCGGCCCTCGCCGGCGTCGCCCCCATCCCCGCCTCCTCGGGAAAAACCAGTCGGCACAGACTCAGCCGTGGCGGCGACAGGCAGGCCAACTGCGCACTGCACCACATCGTCCTGGTGCGCATGAACATCGACCCCAGGACGAAGGAATACGTCACCAAACGGACCGAGGAAGGCAAGAGCAAACGGGAGATCATCAGGTGTCTGAAACGCTATGTCGCCCGTGAGGTCTACCGCCAGATTACCAACCCCGTCCCCGCGCCAGCAGTTGCGGACCTACGACCCCTGCGTCACGAGCTGGGCATCACGTTGCAGGAAGCGGCCAGCAGTCTCGGCGAGTGGCCCTCGACGCTCTCCCGGCTTGAGCGAGGTAAGACCCGCAGCGATCACCTCCTCATCCGGTACCGGAGCTGGCTTCGCGAGCAACTACCAGACAGTGGTTCACATCTCTTGCAGCCGCTAGCCTCCGTGTGAGACGCGCTAAATCATCGCCATACGCCCATCTGCAGGGTGCGATGCTTCCCGGATCACGTCACTATAGTGATCTGGTTCAGTGGTCCATTCCGCCAGCACGCACAGCAACAACGGAGGAGCATCATGGAAACCGACTTGCTGCCGAGAACGGCCGGATCCGCCGTCGAATACGACCTCAATGCCTTAGACGATGGCTTCTGCGCAACTCTTGCTCCAACGACCTGGGACCCACGAACCCACACGTTCAGCGACCTCGTATGGTGTGCCCCCGGTTTCACCGGAACCAGCTTCGAAGTGGGAGAGATATGGCCCGTACCAGCCAAGAGGCTGCGACACGGGAGAACCATTCACGTCGGGTCGCCCCCCAAGCCGACAAGAAAGAAGCCACTACGTCGGATCGGAACGATCGCACTCCTAGACAACACCGTGTATACCTACTGCCCGATGTGGCTCAGGAATGGCTGCATCGAACACGCGGCCTGGCTAAACCCTGCAGCAGGGATCGCCCTGGAAGACATCGAGCGGCACGGCACAGAACTAGTTGCCGGTCTCCCCTAAGCGGACATCCCCTCAAAGCGGTTCAACGCCGAGGTCAAACCGCATCCGTAGGGCACCAGCGGACTCTGACCACAGCCTCCCCTAATGCTGTTGACACTTATAGGAGCGTCAGGGGCACGGCACAAGCT
>NZ_JBTNDI010000038.1:0-2072 GCF_054511075.1 Arthrobacter sp. TMS2-4
TATTCAGACGTGGGTGGGAGTGCGATGAGGGAGTTCTTCGCTGTGACGCACAATACCAACGTCGAACGATCACTAGCAGGTCGGACTGAAGGCACTAGCAGGTCGGACTGAAGGCACTAGCAGGTCGGACTGAGGGCACTAGCAGGTCGGACTGAGGGCACTAGCAGGTCAGACTGAAGAGCTCAGCGCAGCGCCCCGACAGGGACCACGAGCTGCCGCTCGTGCACACCGGTGGCACTTAGACCGGTGTAAACGTATAGCTTGCTCCGCAGGAGCTAGCGACAACGTCAACCGCGTTTATGGCACATAAACGCATAGCTTGCTCTGCAAGCAGCTTTCCAACTTAGGGCACCTAAGTTCCCAACTTGCTCCGTAGGCGCTAACGATCGAGGGCCGTCACGGCGACCTGGACTTCTGAGGGATCCACGTTGCGCATGACGGCGATGAGATCCCTGGCCATCTCGTCGATGTCGGTCGCCTTACGGGCCTGCGTCGCCTGGCCTAACTCCGGTATCTCGATCACCCACCAATTGCCTTCGCGTTGTGCGGTCGCTGTGAACTGTTCCATCTCGTTTGAGCTCCTTTGGATCGTCACACCTCATGCATCTTGGTGCGGGTGTCGCCTTCTTTGGTTCAGGCTCGTGCGTCACGCGCTAGCACTGGGCTACCTGGTGGTGGCTGAGTCAGCTCGAGGTCAGTTCAGGGTTAGCTCAAGGTCGGTTCAAGGTCGGGGGTTCGTTGTTGGTGACCATCGTCTGAGTGTCCTGCTTGTTTTACCGGCGGCACTGGGAAGGGCGGGGGAGGGCATGGGTCTGCCTTGATGGTGAATCAAGGGCAGAGTAAGACGGCACCGGTGTAGGTGTGGGGTGTGGGTGTCTTATTGCTGGCACTGCTGTTAGGCGGGTGCGACGGCGGCATGTGCGCGTGGCTCTGGCAGTTCCATGAGACTTGCTGATGGGTACTGCTGTAGGCCGTGGCGTCCCTTCGATTCCGGACATTGCTGCACCGGTGATGGGCCCTGACCACGCGCTCGACAATGGAACCGGCTCAAACCCGGTAAGGGGGCGGTGTTAGCGCCTTGGCGTTTTGGTTCCGTATCTCCGACGACACGCCACAGGTCTGCCAGCCTGCGGTGGGCATCCTCTTCCGGCCAAGCAAGAGGTACGCTGGATATGAAGTTGTGATGTGCTTTGAAGCTACCCCGGGCGGCCAACATACCGGGGTAGCTTCGCTCTTTAACGGCGTGTCCCTCTTGTAGGAGTCCTACAAACGAAGGACAGCCACAGCCAGGCGAACCAGCTCGGTTAAAAATGAGTGAAGGGCCCACCGGTAATCGATGGGCCCTTCACTCATTCAAGGCATCCTCAGCCACCACCAAGTGAGCATCTGAGAAGGCCACGAGACGTCGTTAGGTGATGAGTTAGCCGCGGCCGGCACTGGGGGTCACCAGGCAAACCTGAGGCCGGCCATTTGGCCGGCCCTTTTGTCGTACTACGCCTGGCTAGCGCGGCGCCGAACCATCAGGACGCCTCCTGCTGCCGCTGCGAGAACAAGGCCGCTGCTGAGCGCGATGGTTCCCGCGTCACTATCTGTCTTCATAGGAACGCCGGTGGCTGCGCCGCCAACCGGCATCTGCGCTACCTGAGCGGGGGGAGCCACGACGGTGCCACCTGCAGGAGCAGGCGTAGGAGTAGGCGTCACGATGGGGTCGCCTGCAGGAACAAGCGCGGGGTTGTACACAGCACCGTCCTTCTCGCAGCCAACGCCATCGACAGGCTGATCGAGATGCGTTCCATACCCGGGCGATCCTGCCGGGATGTTGAACACGCCGTACTGCTCCGCCTGGGTGCAGTTGTCAAAGACAAAAGGTGCTGCCATTGCGGGCGACACGGCCAGAGCAGAAAGACCGACTGCTGCTACCAGGCCAAGGCTTGCGGTGGTTTTTTTCATGGTGATCCCCATATTCAGACGTGGGTGGGAGTGCGATGAGGGAGTTCTTCGCTGTGACGCACAATACCAACGTCGAACGATCACTAGCAGGTCGGACTGAAGGCACTAGCAGGTCGGACTGA
>NZ_JBTNDI010000039.1:0-2059 GCF_054511075.1 Arthrobacter sp. TMS2-4
CGGTTGTTCCTGTTGTTTGAGAACTCAATAGTGTGCCAAGTTTGTTGATACCGATTGTTTTTTGATTGGTTGAATTGGCTGGTTGCCGCGCATTTTGTGTGTGGTGGCTGGTTTTTTTGGCTGGTTTCGAATTTTGTGCAGCAGTGTTGTCCGTTTTCCCGGGTGGCGTTGTTGTGTCTGTAATGCATTTACGGAGAGTTTGATCCTGGCTCAGGATGAACGCTGGCGGCGTGCTTAACACATGCAAGTCGAACGATGAACCTCACTTGTGGGGGGATTAGTGGCGAACGGGTGAGTAACACGTGAGTAACCTGCCCTTGACTCTGGGATAAGCCTGGGAAACCGGGTCTAATACTGGATACGACCTTCCCGCGCATGCGGTGTTGGTGGAAAGCTTTTGTGGTTTTGGATGGACTCGCGGCCTATCAGCTTGTTGGTGGGGTAATGGCCTACCAAGGCGACGACGGGTAGCCGGCCTGAGAGGGTGACCGGCCACACTGGGACTGAGACACGGCCCAGACTCCTACGGGAGGCAGCAGTGGGGAATATTGCACAATGGGCGCAAGCCTGATGCAGCGACGCCGCGTGAGGGATGAAGGCCTTCGGGTTGTAAACCTCTTTCAGTAGGGAAGAAGCTGATTCCTTTTGGGGTTGGTGACGGTACCTGCAGAAGAAGCGCCGGCTAACTACGTGCCAGCAGCCGCGGTAATACGTAGGGCGCAAGCGTTATCCGGAATTATTGGGCGTAAAGAGCTCGTAGGCGGTTTGTCGCGTCTGCCGTGAAAGTCCGGGGCTTAACTCCGGATCTGCGGTGGGTACGGGCAGACTAGAGTGCAGTAGGGGAGACTGGAATTCCTGGTGTAGCGGTGAAATGCGCAGATATCAGGAGGAACACCGATGGCGAAGGCAGGTCTCTGGGCTGTAACTGACGCTGAGGAGCGAAAGCATGGGGAGCGAACAGGATTAGATACCCTGGTAGTCCATGCCGTAAACGTTGGGCACTAGGTGTGGGGGACATTCCACGTTTTCCGCGCCGTAGCTAACGCATTAAGTGCCCCGCCTGGGGAGTACGGCCGCAAGGCTAAAACTCAAAGGAATTGACGGGGGCCCGCACAAGCGGCGGAGCATGCGGATTAATTCGATGCAACGCGAAGAACCTTACCAAGGCTTGACATGAACCGGAATGATGCAGAGATGTGTCAGCCACTTGTGGCCGGTTTACAGGTGGTGCATGGTTGTCGTCAGCTCGTGTCGTGAGATGTTGGGTTAAGTCCCGCAACGAGCGCAACCCTCGTTCCATGTTGCCAGCGGGTTATGCCGGGGACTCATGGGAGACTGCCGGGGTCAACTCGGAGGAAGGTGGGGACGACGTCAAATCATCATGCCCCTTATGTCTTGGGCTTCACGCATGCTACAATGGCCGGTACAAAGGGTTGCGATACTGTGAGGTGGAGCTAATCCCAAAAAGCCGGTCTCAGTTCGGATTGAGGTCTGCAACTCGACCTCATGAAGTTGGAGTCGCTAGTAATCGCAGATCAGCAACGCTGCGGTGAATACGTTCCCGGGCCTTGTACACACCGCCCGTCAAGTCACGAAAGTTGGTAACACCCGAAGCCGGTGGCCTAACCCCTTGTGGGAGGGAGCCGTCGAAGGTGGGACCGGCGATTGGGACTAAGTCGTAACAAGGTAGCCGTACCGGAAGGTGCGGCTGGATCACCTCCTTTCTAAGGAGCGCCTCGAGCAGCTGTCCTCGTCCTGTGTGGTGGGGGTGGTGGTTCGTAGGAGTTAGCCCATAGCGCGGGCGTTTGTTCCGCGGTGGGTGCTCATGGGTGGAATATCAATGGATAGGTGCCTGGGTGGTGCCTGCTGGTGGTGAGTACGTTCTCTTCCTTCGTGGGGGGTTCTGGAAAGCGGTGCTGGTGGGGGTTGTCCGGGTTTATCGTTTGGCACACTGTTGGGTCCTGAGATAACAGGGCCTCATGTCGTTGTGTTGGTTGTGCTGGTTGTGCTGTTGTCCTTGCGGTTGGTGGGGTGCCCTGTTGTGGGTGTCGTTGCCGGG